>NZ_JBNNXU010000012.1:0-169535 GCF_052873915.1 Photobacterium sp. DNB22_13_2
TGAGCCGTATGCAGTGAAAGTTGCACGTACGGTTCTTAGGAGGGCGGCACTTGGTAACAGGTGTCGCCTATCCGACAATGACGTGTCACATATGCTGGATGCAGCATTTGTGACTACCATCAGTCATGGCATTTCCTCATATAGAGGCGATCAATACACACTTTTTACACCGAATAAAAGCAAGTCACCGCATTTTTTGCACCGAATAAACTTAAATCTCTGCACTTTTTACACCCAATGGGTGCTATTGGTGATGAATATAAGCATTCAAATCTATGCTTATTTAGGGACTATTCGGTAATCTGAATTCGACAGACTCTCTACACATGCTGCAAAAGTCTCAAGGTTGCCGGCGGTTGCTGTATCAATAGGTCTGCTTTTGAATTATTCTGATAGATCCTCTGCGAGCTTGCCAAGCTTGAGCACTTCTTCGAATGATACTTTCTTCGGTGCTGCTGCTTTTGGTTTAACCTCAACAAGCGTTACAACTTGTAAGAGCGGTGCTTAACCTTGAGGTGAGTTGCTGCATCAGTAACCATCATGAATTGTTACCAGAACCATATAGAAACCGTATCAATACTTAGGTAGCATCGGCTATCCCTATGAGTGATTCTCACTGAGTCACTCGTTCGCCTTTGAGTTGTAGGCAGGATAGTAAGCAGTGGTAACGAGCTCTAATCAAATTTCATGTAATCTTTTGGGACGTTGGTTAAACAAGTTTGATTCTCTGGAGATAACTCCCGATTCAATCACTTTGTTTAAGAAAGGCCAGATTACCCAATCATTTCCTATCAAAGACTTAGATAACTTTGCGTCCCTCGAAAAGTCGATATTTGGTTACAAGTTAAATCTTGGTGACCAGCTTAGCTTCAGTAGACTCAGCAAGAGAGATTACTCGAGTCTGATAGAAGTGTTGAATAGCAACATCGCTGAACATGTTCAGGTACGTGTTGAGTTAATGGCTGGTACTTTTCATGAACATGCCTTGGTGAATTACCCCAGGGATTTAAAGTTGCCGGAGCTTACAGAAATATGCTCTCGTGTTGAATTTTTGATGAGACAGCGGCCCACGATGACATCTTTTTTTTCACCTTCGGTGATGAGGACTGTTGATGTGATTCGCAAGACCTACCCACTAGAGGCTACAGCTCTTAGGCATATACATGAAGGGTACCAGCTTCAGCAAAGGGGCCACTTCTATGACTTAGTCGAGTCTAACCCTCTAACAGAGGAGCAACGCCTGGGCGTCATTCGAAATAACGACCGTAATATGGTGCTTGCTGCTGCAGGTACAGGCAAGACATCAGTAATGGTCGCTAAAGCTCTTGATTTGATCGATAGGGGATTAGCATCTGCAGATCAAATTCTTATTCTGGCTTATAACAAGACGGCAGCAGCTGAACTTGAAGAACGAATAAAAGAGAAAGCAGAAAAAAGTCGAATTGAATTAACAGTAGATCCTAAAGCTTCCACCTTTCATGCTCTTGGACTCCATATCCTTAAGGGCTGTGGAGAAAGGATAAGATTGAGCGACTTTGCAGAATCCGATAACAAGCTAGATATTTGGATCACCCGTTGGCTACAAGACTACCTAACATCGAATACTGCGAATATCCCCACTCTTATTGAGTTACTGAATCCTCCCCTTGACCCGTTGAGTTTTTCAGATGCTGCTGATTACCAAAGGTACGTGCGTGATAATGAATTTACGACACTCAAGGGTGACAAAGTTAAGGGCTATCAAGAGTTACTTATAGCTAATTTTCTGTTTATCAACGGCGTAGAGTACGAATATGAAGCGCAATATCTAGCTAAGAAAAGGATTGATGTTGGCTTTGATTATCTGCCTGATTTCCATATTTCTGGAACCGATATTTATCTAGAGCACTTTGGCATCAGTCGTGATGGTTCAACACGCCCTGACATCGACGCCGAACAGTACAATCAATCGATTAAACGAAAGCGTCAGTTGCATGAGTCCTATGGGACAACTTTGCTCGAGACCTATCATTATGATTGGAAAGAAGGGACGTTGAATGACCGATTAAAGCTCCTTCTTGAAGACGCCGGGGTGCCGTTTAATCGATTAAGTGAAGAAGAAATCCTTACTACGCTCAAAGAAAGTGACTATGTCGGTAAGGGCTCAGCTTTGCTAAGAACAGCATTAGCTGCTATTCGAACAGAGCAACTTGGGTATCAAGAGATATTCACTAGGCTAGAGAGTCAGCAAATTGTTTCTCCAGAGGGAGCGACTGAGCTTTTATGGTCTTTACATCAAGGTTACGTTGAAGAACTTGAGTCACAGGTTTCCATCGACTTTGATGACATGATTATCAAAGCAACAGAGTTGGTTAAAGAGGGGAGTTTCAAACCTCAGTGGCGATATATTTTAATTGATGAGTTCCAAGATATATCATCTGCGCGTATGAACTTGGTCAACACCATCATTGAGCATAGTGATAACCCTTCTTTGACTGTTGTTGGTGATGATTGGCAGTCAATTTATCGATTCTCTGGGGGTAAACTCGAGTTAACAACAGCGTTCAGTGAATTGATAGGGTCATATACGGAAACCAAATTGCAGAAAACCTTCCGGTACAACAACAGCATCGCAACGACTGCCGGCCGTTTTGTTATGGAGAACCCGAACCAGTTCAAAAAGGACATTGAAACTCATACCCAAGTAGATGAGCCTCAAGTCTACCTGCTGGATGATAAGGTCAATGGTGAGGATGCACTTTATAGTAAAGTGGTCGATGTCGTTAAGAAGATAAGAAGTCGAGACAGTAAGGGGAGTATCGCTGTAATAGCGCGGTATAACTTTTTATTACGTGATGCCAGAGAAAAACTGTCAAGTGTTAGACACTGCAACAACATTCATTTTTGGAGCTTCCATAAGTCTAAAGGGCTTGAAGCTGATTATTGTATCTTGATTGGCTTTACACAGGGTAAGAATGGTTTCCCAAGTGATACGCAGGAAAACGCAATCATTGAAGCTCTACTTCCATCTCTCGATAGCTCCCCTGACTCTGAAGAAAGACGCCTCCTCTATGTTGGTATCACTAGGGCCAAGAAGAAGTGCTACATCATTGCAGATCCCTCTTCTCCCTCGAAGTTTATTACCGAACTGCTCGAACCTAAGTATGAGGTAGGTATTTATTCCGACTCATTCAAAGATGCTTACCGGAAAATTTTCAAGTGCCCAAGTTGTGTTGATGGTTACCTGAAAAGGATCGAGGGTCAGCATGGCCAGTTTTATGTGTGTAGTACTGGTAAAGGCTGCAAAGTCGGTCGTGCTAGAAGTTGCGAGAAGTGTGGCTCGCCATCAATCGATTCCCGTGGCACTAGCCAATGTCAAAATCCAGGTTGTTCACACTCCTTCAAGATATGTGATGAATGCGGCAGGCCGATGAAAAAGCGAACTGGGAAATACGGTTCTTTCTGGGGTTGCAGCGGATTCAGCCTGAGCCAGGATGCATGTAAGAACACGCAGAAAGTTGAGGATGATGGGTAAGTTATCCTTACAACTCTAACTAGCCGAAAAGAATCTGAGAGTAAATATCACGTGCCAGCTTGACTGGCACGTTGTAGGGAAGTCGCCAATTAATAATTTGCTAAATTAGAAAAGTCTAGATCAAGTGTAAATAGCAATATGGTAAAATGTCCAAGTATAAGGATACCTTTACTAGAAGTATGGGTAAGGCACTGATTAAAAACAAATAAATTATGAAGAACAAGATAGAACTGATTAAGTACAGATCTGAATTACAGCAAAAGCTAAATCAAGCTGAGTTGGATTATAACAACGAAAAAACAAGCCATATTGTTCATCTAGCCGTTTCTGTTTTTACTGGTGGATTGTGGGTAATCGGTTGGATGATCGCCTCTCATTCGACCACGAAGCGTAAGCAAAAACTCATGCTAGATATAAAAGAAATCCGTAAAGAGATAGTCGATGTTGAAGTTGCCATCGCAAAACAGCTTCAAAACAATGATATACCGCAGTTTCTATATCAATAGACGTCACAGAACATGCCGGCATATGGTAATCAGGAGGAAGTTCCTCTTAAGATTTACATCCAACTGCATTTACTGGCTTGTCTAACTCGCTACATTAACTGAGCTAATACGGTTTTTCTAAGTGGAACTGACAGATCTAAGCTGGTTAAGGCTAAATCATAAAGCCTCTGTCGCTTGTACGATGTATATCTCTTTGTAGTGAAGACCGTGCTTAGTTGCAAAAAAGTCAAAGAAGCTTGCTAGGGGGATGGTTCCATTTTAGCCTTACGGAATAATAGCTCGGCTTCAAAAATGTCTAACCTCCACTTTGCTAAGTGGGTCTGTGTCAGAATAATAGCTTCAATGTGTGATGTATCGAGCTGTTCCAGCGGCTTGAATTGAACAGGTTGATCTCCGTCTTTACCTCGTGTTCCCCAGTAAAAGCCTTGCCTTATGTCAGTGTGAGGTGCGTCAGAATAGACAGATTGTTCTTCAAAAGGCTCGATATTGACGTTCCGTCTAAGGTAGTCAGTGCCTCCATCCACCATGTAGCACTTGCCGTTGGCATCAAGATGAGAGACATAATCGTGACGGTGCTTGCTGATCAAAACTGTACCGTCAGGTGTTTTTATTCTATTGAGAACAATGTGCTTCATTTCATGGCCTCGGAATTCAGATACAGTTAACAGTTTTCTCGAACACACGTATTACGTTTCATACCTTTCGGTCTAGAGCCTTCATCGCCAAACTCAAACTGTAAATGGTTTTGTTCACAGAGGTTATTGATGGTGCAGATCCCCCAGGCCCAACACTCACGATTGTTGTCATCCTGTTGTTGCATCATCTCGAGTTCAGCTTCAAGTAATTCGTGTAGGGCTTCAATATACCTAGGAGTTAATGTGATTTTCTTCTCATCATATCTGGCCATAGCGAGATGTACCTCGAGTTGAACTATGCTGTTTTTATATACAGTAGTTGCTTTTCTTTTTAATGCAAGCACAAAGAGGGCGAATTATGGCATGTTCAGATATTTTGTTTCTTGAGCATCAGGTGCATGCTCGGGATGAGCTTGAATTATCAGCTTGGATGCATGAGTACGGTTTGTTTGTCAGCCAGAGCAGCCTCTTAACCGATTGGTACAGTGTTAGATACTGGTGTTTGTCGGTGTATCTGAGACGAGGAAAGTAAGACACAATACCCAGAAGATGAGTGATCTCTTTGATTTACAATCGGTATTCCAGTCATATCTGCGTAATATATGTTGTGGTGGATTCACCCCAAAGTGTATAAAAGTAGAATACTCATTCTTGGACAATGACTGCTCGAGAGGGGGGATGTTGGATTTTTGGGCAAGCTTACTGAGTCATGTCAGAAGGCTGGAGCAACTAAAGAGACAAGTTAATCCTCAGAGAGGATTGCTACGTTAGATTCGGTGGATTCAACACAATACTATTGTTCTTTTGGGACTTTCATAGCTGAATCTGCCTGGAATGCTTTTGCCAAGCTTATTTGAGCTTTAGCTTTCAAATCGAAAGTAAACTAGAGTACAGATAACAGGCGAATGCCGCCAAGTTAATAGGATTTTTTAAGGGTTATATTAACTGACTGTTTTTAAATGATTTTGAGATTATGTTTTTTGAATTAGATAGCGAGGGGCTGCAGGTACCTTCGACCAAGGGCGAGCGTGCATATTGTCCCATTTGTGCGGGCGAGCTGTTGTCGAAATGTGGTTCCAGTAAAGCTCATCACTGGGCATGCAGGGACTTACAAGATCTTAACCAGCTATTACTTCAAAGAATTTTTGTCGCGCTCCTTTAGCTAGGATTGGGACGAGATGATTGCAGGCCGCGGTCATTTAATCACCAAAGAGCGCTTTATGACAAAATACCGCGGTGCATAAGTGGCTAATTCAGTTGGTTGTCATGCTGGTTCCATTTCGAGGTAGGGAATTCCGAAACGATTGACGTAGTGCATATTGAAGTAGCGCTCTTCATGGTTAATGCGTTTTTGGAAGACTTTTTCTGCATTCTCGAAACCAATATTGTATTCGTTTGTTTTTGCATAAAGTACTTTGTTTAAAATGTCTGTCAGTCCTGCTACGGTTTTAACCTTTTTAGCTATTTTTTTGAGTATTGGGGTTTCTTGCAAAAATTCTGGCCGACTTATTGTTTTGACACCTTTATCTGTCATCGAAAAGCGCAACTTGACCCATTTTTCACTGACATTTTCCTTGATGGTCAGGCAGTGGGTGGCACCATCCTCCGGCAAGCGTCGGAAGCTATCTACCGTGACGATTCCTTTGACCTCATCATTGAGTATGGAAATGTTCTTTCGTTGTATCTTTCGAGTGAACTTTGTGATGCTGTTTTTATTGATCCTAGTAAAAGTCCAATACGCGTCGGGGTGGAATATGGGTACAATGCTGCCTTTTTTGATCTTGCCTGATTGCTCAACCGTTCTATCCAGCGCTTCGAAAAAACTTTTATCTAGGTTTTCTGCAGTGTTGCTGGGTCGGATAACGTAATCACCAGCGGAAGGTGTCAAGATAATCAGGTCATACGCGGTGTCAGTCTGACGGGAACCTGAGGCTTTTGTCCCGCGTGGGCGGTCGGGTAATCCTATTTGTTCTTGTGACCTTTTCTTGGCGGGACGTTGATGCGGCGGTTCGTCCGCCATCAGGTCGCTGAGGGCTTTTTCCCTTGCCTCTTCGATGGTCTTGGCAACTTTGTGTTTTTTCTTCCATCGTAGGATCGTCTCTATATCGATGGGGTTGAGTCCGCCTTCAAGACCAAGTTCATTGAAGTATTTTTGGGTATCCTCGCTGGTAACCTCAGTGTAGATAGCACCAAGCTCGCGGTTTATTTTCTGACCTTTGGCTGTAGTGTTTTGGGAGCCGAATGCTTGCAAATCCTGACCGACAACCAGTGCCTTGAGGTGCAGGTTCTCGACCATGTATATCTCTACGCCAGCCTCTAGAAGGGACTCCATGGCATCAAGTTGATACCAGTTTGAAACATGATAATGGCGATCGCTGAAGGTATAGACTTTGCAACTGAAAGAGTTCGTTTGTTTCTTTTCTTTTTTAAAACGTTTCGCCGCCTTTGTCAGTGCTGTTAGCGTGCGGCAATCTGAGAGGAAGGGCGAGTAGAGGTCGATATTGCCATTCGCCGAATTTATGATGTTCACCCAATCTTTTTCCGCTTTGCGCACTACTTTCATGGTCATTCCCTGCTTAATGTTATCTACAATAGTTTGCATATTAATCGGGGGATAATCAATGTGCATGATGAACGAGTGCAAAACGAAATGAGTATACGGCGGGGTATGGTATCCCCCCGCCGACGTCATGCACCAGTTAAGGTGTTTTTTTATCGCCGCAAACTGCTCAAAGCTAATAAGGGATTGCAGAGGCGTCACCATCATCGTGGTATGCCCAGCGACCGAAACAACTGGTGCCCATGTCGTTGGAACCGCCGCTGTAGTGATGCACCCAAGTCAACTGCCCTTGTTCGGTCTCCTCGGCATCCCTGTCTGGCAACCATATGCTTCGGCTTTAATCATGCGAAAATGAACTAATAGCATGTTATTAACCTGTAACTGTCACTTTTAGGGCTAATTTGTGCGACGCTCAAATTAGACTGTATTATCTGTGGTTTCTTATAAGTGAGACTGGCTCTCTATATTTTTCAGATAATACTTACCATCAAGTCTTCGTTTGAGTACACCGTAATGAAGCATAAATATATTCACGGTTACATTAAGGTATTGTTATTAATTGTTTTTCTTTCATCATGTGGTGATTCTGATAATACAGAAATCAGCCAATCACCACCATCTGAAGAACGGACGTTAGCTATTGAATATGAAAAATCACTAGGTAGTGTAAATACGGTTTTTTTATTACGCGCCGCTTTTCAAGCTAACAATACTTCTGGGGACTTTAATTTTATCTGGGAAGTTTCTGACGGTAGGCAGCTTATTGGAGAAGAAATTGAAATTTCATTTGCAACATCTGGTGTGTACCCAATCAGACTAATTGCAACTGATCGCAGTACTTCACAAACTTATACGAGTGGTATTGTAATCAATGTCGCTGATGGAACCTTTCCACCTTACTTCCTTGGTATTAGCTTTGGTGATGTCGATAACAATGGCACCATCGATCAGATCGACGCCGACTTGATAAAATCTCATGTTGAAACGACCTCTTTACTTGATGATGACAGTAAGTTTAACGCGGATATTGATTTGAATGGGGTAGTTGATAAGACGGATGCTGAAATAATTGAGGGCATGATTCTAGAGGGGGAAACTTGGCCATCTCATATAACGCAGAGCCAACCTCAACCCAATACTGTTGTAGTAATACTCTCTGAGTCGCTTTTGGATATCGATACCCAGTTTGAACTAAGGATATTTAATCAACAAATTCCTATTAATAGGGTTATTCCTGGGTATGCCACGTTTATTGTGCCCGAAAGCTCATCAGGGTTGACAAGTCGTGATTCTGCTCCAACAACAGTTGAAATAGTCGGCCCTGACAATAACATCCTAGAACAATGGGAAATTGAAGTACCCCCAGCTCAAACACTCAACGACTTTTACTCTCAATTAATTGGTAAAATATCAATAGCGAAACACGAGCTGTCATTGTTAAATAATACCTATGGTGACTGGTTTACCACGACTGGTGCTGGAACTGAAGATGCTGATACATTAAAAGCCGTGATGGATGGTTCATCAAAGTCGTATATAGACAGCCTTGATAGCCTTGCTGTCTTTGTTGAGTCATTGAATGACAACGAACGGAATACATTCGCACAAATGGCGGTTGCTAATGGGTTTACTGTTGATGACTCACAGAAAGAAATATTGACTTCTGTGGCTCTGAAACCGAAAGAGACCTGTTCTAACAATACCGCGACAAAGCTCTCACAGTTAAGTGATTCTCTGAAGGGGGTCGGTGATATCCTCGATGGGACGACCAATTGGTTGCTGCCATCATGTCTTGCGATGGTGGTCAAGTATCCATTACTTGCAACGACATGCTCGCTTCAGGCGGCCTCATTTACCTTGGCAGAAAAACTCATCACGATACCTATTTCATTAATACCGACGTTAAGCAATAATCTCACATTATCGACCAATACTAGCAGTATTAAATATTTAGAGACAACAAACATTACTGTTACCGGCAAATTTCCCGCAGCACAGTCCCTGTGTGAAGGAGGCGCGGATGTGGCAGCATCAAAAATCATTGGAACAATTGCAAAACGTATAGTTATAGCTTTTTCAAAGCTCGATCCTTCCCGTTTATTTGAACAGTATGCGGAATTATTCGATGATCCATTCGAAACGGTTACAACTCCAATTACAGACGAATTGGTTAATAAAATAATATCGGACGGACTTCAAAAAATATTAAAAAACTTGGGTTCGAAGACCAACTTAGGTGGTGCTTTACAATCCGCCTGCAGTTTGTTTCCTAACGGTGATATAACGACTGTATTATCTACATGCGCATTAACGGTTAATTTTTTCCAAAATAATGGTTTTATTGGAGAATTCAGAGATACTGGGGATGTTATGGCTTATGATCATCCAACCCCTGATATTTGTGTCAAGCCTAATTCTATTGTCAGAATTCAGGCGGAATATAGAAACTTAGGGACGTTTGCTAGTGGTGATATCAGTGTCACTCAGGTCGGGGATAAACTGTGTGGTATATGGAACGGAGAAGTATCTGAAACCGTAACCATGAGTGATCCTCCTGGAACATGCATCGGGGAAACAGGTACAACTAGAATCTCTATTAATATTGTCGAACCTTATTCTACCTACATGGTTTCTTTGTTAGGCAGGTCTCTGGATATTGATAGCGTGAATGACGTGTTAATTGTAAATAACACCTTTACTTATAGTGAGGATCAAGGCTCTGTAACCGAAGATGCCAATGTCACTTTTGATGGAAATTCACAATCGATATCTGGTAGCAGTACATGGACTTGGGATCGTTCTACTCCTGATGCTGTCTTGACGTGCGTTGGTAATAATACATTTTCTGGAAATAAAGTTTCGCCCTAGTCTTTGATTGCATACATTTTGAGGTAGCGTGAAGTACGCCCATTTTTTCATAAACTAATGGCACTTGTCCGCAGAAAAGTCTAACAAGTGTACTGGAGTAGTGAATTTAATATGTTATTTGAAGTAGATAAAGTTATCCGAAAAATCAGAATATCTTCTATACCGTGACAAAGAAGTATTCAAAGGAGAGTTACGTAAAAGGGCGTAACTCTAGCTTTTCAACGTTTTGAAAGATTTCATAACCCCTAGTGACAGCGTAACATGGTTTTTTCTCTCATTTTTATCATTTACCACCACCGAAGCCTAAATCACTTGCTTTTGAAAAAGCCCGTTTGACATAACCATGAAGTCTTTAGACCGCTAGACCCTTAAGTTCATGATTAAGAACAGGTAAAATTCCCATTATGCCGTTCAGCCATCTAGAAGTCTTTCCGGCTTTCTTTGGGCATTTCCGGTTTATTACCTTCTTTCCCAAAGGTGTAACTGATATATATTTCTTTCTGTTTTTCGTTATATGGCTTACTGCATATCGCTTTAATTCCTACTTCTACAGTTAATCACTCGATTCATTGTTTTTATCTTGAAAATGCCAGAATGTCACAGGGAACCTGCCCACTTTTCTTAGGGTTAAAAGTTTGAGGTATATCATGTAAACCTCTAATTTTTAAAATTGAACCAGCAGTGATTTCTATACTCAAATTAACCTTTCCAGTATTGCAGTCGGAGGGAAGATACCAAGCTAGGTAGAAGGAGAATGAGAATGGACATCGAATTCCACTATTGGATAACTGGACTGATAGCAAAAAGAGCAGGTTTTAAGGACGGCGAAGCGAAGATAATAGCTTATGCATCCCAATACGTTGATGATAATGATGTATGTCTGGTGATAAAAGACGAAAGTGATGGTTCAGAGTATGAGAATTTCATTAGTCAGACAATGAACATCTTAAAGCCAAAGCATGATTTAATGCGCATTTATCCCATCTTTCATTTTGTACCAGGCAACCCCGAAGCAGATAGTGCCTGTCGTAAAGATGGTAAAATGCATATTCTCAACACAACACCAGATAATGACAATGTCAATAAAATGCTGGACGCTGCATTTAATGCGCCAGAACGAACACGCTTTTATCGCATAGGCATCGCGACTCATGCATTTGTAGATACCTGGGCACACCAAAATTTTGTTGGTTGGTACGATTATTTCAATAACATTGGCATTGATCTAAAACCAGATATCGGCCATGCCGATGGTGAACATCATCCTGATTGGGTAAGCCATATCTGGGATGATAATAGATTAGTAAACCCAGTAGTAAATAATCGCGTGCGCTTTACCGCTGCAGCTAAAGCACTATTTATGAAATATTGTGGCTACCTTGCTGATGACAGGGGAGTAGATAATAGTGATGAGTGGAGTGAACTGGAGTCTGAACTTATAGTTATTCAAGGAAACACATACAGTGGTAGTAAGGTTCGTCATCGTGATGAAAGAATAGAAAAATACAAAGAGACACTTCAAGGGTGGGATGATTTTAATGAGCGTCTTTGGTTTGATGAGGCAATCTACACCAAAGTTAGAGGATTTAAAGATTCTCACGACGGAATATTTTCAAAAGTTAATTTGTTTGATGATGCTTACCTCTGGAGAGTTGATGTCGAAAAGCGTGCTACCAATTGGTACAAATTCCAGTCAGCTGTAAAGGCTCACGAGGCTTTAGGTATAGAGTTACTTTCACCAATATTTAAGCGTATGGGGTATGATTTGGAGCCAAGAAAAAGAGTTTAAAGGCAGCGACTAAGTATTATTGCCCTCTGACCATCGTGGATAACTCATTAAACACTTGTATGATAAGTAAAAATTAACAAGATCTAGAATAATGTTGTGGATTAGATGGAAGAGGGCAAACTTACCTAGTGGATGTGTTTTTATGCTAGCACTCTGATTTCTACAATGCATGATTTAGCAGTAAAGCAGTTGGTGCTTTATAAAATGACTGGGAAGCCTATAAGTTAGGAATTGAGTGATATGGATACTAATAAGCAAACTGAGATTCTATACCAAGAGTTGGATAGTTATAAAAGCACGTTAAAAATTTATTCGCTATCAACTTTTGATGATGTTAAATATATTGGTGCTGTTGTTGCTATAGTCTTGGTACCCGCTTTCATGGAAAAGCTTCTCGAACCTGGTGTGAATAGCATTATTATCGCCTTTGGTTTTTTTGCTTCAATAAACTTATCGTTGCTATGGCTTGAGCAGCGTAATTGTTTAAAACTCTCTATCATACGCTTTTATATGTCGCGTATCAGAGAAACGGAGCAGGAAATTCAGGATATCAATGACGGGCAACCTGTTTCTTTACTCAGGGAATCTGTTGGGATGCTTGGAGTGAGCGGATACATCAGCCGATAACTAGGGAGGTCATGGGCACGTTTAATCTGATTTTGTTAGTAGTTCCTATTGGACACCTTATTTTTTTAGGGCTAACACCCTTCTTAAGTCAGTGGCAGGTTGAGCCCCCCTATAAAATCCCTAGCACTGAAAGTATTGTTATTGCGTTTCTTTTGGGAGGGATAGCTGCTTGCGGGTATTGGCACTTGCATAAGTGGAGTACGAAAAAGTTTAAGCAGTGTACCGGAGCTTTGAATAATCAATTACCACATATGATGTTGTTGAATTTTGGTAGGAAACCACTACACAATAACGATACTTGAGATTATTTATTTATGATTCGCTTAGTTTGTATGTTACTGACATTCTGTCCAGCAGTGCGTTTTGATGGAATCACAACAAACGTAAACGCCAGCTATTTGGTATAGTAGCCTCTTGTATAGATTTTCCCTCAAGCTTTGATAAATAACTCAATTGCTTTCTGTGAACTATCAATTGTCGCTTGCTTAAGTTATCTACAAAGAGGGGCCCATGTTCGGGAAACCGTCACAGGTAATCGCTGACGCTGGGGCTGCATATACTTCGATTGCATTTACGAAATTATTGGCTTTATGCGATATATCGAGAGATACAGCAAAAGTTAGGCAGCCTTGGAAAAAGCCGTTTATCGAACGTTTTTTCGGAACGATGAGGAAGAGCTTTCTTCAGCAGTTACCTGGTTATATCTCAGCTAGTCGCTATGCCAGTGATTTGGAGCCCGATGAAACGTTAAAACGGAGCGCTTCTTTGACAGTTAGTCAGTTTAAAGATGAGCTATACCATTATATTTTACGGGACTACCACCTGCGTCCACATCGAGGTTTAAACGGTGACACGCCACTTAACGTCTGGAAAAAAGGGATCGACATGTATGGTTACTCTGTACCGGAAAGCGCCAATGTTATCAGAATGACTTACCCAAGGTGTGCAACGGTGTCATTGGATCCCATTCGTGGTGTTCAGTACAAGGGCTTAAAATATCACAGCGATCAGTTACGAAACATTTACCGTTATATCAGTAAACCAAGCGACAAGAAAAATCCAAAAATTGAAATCTTCATTACTCATTCTGATATGTCACATGTTCTCGTGTGTGATCCTTCTCACCAAGAGTACCTAATGGTTCCATGCACAAACAAAGCGGTAGTAGATGGTATGTCCCTTGGTGAAACACAATTTATTAAGGGAATTTTAATCGGTGACAATGACAACGAAAGAACAAATTACCAGGATAGGACACGAGGCTCTAAAGAAGTGAAGGAAGCCCGTGATAGAAAAAATAAACAAGATAGAAATAGGTCACAGGCAAACCCTGCTATATCAGGAGAGCAGCTTCATAGTGAGATAAATCAACTGCTGGGAGCTGCAAAATCATTAGAAGGACTTGACCCCTTTGAAGGCTTAAATGACGACTGGGAAAATATGGAGTGATGATGAAGAGTAGTATTTTAGAGCAGTATCGTGATCAATCACTCATTGATTTCAAATCATCATGCGTTCAACACCCTCACTTTAAAGCGGCTATCGCTTTCTTAAAAAAGGCGTTATGTTTCTCGGGTGATCATGAGTTTGAATCTGTTGCTATAACTGGGCCAACAGGTGTGGGAAAAAGTACTGTATGCCGTGTATTCAAGCAGCAACTGCAAAGTCAGATTCCAAGTAATTCTGATGAGTTACCTGTGATCTACATTACGACAAAAACGATAACAACACCCAAGAGTTTTTACAGTAACTTGCTCCATGAGTTAGGGGCTTTAAAACCTGATTCTGGTACTGCCGATTTAATGAGAACAAGGCTTAAAACATTGCTAGTAGAGCGAGGGGTGATTGTAATCATCCTAGATGAATTCCAGGACTTATTTGAGTGTAAAGCAACGACAGAAGCCGTTCGAACTGCTAATTTTTATAAAGGTTTCATGAAAGAAATGAGGATCCCGATAGTTATTTCTGGCACGGAGGAGGTTGCTAACTTATTTAAAATTAATCGGCAATTTCGAAGACTTTACAATGTTTACGAGCTTCCGAACTTAAATATGCATAGTCCTCAATCTTCAGAATATTTTCGAATCTTCATTCAGCATCTGATGAAAAACTGTCCAATGCACGTAGCTGTGGAGTTTAGAGGTATTGACTTAGAGCGTCTTTATCTCGCGACAGAAGGAAGCATTGCTATGGTTAAAAAGCTTGCCACAGAAGCTTTGTTGGTAGCTAAAGAGAATGAAGCTGAAGCTTTGGAACTAAGTGCCTTTTCCAGCGCATTTTCAACATATTTCAGGTATCGCTATAAAGAAATTGGGATTAATCCATTTAATGCGAAGAAACCTGAGATTAAGGCTTTAATGAGAAGGGCTGGGAAATGATTTTAGGCGCAAGAAATAATCAATCTTTGGCAGTAAGGCTGACCCCATTACCTGGCGAGAGTGTGCATGGGTTCTTAATGCGTTTATCTATTGTAAACGCATGTAGATACTCTGAATTACTTCGTTTCTTAGGAGTACATAGCCATCGTAACCTTTTTGGCCTACCAGGCTCTTTTGTTGAGAATAGGTTATTCTCAACGTTATCCAGAGTACTAAACCTTGAGGAAACAAAGCTTAGAGAGGTGTTTACTATTGCTCAGGCAGAAAGCCTTTGGTCACCCTGCGTTACAGGTACAACTGAAATGCTAGTAAATTCAATTAGGGTCTGTACCACCTGTTTAAGTGAGTCACTTCATCATCGACATGAATGGCAGCATGCGCTGTATTGTGTCTGTCCAGAACACAACCAGTTGTTAGTCGAATCATGCCAAAATTGTGGTGAACCACTGCAAGTTGACACCTGCTTTGTAGGTTCTTGTATACATTGTGGTTCATCTACGAAAAACTGGAATATTGAAGAATCTACAGTGCCTCTTTGGCAGCAAAGGATTTTAGAAAAATCGGGATACGATACTTTGCTAGTTCCTCTACTTGAGGTCGCAAGAATAGCTGTACGTGATACAGACCTGTTCTCTTCAGACATTCGCGTAAGAGATATGCGAGTAGTTGAGGTAATGAAATTGATGAATAAGTCATGGGTTTTGCTTAATAGTGAAGCTGCAAGAAAGTCACTGAAGGACTCTTTGCTTTCTAAGTGGAAATGGGAAAGCAGTATTGTTGGGGAAGAGATTCTTTTAACTCTCTATCTTGAAGCTGAGAATTTAGCTATCGGCACTGAGTACTTTGGTGAGGAAAATGAATGGCGTTATCCTATCTTCGAATCTCCTGAGCGTGAACTTGAAATTTTAAAAAGTACCAAAGGAGTTGCTATAAAGTTGGTTGGTGATCAGGTTGGTGGGCTTGTTCGGGCTACAGAAGTATTGAAATTGCTGGGAGTGAAACCTAGTAGTATGAAAGAAATGCATCAAAGAGGTGTGTTTACTCTAGTTAACCCGAATACAGCAAGGAAGTATGCCCTATATGACTTTACTGATGTGGTAAATAGGATTGCGCAGATTCCAATGACTGACAAAACTATCGATGGATTCTTGCCTTATGCAGACTTTGCTACAAAAGCGTGTAAGTTTGCTGTAGTTAGTGAAAGCGAAATATTGGATGATATCTTCAAGCAGAAACTGCCGGCGGTTCGATTAGCTAATGACAATGGTACTATTCTTGATAACTTATTAGTTGATAAGGAAGCTTTTGACTCTAGGTACATGGATTTGGAACAACGCATCTTTTCGAGAAAGAGTATTTCTATCGATGAGCTACCTTCTTTCTTTGGTACTGTCAGGGATAATGTTCAGTCCTTGATTCAGACTCAGTTCTTTAAAGAGATAGTAGATGTCGTCTTTCTAGAAGCTAGGGAGCAAGTTCTGACTCAAGACCTAAAGCAAATTACAGATAGTTATCTCATCTTGAATACTTGGGCACACCGTCATAACAAGAGTAAGACTAAGTGTCTTTGTGCTCTTAAGCGTTCGGGTATTGAGCCATTGGTCAGAGTACAAGACCGTTACTGTGGCTCGTTTGAGATTTATCCAAAGAGTGCCGAGGGATATTTGCTTGATAGGTATGAACAGTTATCGCCTAGTTATGAAGTGCGTAAGCGACGAAGGAAAAAATGATTTTCGGCAAAAAGCACCTGATGTTTCAGGTGCTTTTTTTTGTCTAGAGTTAATAAAATTTCAACCAATTGAGTAATTGAATTTGATATTTTTATCAATAAATAGTCTGCTATACTGCAAGTTGGTAGGTGGGAGATTTAAATGTCTCAGTTTGCCTCTTTTCCAACTGAGATATCTAAAGTCTCATTGAATGCCAGAATCTTGCACTGGGTCTTGCTATTAACCGGATTAATCTTGCTGACAAACTGGTATCTCTATCCTAACTCATTGATTTACTGTACAGCCGGTCTCAAATGAATCTGGAATCTACAAATGCACAACCATTATACGTAAGTTGTTCGCTTGTTTTGTTTTTCTTGATACATCGCCTTATCAGCTTTAGCTAGGATTGAATCCGGATCACTCAAATTTCCGGGGTAATATGGGGATAATCCGATGCTGACATCAATGTTGTAGCTTTCCCGTATAGGTGCGGAAATATCATATATAGCGTTTATCCATGCTTGGCAAATCTTAGGGTTATCAGAAGGCAGTAAAACAACAAATTCGTCACCACCAATACGATAAATATGGCTTCCTTTGGGTACCGTCTGGGATAAGTATTTAGCAATGGTGATCAGCAATTCATCACCACACTGATGATTGAATTTGTCATTCACTTGTTTAAAATTATCAAGATCGATATAGGCCAATATTCCGCGCTGGGTATTGATTGCCATATCGTCAAACCGACGAAATAACGCACGACGATTATTAAGACCAGTTAGATCATCTTCAAGTGCGAGGCGGCTGAGGTTTTTTTCCAGAGTTTGAGAAACTTCAACTTGTCGGTGGAGTTTAGATATTAATGTGCGGTGGATAGCGAGCATTTTGATAAAGCAAAAACATATGAGAAAAACACCAATATGAAGAAAAATGTCGTCGCTTGAATCAATTAGCCAATGATCATTCAGCTCGGGTATTTCATCGAGTAAATCGGCCGTTACGCCTATTGCATAAGTACCCAATGCTAACTTCATCCATCCTCGCATTTCTTGTTCCATATCTTCACGTAGCAACATGATGATTAAAACCAAGGTTAGAACAGAAACGATAATATCGAGTTTGCCGCTAGAAGGGACGAGTGCAGATAGCAGCACGCCGATACAAACCACAACAGTCATTCGTGTGGGTAATTTAGATAGTGAGCTCATAATGAGTATTTATATTCGCGTGAAGGCTATTTTCATCATCTTTGCAGAGTCGTTCAACGCTAACAAAGGGTTTTATTTATTAGGGGATAAATTCAATTTTCTGTCGTTTCTTTCAATATTAAAGATGAACCAATGAGTTGTATTTGACCCTTTTTTCGGTAGTGCAAGCGAAGCCATCGCCTCATGCAGGTATCGTACGTATATTCAGTGTTAGAAACAAATAAAAAGCCTGTTTGAATCGAATTTTTATTCTCTCTCTATATATAAATCAATGCTAATTCATCAATTATGAATTTCTATGTGGTTTGTTGGCTTTTTGTTTACAGCTCATTATCAGTTGTGTTAACTCCGTCCCATTTTTGAAAACAAAGATTGAGCTCTGGTAGCAAGCTGAACTCTTTGATATATAAAGAGTGTAACTAAATATTTCAGTTTACAATATTGTAACATACGGTGGTTTGTGTCTATCCTCAATATAAGTACGAAAGTACAGGGATATGACAACTTAAGAGGTCGGAAATATGCTGACAATGGCAAGAAGAGCGCAGCCTAATAAAGCGCTTGTTTCTGAAAGGATTCAGAAGCTAATCAAAGCGTTATCAAATGGCGTATATGAAAGAGAAGAGACAATTAAGTTATGTCTTCTCGCAGCGCTTGCTGGTGAGAGTGTGTTTCTATTAGGGCCTCCCGGTATTGCAAAAAGCTTGATTGCTAAGCGATTGATTCAGGCTTTCGATAATAGCCAGTTTTTCGATTACCTAATGACCCGATTCTCTACTCCTGAAGAAGTATTTGGCCCTCTTTCAATTCAGGAACTGAAGGATAATGGAAAATATGTCCGATTAGTTGATGGTTATCTACCAACTGCTCAAGTGGTATTTCTTGATGAAATATGGAAAGCAGGGCCGGCGATTCTTAATACGTTATTGACAGTCGTAAATGAGCGAACCTTTAAGAATGGTCAAGACGTTCTGCCTGTACCTATGCGCCTGTTGGTAACTGCGTCCAATGAATTGCCTGAAGAAGACAGTGGTCTAGAGGCTTTGTATGACAGGATGCTGGTTAGGGTGTTTGTGAATCGTATTCAGGAAAAACAAAATTTTAAAGCCATGTTGATGGGGGAAGGCCCAACTATCCAGGAGCTAGAACCGGGCTTGGCGATCACTGATGAAGAGTACGATGATTGGCAGTTACACATTGATGACATAAAGTTGTCTGAAGATATTTTCGAGAAAGTATACCAGCTCAAGACTATGATTGAGCGGCGTGCAGAAGGCACTGAAACAATTGATGAACATGAAAGTGAGCTATACATCTCTGACCGACGCTGGAAGAAATCTGTTCGGTTATTGAAGGCGAGTGCTTTCTACAATGGTCGCGATGCCATTAACCCACTTGATTTACTGTTGCTGCAAGACTGTATGTGGCATAGCCCTGAATCTCGTAATGTGATTAGGGAAATTGTTAGTGATTTCGCCATTGAAAAAGCATTCAATCAGGAATCTGCTCAAATCAATGCTGCAGATGCACAGTCTATAATTGATGACGTGAACGCCGAAGTGGCCACTGAGTTGGCGGTTAACTTGAGTCGCGAAACCATGATGCGTAAAGAATGGTTCAAATGCGATCTCAGCGGGGCGAAGCGTTATACCGTTAATCACAACTCACGAATGATCAAGCTGGTTATGTTGCAACATAACCCATCTGTTTCCGAACAGGAGAAAGGCGACAGCCGTTGGGTTTATGTTGATGGTGATGATTTTGAGAAAAAAATCAAAACCGGTCAATGTGATATCTATGGATTTGTAAATAAGAATACTCACCTTTGCCGACTGCAGTTTGAGGTGAATGCTCAGCAGCAATTGGTAATTAAAGATATTGCAAATCGATCAGTCTTGGTGGGTATTGCTGGTGATAATGGGATTTCTCAGGAGCAACAAGAGCACTGGGTAACTATGGCAGAAAAAGCGTCCTCGAAAGTGTTGGATGCAGATCACAACCTTAAAATTTCTCGCAGTAGCTTCCATGGTGCTTTACCACATAACTTTATCGACCCTCAATTACCCGAGCGAATTGAGCAGAGTTTATCGCAAGCAACGGATTCGGTGCATGACCTGAAAGTAATGGTTGATAAGAGTGTATTCCGTATCAGTCATTTGACTGAATACTTTGCTTAGCGGGAGTGTAGGTTATGCCGGTTTCTGAAGGTATAAATCTGGCGATGATGCTAGCTGAATCCGGCATCGTCGATAATGCAGTACAGGAATTGATGATGCAGCAGCAGATAATTGTTGCTGCGGAAGCTAACCCTGGCATTAAGTCTGCGATGAAAAAGCAGATCATGAAGTGGCGTGGTCATGTTCAAAAGCGAATCACGAATGTCAGTGTTGAAGAACGTTTTCATCAGGAAATAGAACTCTATCAGCAGGTATGCCAATGGGAAGCGCAGTATTTTTTTGATCACGTTGATAATGTTGTCAAACAGTTAGAAGGGCATTCAGCGTTCTACTTCAAAGCAAAAACGTTGATAGAGCGGGATCATCAAAAGCACAACCCGATGTTTCAGAGTTATTTTTGTAGCCAGTGGCACAAGTACCTAACGCTTGCGCTAACGGAGGCCCAACAGATTGAGTTGGAGCAGCATAAAGAAAAACTGTTGGCAGATCTTTATCAGCGCATCGAAACCATGCAGCACATGGAATCGGTGACCGAAGCCGGCGATGAGAAAAAAGCAGGCCGTTTATGGGATATGGCCAAGGCAAAGCTGACCAAAAGTGATGTTAGCACTCTTAAAGAAATGGCGCATTTTCTGAAGAAGAATAGCGGCTTAAAAGAGATTGCTGAAAAGCTAGGTCGGATGGCCAATGAAGTGGATGATCCGAATAAAGAGCGGGTGCGTTCTGAAGATTTAAAAATGGTCGAAGAGCAAAGTGATAACGTTACTGATGATATTGTCGGTATCCATGAAAGTGACGACTTGTCTAAATTGCTACCGAATGAAGCAATGTTTTTGGCTTATCCAGAATTGGAAGTGGTCTTTTATAAACATTTAGTCGATAAGCGGCTGTTGAACTACAAGGTGCAAGGTACGCAGAGAAAACTTCGACGGGTGAAAGCATTCAAGCGGCAAACTAAACAGATAGAGCAAGATAAAGGCCCATTTATCGTATGTATTGATGCATCAGGTTCAATGAATGGCTTTCCAGAGCAATGTGCCAAGGCACTGGCCTACGGCTTGATGCAAATCGCCTTGGCCGAGGATAGAGACTGTTACGTTATTATGTTCTCGACGCAACAGATCACTTATGAGTTGACCAAGCAAGATGGGTTGAGTGAAGTGCTGAATTTTCTCTCGTATTCATTTCATGGCGGTACTGATTTAGGGCCGGTACTTGATCAGTCAATCGAATTAATGCTGGGTGGTAAATATAAGAATGCCGATTTGATCGTGTTATCTGATTTCATAGCACCGTCGCAACCAGAAGAAATGATGAAGCGAATCAATAAGCTAAAAGAAAGCCGAAATCGCTTTCATGCTGTTAACTTATCGAAGTATGGCAACCCTGAGTTAATGACTATTTTTGATCATTGCTGGTCTTATCATCCCTCCAAACTCGGACGGTTACTAAAGTGGAAATAAAGCATTGGGATATACTCAAGCTCCTTGATGGTACTTGGGTACATCATGGTGCTTGGTTTTAGAATTAACATCAGTTTATAGTTGTCTTTGCTTGGGCGCTCATATGAGCGCCATTTTTTTATGGCTATTTTCATTTATCGGCAAAGTATTTATTGAGGGTTTGATGCCAGCCCGGACTTTGACGAATTTTGAGTAGCGCTCGATTGAGTTTTTCTCGGTGAGGACTGTTATTCTCTAATACTAAACCGTAGTTTTGCTTTTCAAATTGATATGGCAGAACTGACAGCGACTCATAATCTCCCGATTCTTTGGCCTTTTTAATCAAATATTTTAATACGGCATCATCTGCAACGATGGCTTCCACTCGACCATTGTCTAGTGCCTCTAATAAGTCGTTGGTTGATTCAAAACTCTGATGAACAATACTGTGGCTAGTTAAAAATAACGATGAGGTTGATTCAGCCTTGGCGCCGACTCTGAGCTTCGCTAAATCGTTTGGTCCTTTGATATCACTGTTTAATAAGCCTAGGGTAAAGGTACTGGCTAAAATTGCGGTAATGCTAGCAATGAAGAATGTCGTAAATATCGCCAATAATACAGTGAGTACACGACCTGTCAGTGTTTTAAATTCATAGTAATTAAATGGTCCTTTAGTGATAAAGAGCAAACCAAGAATAAAACCTTCAACCATTTGTGACTTTTTTGAACGCATGGAATACAGTTTGTCGTTGACCCGGTGCTCTAATAAGTAATAGATGCCTCCCACAACTCCTGCCGCGATAAAGGCAAACCCGAGTACGAGCAATAGTTTTTTATTCGTAAAAATATTCTTAATGGAAGAGAAGTGCCCTTGTTGTTTCACTGCAATCGCTAGATGGGTCTCATAAAACGAATGGGAAAAGTCGAGAATTTCTTCTCGCTCTGGAGTGATCGAAATACATGAAACACCAATATTGAGCGTTTTGGTACTGACTTGTTCAAGGAGTTCACCCAACTCATGTTGGCTGATTTCATAATTTACACCAAGCTCGGTGGCAATTTGTTCCCAAAGATAGATGCTCAACCCCGATGGCGCCTCTGTTTCACCCTCGATGACGAAGGGGGGACAATGATAGCTCCCAACTTTCACAGTGCCATTACTGGTGGCATGGGCTGTTGTAGGGCCTGTAAGCAGGTAAATAATAAACAGGTATGTGAATAGCAAAGCGTGGTGTACTGCTCGCATAGGATGGCCATACTCCAGTAGAGGACGAAAAATTAGCTATGAGTTAAGTATAAACATCGTGCCAATTTCACAAGTTTGTCATCCATACTTCTCTTTCTGATACGGATTTCCCAATTCACTGTCAACAAACCTTGCCAATTCTATCGCCATCGAGAGAACAGTTGCATAGCCAATGAAGTCAATGAACTATGCTTAGTAAAAAATTGGTTATTACTTTAATGGACACCACTGGTGAGCTTAATTAACCGTAATGAGCTTTTAGCTGCTTTGGCGAGGAGGGTCTATGAAATTGTTGGCTGTATTAGCGGCTCTCAGCATCTGGTTTTTTAGTCTGCCTGCGTTGGCACAAAATGTATGGGTGATTAAAATTTCCGGTGGTATAGGGCCTGCAACCAGTGATTATGTGTCACGAGAAATCGAGCAGGCACATAAAGAGCAAGCCAGTTTTATTGTTTTGAAAGTGGATACGCCCGGAGGTCTTGATACCTCCATGCGGGATATTATCCGCGCAATTACGACATCACCGTTGCCGGTTGCGACTTGGGTTGGTCCCGCTGGTGCCCGGGCTGCGAGTGCCGGGACGTATATCCTCCTTGCTAGTCATGTTGCGGCGATGGCCCCTGGTACTAACCTTGGTGCGGCTACGCCGGTTTCACTTACTGCGCCTGGAGGAAAGGATGATGATTCAGGCGGTAACCCATTTGCACCAAAAAAAGAGAAAGAAACAGAGGCATCTGATAGTGAAGCAGCTCAAGCTAAAGACGATGATGATGCTAACAGTGAAAAAGTGACCGCAAAAACAGCAATGGAAAAAAAAGTGATTAATGATGCCCGAGCGTATATCCGCGGCTTGGCTAAACTGCATGGACGGAATGAGGAGTGGGCAGAAACCGCGGTAACAGAAGCGGCCAGTATCGATGCTGAAAAAGCGTTGGAGTTAAATGTTATAGATTTTCTTGCGTCGGATCTGGATAGCTTAGTCACTCAATCTAATGGCCGTACCGTTATCATTAATGGGCTTGAAGCAAAAATCGAATTAGCTGATGTGGCTTATATTGAGCGAGAACAAGACTGGCGATTCAAGTTATTGTCGGTTATTACCAACCCCAATGTTGCTTATATCCTGATGCTTATTGGGATTTATGGCTTGTTACTCGAGTTCTATAATCCTGGCGTCGGGCTTCCGGGAGTATTGGGTGGGATTTGCTTGTTGCTAGCGATGTATTCATTGCAGATGCTACCGGTGAGTTATGCAGGTTTGGCTTTGTTACTGTTGGGAATCGCCCTCATGGTCGCGGAAGCTTTCAGCCCCAGTTTTGGCATCCTTGGGCTTGGCGGTATTGTTGCCTTTGCGCTTGGCTCAGTCATGTTGATGGATACAGAAACGCCGGGATACCAGATCGCCATTCCATTGATCGTTGGCCTGACAGTGGTATCGGCTTTGTTTACCTTCGTCATTCTTAGCTTGCTGCTCAAAACAAGGCGCAAGCCTGTCACTACTGGTGTTGAAGTCTTACTGGGTCAAGAGGCTATAGTGGTAAGCGGTTTTCCTGGTAGTGGCCGCGTGTTAGTGGATGGCGAAATTTGGCAAGCAAATTGCGACGCTGTATTGGTGAAAGGTGACAGGGTAATCGTGGTGCAAATACATGGCCTTTGTCTGGAAGTAAACCAGCAGGCGAAATGAATCCATGTGATGGTATAGCCAAGTGACTTCAAGCGGCTTGGGTATATAACCTTTTTTATAAGGAGCAATAATATGATCACATACTCAATAGCAACGATTATTGTACTGGTGTTTGTGCTTATTGTAAGCATGTTCAAAGTGCTTCGTGAGTACGAACGTGCCGTTGTGTTTTTATTGGGACGTTTTTATGAGGTGAAAGGGCCTGGTCTAATCATCATCATCCCAATTATCCAACAAATGGTTCGAGTCGATCTGCGAACTATTGTATTGGATGTGCCCACTCAGGATTTGATCACCCGTGATAACGTGTCGGTTAAAGTGAATGCCGTAGTCTATTTCCGAGTTGTTGACCCAAAAATGGCGATCAATAATGTGGAAAATTATCTCGAAGCTACCAGCCAACTTTCCCAAACAACGCTACGTTCAGTGCTTGGCCAGCATGAACTCGATGAGCTGCTCTCAGCTCGTGAAGAATTGAATAAAGATCTACAAGTAATTTTGGATCAGCACACAGACAACTGGGGGATCAAAATTGCTAATGTTGAGATTAAACATGTCGATCTTGATGACAGCATGGTTCGCGCGCTTGCACGTCAGGCCGAAGCAGAGCGTTCACGCCGGGCTAAAGTGATACATGCCACAGGTGAGCTTGAAGCGTCAGCCAAGTTGCAGGAAGCGGCTGATGTGCTCAATCGATCACCCAATGCTGTTCAGTTGCGTTATATGCAGACACTAACAGAAATATCCAACGATAGAACAACGACCATAGTGTTCCCGATGCCGATAGACTTGGTTGAAAATGTTACTCAGTTGATGGCGACAGCCAAGAAGAAAGAAGATCAGTAAACGATTCTTTATACCCAGATGACTTCAAGGTACTTAGTATATAAGGAACCCTCGGATGTTGAATTTACCTCCGAGGGGCATGTTGTTTCTTTAGTTTGATGTCCTATGAACGCTGTAGCATGAATGTTTGATACTCAAGATCATCGAACTGGCTATCAAGCATGATCAGTCCAATGATAGTTGTGGCCAGCATCGTTATTGCGAAACCGTAGCCATAAAATACAGGGCCAAGATCGATACTGACATGCGCTAACACGAAGTTTCCTACCGCCATTAATAATGTCAGAAAGAGTGCAGAATAGCGTTTATCTAAATAATACATCACATTGAGGATGGCCATGACTAGTACCTGTAGGCTGACTCCAACCAAGTCGACATAGAGAAGGTGCAAGTAAGACAGGTCAATACTTAAGAAATTCAGGATATCTTCAGCCCAAAGGATCAATAATGCTAGAGTCAGACCTTGTACCTTGAAGATTTCGTATATGCTTTGTTGGCAGGCAAGCACCATCTTGTCTTTGAGTAGGTGAATTGAATCTAATGTGGCGCCTTCGCGCACGGCATCATAGAACTTCAGGCAAGCACCGGCAAAATCCGTTTCCATCCGCAACATGAAAACCGCCATACCCGGCACAATGGCCAAGTAAGCAATGAAGATAGGCAGGTCATAGATATAGGATGCTCTGAAAACGTCGATCACCTGATGTGAGGTTTCATCTCGGAACCAGAATACAAATTTATCTAACCAAACGCCGAGATTGTAGAGAAAACCACAGAAAATGAGAGAGAAGAAAGTCTTTTTGTGATTCAAAAATTCAAATGAAATCAGCTCCTTTGCAGGGAAATCACGAATGATATGGTACAAAAAAGCAAAAGTGAGGATAGCTTGGCAAAAGCCAAAGATCATCAGCAAACCAACTAGGCCAAACGGCGGCAAGAAGATACTTAATATCACCATTAGCCCGTAGCTGAACATCATGGTGAAAAATATACGGTAGTATTCTTTCATCCCGCTAAGGAATATAATGATTAGCCATTGGTTACACATCAAAATAAAGGATGTAAAAATCGCTATTTTTTCTGCAGGGGTTATTGTACCACTGATGGCAAGAACCGCACCGCCAACCATGGCTCCAATAATGCTGGTAACTAACATCGAGCCTAATAGGTTAGGTACAATTCGATGGTCATCTTCAGCAAATAATAAATCAGAAATAAATCGAGTAAGCAATAATTGGAATAACCCACTGATTATTAAAGAACCAGCCATCAGATAGGTGATGATGACCAGAAATTGCACAATCACATAGGTTGGAAAGACAATTCCAACACTGATAATACCGATGGTCAGCAAAGCCAAAATAGATAAAACCCATGGGCCCGAGCTGATAAGCCCTGCCAAACCATAAGCTTCAAGCATGGATAACAGAGAGTTTTTCTTAAGAATTTTCCTTAATTCAAATCCGATGCCGGCCACTGATTGCCTCCTTGTATAAATTACGGTAAGCACCGTACATCATAGGTTCGTCGTAATAGCGCTTTACTCTGACTCGGCCATTATCACCGGCCTTTAGCCATTGTTCGGCATCACCAAGCACGCTGATAATGGCATGCGCCCCTTCGGTTGGGCTGGCTATGGGAATGATTTCGCCAGCTGACCCGATAGCCGCATCTTCACCTTCGGTACCATCGATAATCTCACGGCAGGCGCCAACTTCTGTCGCGATGCACGGTATGCCTGCTGCCATGGCTTCGAGTAAGACTAAGGGCTGAGCTTCACTTATTGAGGTCAGCATCATTACGCCAAGTTCTGGCATAATTTCAGCTACATTTTTACTGCCCAGCATTTTGACGCTGTCTTCTAAGCCCAAGCTTTCGATGAGCAGTTCACACTCACGCACATATTCCTTGTCTTCTTCAGTTGGTCCGATAATCCAACCTTCAAGTTCAGGTAGGGTTTCGATAGCTCCGCGTATGGTTCGGATGAACGTCTTGATGTCTTTGATCGGCACTACACGACCGACGAGACCGACAACCATAGGTGGAGTGTCTGGCCGGCGATGATAGGCATCTTCAAAACGTTCGGTACTAATGCCATTGACAATAACGCGGGTTCTATCTGTTGGGGCCCCGTCAGTATGTTGCCGCTGCCTGTTCCCTTCAAACAAAGCTACAATGTGGTCGGCTTGATGATAGGCCGACAGCCCTAATTGTTCAAAAAATTGAATCCAGGTTTTTCGGGTCGTATTCATACCTTTATGCATGGATATGTCAATTTGGTTGTGGTTGTCTTTAATCCAAGTTGCCTGGGAAAGGTCAATTTTCCGTTCTTTGGTGTATATACCATGTTCGGTCAGAATAAATGGGGTTTGGGATTTTTCCCTGCTCAATGCCCCTAAAAAACCAGCGTATCCTGTCGACACGCTATGAAATATCTTCGCCTTTGGTAGGGTTTGCGATATACGCGATAACACAAACAAGGGCTGGTAGATATTGCGGTAGGTCCAAAAAAAATCAACAAATGACTGTCTTGGTGCGGACTCTAAATACCGTTCTGTCAGCACTTCCCATGATGCACGGCTGTAGAGAAAATCCATGAGAGTTAACTTGTTATTAGCGTCAAGAAATTCAGACACATCCGCGAGTAATTGGCCGGGAATAGGCTCATTTTTTTTTTCGAAGTAGGAGAGGAAGCGATTCCAGACATTGAATAATTTGGTCTTACCTGAACGCGCTGAAGGTTTGAGGTGCCCCTTATCAGATAAGAGGTAATGGACTTCAAATCCAACAACGTTCTCAGGGAACTCATAGGCTGGCTCATCATAAAAATCAGGATGTCCGCCGAGAAAAATTAAATGAAAACGGTATTCCGGTAAGCCGCTGATAATTTGGTGTACCCAACTTGAGACCCCACCTCGAACATACGGGTATGTTCCTTCCAGAAGAAGGCATACATCTACGTCTGCGTTGTTTTCGACGTCAGGCTTACGGTTAAAAAGTCTCATCCCCAATACTCCTTTATCTGACTCAATTTGTTACCTTTTTGCTCGGGGAAGTAAGAAATATACTCTCGGGCGGTTTGGAAATCACCAGAGATATAAGATGCTTCTGCCAGGTAAGGTGCGACTTGCTTGAGTAGTAAGCCTCCGTCCATTGCGGCTTTTAATACCGGTGCGGCTTCAATAGGGCGTTTTAGCTCGAGCAGTACTCGGCCTAGAAGGAGATTCGCAGATGCGGAGGTCTTGATACTGTTGGATTGATTGAGGTAGTTTTCGGCCTGTTCTAAGTAATGGTTACGTAAAATGCCTTCGGCAATACCGAGATAACAAAGCTCCCAATACTGCTGAGCAATGTCAAATGCTTTTGAAGCTGAAGGCTTGTATTCAAATTGTTTTTTGGAGAGAGAGAGGGATTCGTTAATATGTGTTTCGATGCTCTCTAAGCTTGCGTAAGCAAGCAGACGTACATCATCAGTCAAGTCCTTCAATGCGAGCTGTAATAGTGGGACTGCATGTTGACGGGGTAAGTTACGAACAGCGCTAACGGCCAGTAACCGACGTTCTGGGTCTTGATTGTGGAGTAGGATTTCCCGTAATGCACCTGAACCAAATTGAGTGTCAATCACTTCGCCGGGGCTCTGTGGTAGTTCACTTTTTTCACACTCTTGCCAAGTAACGTTAGACTTTTCCCTTGGTAAATAAAGCGCAATTAAAAGAGAGCAGCTTGTTCCGATCATACCGACAACCGGTAATAGGTAATTGAAGATAAACAGGAACGAAAAAGAGCTGATGACCGGCGTTTTATACTGCCTCGGTAGTATCAACCAGCAGAGGGCTGAATAACTGAGACATGATATAGCATGGGTGCTGGCAAAGGCCAACCACATACTTGGCGTCATTGTCTGGGTGGTAATAATGTAAAGGCCAGAGCTCTCAAATGCTATGGTCTGAAGAAGTAGCCATGTCTTCATCGTATGCTCCAAGCTCATCCATAAGCTTTCTGATTTCAGCCCGGTCAGTCGACATCGACAAAGGACCAAGGATATCTATTTCTTTAGCATCTTCGCCTAGTTGGTCTTTTAACAACTCTTGTAGCCTGACGATATATTGCTGGGCATCATAGACTGTTGTAAGGGGAAGAAGTATGGCAAGCGCGGCATTGCCTTGTGACGTTCTGCATGACCAATAAACATCAGCCCCTCGACGGTAACTGATCGTGTTATCGAGCACCTGTTGATGTTTGCCATCACTATCGATACAGACAACCACCGAGCTATCAGCACCATAATGGCGTTTGTTGTAACTGGCGCGCTTAAGGTAGTCGATAAATAAATCACTTTGATGTGGACGTAAAATCGGGGTAAGGATCTCATCACTTAATAAGTCTGCGGCGTAGTTGGCAACCAGTGAAAGCAGTGCCACATTTGCAGGGGTGAGCATGAAAAATTTGGCGTATTCAGCAATGATTGCCGCCTGTAGTACTCCTCGCGTATCGATGAGTGGGATACATAATTGATAGCGAGATTGGTGGATTTGATTCGCTTCTAGCTTCGCTGGAGAAAGTAGTTTTTTGGTTTCCAGCATATCGAGAAGCATAGGGTCAGAATCCTCTAATCGATGGTGATCTCCAAGGGTAGCCGCAGCGTTTTGATGGATCTTGCCATGGGTGACTTTATAGATCCCTGCAACCTCAATCCCACCGATGTCAGCCATCAAGTTGAGGTAGGGAAAACCAAGGTACTCTAAGCGGTGCGTCGCATGTTTGGCGGCAATTTTATGCAACTCGCTGATGCTTGCCCGTAGGCTAACGGTTTGACCTGCGGTACGTTGTTCGAGTTGGTCGTGTGATACTTTGAGCAAATGATAGTTCTGGGTAAAGCTATCTAGTTTCTGCGCCATATATTGATGGTCAAGAATATGCTTTTGATTAATGTTGTGCCAATAATCGTGAAATTCACCAGCTACCATTGCCACCATGATGATACCAATTGCTAATGACAGTGGATAATAATCCAGCATACCAGATGCATTCATAATGGTTGCGAGTCCGGCTGTTGTTAGCAATGAACAGACAAAGCCTTTGGCAAAACCGTAACGCAGGGCTATGAGCAAAGGACCCAAAAGAGGCCAAAAAAAGTTATGCTCCGTCGAATTTGGGGATAAGGAATCAGATTCAACCCAAATGTAGATACATATGATGGCGACAACCAGTGTTTCTAGCCATACATAGCTGCTCTTTGAGAACCCGAGAAAGGCTTTACTGCTGCTTTTATTATCCATATTAAACAACCATTATTATAAATCTATATAGATCAACCTATCACTTACTGGTTATCTCTTGTTGCGACATTCAGGCCGCTCAGCAGTTCTTCAATGACGATATGTCCAGTGCCGCTGACACTTTCGCGACCCCAGCCGCCACGACTTCCTGAAGCTTGCCAGTAGGTTTGACCACTTTTTGCTGACTTTACCTCTAGTGTAATGCCAACTGCTGGCTCACCGTCTAGCCCACTTTTGTAATGCCATTCTTCAACTGAACCTGTGATTACATAGTCAACAGGCTGGGTAGCAAGCCAAGCATTGGCTTGTTTTTGCTTCGCAGAGTCATCAAGGATACTTTGCAAATCATTGACAGCCGATGGCGGGTATTTAACCGCAATGATACCTTTGGCAAAAAGTTGGGAGCTCAAAATTTGCTCAGCTTTTTCAGCCGCAAGTGGGGTGCTTGAATGGTTGTACATAGGCATGATTGCCCAGCGGCTATCAGCCGAAAATGTATTGCTGTCAGTGACTTGATAACTACTACAAGCACTCAGAGCTAAGAGGCTGGCGAAAGTGACTATCTTTTTCATCATGGTCATCCTTGTAAAATTCGGTTGAGGTTAAAAGCCGTAGTAGTAGCCAAGTGTCATTCTCAACGACTCATCACCATTTCTGTCTTGGCTTTGCCAGTCTGTGCTGAAGTAAAGCTCATCATTACCAAACACACGCCAACCCAAACCTGCGCTTAGGGTGACATCGACTTGTGAACTTGAGAAGTTGTATCCAAGCGAACTATCAAACCAATATCTTGGTGACGGTACAGTCGCACCTGGTTGACCCGGTTCACCATGCCAAACTCGTTGGCCGATCCCAACGCGCTGGTAACTGTCCTCGATAAAATCACTGCTTGTCAGTGGCGTTGCTTCATTGTGCCAACGGTTGATTCCGTTCAAGGGATCATCGCTGAGATTAACATCTTGCATGGTGACATCGGCGTAGATTTGCCAGGCTGGATCAGCAAAGAAAAACTGTTCGGCTACTCTCAAGCTGAGATCCCAGCCTTGACCGATCTCATCGTCAAAGCGGGTAGAGAGGTCGTGTAAGTTAAACTGAAATGCCAACGATTCTCTTGCTGTAGGTTGATAGGCAAGATTAAAGCCAAGCAAGTTATCTTGCCCCGCGATATTAAGTAATTCGCTGGCCTCGATATGGCTGTTGAAGCCGAATCTGAAGCCTAGACGTAGGTAGTCGTCGACAGCAAATTGGTATTCCCCATTGAGTCCAAGCCGCTGATCACCAATACCATCGGCTAGATCAACGCCTAGTGCCCAATAGCTTTCGCTCATCTGGTATTGATATCGGCCTCGCAAGCGGAACTCATCATCTATATCAGTGTTGGCTAGTTGATCAGGGGAGCCTGACCGTTGGTGATCCAAGCCAAGTCGCCAGTTTCCATGATAATGGGGTGAGTAATAATCAAGACTGGAGCGGTCTATATCCCAATGAGTGATTTGTGAATGTTGGGCTCGGATACTGTGCGTCTTCGTTGGATGTTGCAGAACATGAATACGGCGAAGTTGGTTTTCCGATTTTTTATCAGCTAGTTGGCCAAGGTTAGCCTGACCTTGTTGCCATGCTTCTTGGTGCTTGCCAATAAACTGTAAGGCCGCGTTTTCATCCGCTTTTGGTAATTTGACTGCGGTGGCTAAAATCTCTTCAACTTTTACCCGGTCTTTTTTCTGTAGAGCGAGTGACAGTTGCTGCCACTCTGGCATTTTATAACGGCCAAGGGCTGTTCTCTGATGCCAGAACAGTATCTTCTCACCGTGGTTTTGTGCTAAATGGTCGGCAAATAGCTCACTAACGTTACTAATAGTTGGTTCGTTTAGAGTGTTATCTTCAATCACCTGGCTAGCCATTTGGTCGCCAATAAATAGTCTTATTAGGGCTCGATAACTAATGTCACCATCCGGTAATGCAAGTAATTCAGATGACTGTTTGTCGAATAGATAATGGCGTAATTGATAGGCTTTTTCACCATTGCCTTGTTGTTCTAGTAGCTGGGCGTAATTGAGTAGAATAGAAGGTTCAGGGTTATTGTCGTTAAGCAAGAGTTGGCGATACCAAATATCCGCGTCATGATTAAGCCCGAGTTGTTGGCTTGCACTGGCAAAAGCTAACCAAAGATTACGTTCAGAAGCCAACATAGGCTTATAGCGACGGTAAATTTGATCAAGTGTATCTACATCGCCTTCATTGAGAGCAAACCAGAGCAAATTACCGACAGCCGATGAGTTGGTTGGCTCTAATTGTAAAATCGCCAAGTAGAGTTGCTTTGCTTGCTCTGGCTCTCCTTGCCACTCAGCGAGCAGCGCTCGGTATGTCATAATTTCAATATGTTGTTCAATATCAGGGTCTTGCTCGGCTTTTTTTATGAGTTCAGTAAGTAATTCTTCATTTTTTGTTTGAGCTGCATGTTGAACGGCGGCCAAGAGTAACTGTGGATTACGATTTTTTTCATAGAGTTTAAGCAGTTGTGCTATTTTTTCTTCATTTAGTGGCGACAATATATTGATATAGCGGTATACATCAATATTTGAACTGGCTCGTGTTGCCAATTCTGATTGTGAACTAATCGATAATGCTCGGTTGTTGGTTTCCCAAGCTAATGAAGAAACAGCTTCAAGGTAGTCTTCGTCAGCCTCCATCCAATTGGTTGGATTGACCAGTGTATTTAGAGCCAGCTTAGGCTGGTTCAACATGATATGTGCATTGGATATACGTAATGCTTCTGTGACGTTTAGTGGCCGCCTTTTCTGCAGCTGATTACCGTAACGGATCACAGAACGATGATCACTGCGGTAACTGTATAAGCGGGTAGTGTGACTCAGAAGTTCAGGGTCATTAGGACGTTTTGCGAGAAGAGCCAGCAGACTTTGAAATGCGGCTGATGTCCCTTGACCTTTTTCAAGTGCGTTGAGCCATTGGGCATACTCGGCTGGGTGGATGTGGTTATATGTTGCCAACTTTTTGAAAAAACTGCCTTCATTTAAGATATCACCCAGCGCTCTTGATTCATCTATACCGGCACGGATATTTTTTGCACTCGGATTAAGCGATACCAGCTTGATGCTAATTGACTGTGCTTGTTCTATCTCGCTTTGCCAGCGATAAATTTGATGTAGTAAAACATAATCATATTGGTCTGGTGCTATGGTGATAGATTGAAGCAGTAATTCTTCGGCAAGGTCGAGGTCACCGATACTAATCGCAATTTGTGCTGTTTGAGAATACAGCTCTGCTGTTGGTTCAATTGATAGTAGATGGCGAGATAAAGCTAAGACAATATCAAGGTTTCCTATCTGTTTAGAATGCATTATGGCTGCATTGAGAAAGTCTGCGTTGTTGTAAAGCAGTCCTCTGTAACTGTTAAAGAAATATTTGCTAAGCTGGGATTGGCCGCTTTTTATCATTAAGTCAAACAGCTTCTGGGCGTTTTCAAGATCTTCAAACTCCCGAAATGCATCAAGTTGAACTCTCAATGACTTGTCATAATCCTCACTTTGTAAGGCAAGAGAAACTAACTCGTCGTAAGAGGTTTCGCCACTTTGTTGGTGGGGGTATAGGTAATCAAACCCCTTATCTGGCATCGATAATGAAATCGCGGTGTCAGCAAATTGACGTGCAAGTTCTGCCTCTGGAATATAATTAATTTTATCCAACAGTGTGAGTAACGCTGCTTGCGCTTGTTGTTTCTGTTCCGGATGGTCTTGATATGTTTGTTCTAGTAGCAGAGACAGGTATCGACCTATTGAATCCCAATCGTCGTTACCTTCTGTTGTTCTAAGAATACTCTCTAACAGCTCTGTCGCATCGTTCAACTGCCCAGTGGCAGCGTAGTTATCTACGATTTGATTTATGATCTCGCGGTTTTTCGGATCATTACTATAAAGTTGTTGTAAAAAGGCCAATGAAACTTCAGGTGAAGAAGAGCGGGCAATAAGTTGTACTAGCATGGATTTATTAGGCGCAACAAGCCACAGCGCCCATAAAGACGTTGCAGTTAACACCACCAGGGTGAATTTGTTGATAAGCCTTATCCTTGGCTTTTTGTTCTTACTTTTAGCCATCGCTTTATCAATATTCCTTTCGCGTTATAGCACTTGGCACTGGATTGTACCCGTTAGCTTCCCTGTTTTAGGGCTTGCCAATTCTATTTGTCCTTTTTTTACATTGTGTTTGATGGTCAATTCAGGGCCGTCAATTCGCTTACAGCTTTTGGCGCCTCTTACCACCATCTTTAGTGGCATGTGTGTGGAAACCTCCCAATCAATAACGTTGTTCTTGACTTCCCAATTTACCAGTTTTCCGTTTGCACTCTTGAGGTGAAGAGCACTGTCTGGTGAATCGGTAGTTGCGAATCGGGTTTTGGGCTGTTTAAGGATCATAAATTTACCATCTGGCCCTGAGTTCCAACCTGCAAATTGGCTTCCGCTAGGATAGCCCAATGAATCAGATAGCCGGATACTTGTTATCCCAGTACTTGCAATTTGCCATTGACCATCTAATGTGCGAGCGATACCGGTCTCATACAGTGCTCGCGCTCTTTCGGCATATTCACTTAAGTACAAAGGGGTACTTTGCTGTTTTACCGCCCAATCATAAACTTTCTTTAAGCCATTGACTGATGCAGGGTATGCGCCTGAGTACATATGGTAGTAAATACTAATACTTTTTAACCGACGTGGGGTACCTAATATGTCAAATGTTTCAACTGCCCGCCCATAACCGTCGTGGTGTTCAGTCCAGAGGTTAGTATAGAGGTTTTCATTTTGAACAGGCGCATAGACTTGAACACCAGAAGGGTACCAAGCGATAGTTGGTGATACTTGAGTAAAGTTTTTGTTTCCCCTTACAACGTATGTATTGCCGCCGTTTACATTCAATAAGTTTGCTTGCTCGGCAATCGCGATGACTTCTTCGGTAGGATCGGCATTTCCAGACCAAAGAATGAGTTTGACCTCTTTCTTACTCGGTGAAAGTTTGGTGTTGATATATTCAGTACTACCAAGGATCTCGTTGTAGTAATCAATGGAGTAGCCAGGTATAGGCAAGTGGTCACCATAAGCTTTTTTTTGATTAGCATTTTTTAGATCCCAAAAGAAAGGATGACTGAAGGTGTGTGAAGCAATCTCAACGTTAGGCAGTTTAAAAATTTGCTTTGCAATTCTCTCGAGTTGTGGACTTTGATCAGGGTATAGACCTCGTTGTCCAACCTCACCTTCAATAACTGATACAGTTTGTGGAAGAGAGTATTGTTTTAGGATGTTTTCGTATATTACTTCTGCAGTATAAGGTTTGTTTGGGAACCAAGCTTTGGATGGAAATCCATCACCATCAATGTGGCTAGTCAGGATGCGAAGGCCACTTTCTGTTGTTGCATCAGCCGCAGGGATTTTTGCTAGCCCTAGTGTGTTGTCAAGCAACCTGAATGGGTCAATACTCCAACTAATTCTTCCGTTTGCAAGCTGTGTTACAGGAAACGGGTATAATGCAGCACCTCCCCATGGTGCTTGGAACAGTGCCGTTGTTGTTTGGCCGCTCTCGTTACCGAAGGTAATTTCACTGTTTACGCCGATCTGGGTGGGTTGCCAAAGTGTGTGCTTTTCAAACTGGCTATATGAGGCGGGATAAAACTGCTGTGTCCAGCTTTGACCTTGTTGTTGGGTGATGTTGCCGGATATTTCTCCTTTAGCGGTAATACCGAGTTTGGCTAAGATAGCTTGATTTGTTGGTAGTGCACTGAGGAATAATACAGGGCGTTTATCGATCAGCGTATCAATCCAAGTTTGCAAAGCTGGAACTTGTTGGTAGCTCGTTTCTTCTAGCCAAAAAAAGAAACCGGCATAACGAGTAATATCAATCTGGTTGAAGTTGATTGTTCTGATATCCAAGCACTCGGGAACATAGCCATAATATTCGATCGGCATCGACATCATCCGGTGACACTGTGATGTTACCATTCGGCCAAATTGACCGTCATAAAAACCGAGAACCCGTTTAGCGATAGGTTCAATGGTGCTGACACCGAACTCATACAGTAAACCGTCACTGATATAAGGGGTATAGCCTTCGCTGATCAGTCGTCTTGCTGCGCGCTTTTGTGCTTCACGATTACTGGCCGGCAAATAGTCAATGACAATGGCTTCAACACCCGCTTTTTTTACTTCTTCCAGTTTGCCTGTTAGCCACTGGCGGTCAGACTCAGGCACTAACTGGTAGCTATCTGCTACTGGGTCGTAACTGTTATACATTGACTCAGCGGCTAGTGCATAAGGTTTGAAACTAAGCTGGTCGAGTATTTCGAAACCTCGATTAAATATCAGTAGAGGTTTGGCAGGAAGTGTATGCAACGCATCGAGGATATGGGCGAGTGCTGTTTGCTGCTTGCTTGTGTTATCAGGTGAAGTGGTAAAAAGAGTATAGCTATCTAGCGTATCAAGGAAAATACCGTCAAAACCACGTTCAGTAAGATTGCTTGCTTGATGGATTAGGTATTCTTGCCACTCACTTGCAGATAGATCCATAACATGGCTAGACCAATTTGGATTGGTGAGCGGAGAAAGCCCTGCAAGGGTATTGGGTAATGCTTCACCGTCGTACTCGCCAATACTGAGGTAGGCGAAAACTTGAGTCTCTGCTTTTTGTAGGGTTTCAATCTGTTTATCAGTAATCAAGCTAGGGGTGACGACAACTCGGTCGTAGTTGATAAGCTCTCTAACAGAATCAATTTGGTTATAATAAAAAGCAATGGACTGGGCTGCCTGTACTGAGTGAATAGGCAGTATTAAAACGGTAATGATGAATAATGTGCGTTTGAATACATCCATGTGCAATTTCTTCCTTTAATCACTCAGTCCTAAAATGCATTGTTATTGGCCTGTATGTAATAGTAAAGTTAAGATTATGAAAATGTACAATTTTTATTGATGTTGTCACAAGATATTTCATGATGAGGTTGCATATTGTATTTTTAGTCTGGTCATTAGTTCAAAAAACAGCCAGCCTGAAAGATATGGCGGTTCCATGGCCGGACAGATTCAAGTAGGATACTTCTCTTTTTGGCTTTAGGCCGAGCAATACTCTATAAAGAAAGCGATATGGCACAAAAACATAAGCAAAAAGCGCCGAGTAAGGGGCTGCATCCACGAAACCCTCACCGAGCCCGTTATGATTTTGACAAGCTGATTCAAAGTTGTCCGGAATTATCACAGTTTGTAGAGAAGAATCCCTACGGTGACTTGTCGGTCAACTTCAGTGACCCTGACGCCGTCAAAATGCTGAACCGTGCATTGCTTAGCCATTTTTACTCGGTTCCTTATTGGGATATTCCCGCAGGCTTTCTCTGCCCTCCAATCCCTGGAAGGGCTGACTATTTGCATTATATTGCCGACTTATTGGCAGACTCCAACGGTGGCAAGATCCCAAAAGGAAAAGCTATAAAGGGTATTGATATCGGAAGCGGAGCAAATTGTGTTTATCCAATTATCGGCCACCGTGTATATGGTTGGCATTTTACGGCTGCCGACATAGATCCGATTTCAATCAAAGCGGCCAAGTTTATCGTTGAAGCTAATCCTTCATTGAAAGGCGGCATTCAATGCAGACTGCAGAAAAATCCAGATCATATTTTTACCGGTATGATCAACGACAACGATTTATTTGATTTCACCTTATGTAACCCTCCGTTTCATACCTCTTTAGAAGAGGCCATGGCAGGAAGTGCCCGTAAGGTAAAAAACCTTGCTGCTAACTCGCAAAAGAAAGGCTCCCACCATTCAGCAAATGCAATGAAAGGTAAAAAGCCGGTTTTGAATTTTGGCGGTCAAAAAGCGGAGCTATGGTGTCCCGGCGGAGAATCAGCGTTTATTAAGCGTATGATTGATCAGAGTGTGGATAAAGCGAACCAATGTTTCTGGTTTACCACTTTGGTGTCGAAGAAAGACAATTTGCCTTTGATTTATAAGCAGCTGAAAAAGGTCGGCGCAACTGAGGTTAAAACGATCGACATGGCGCAGGGACAAAAGCTTACTCGGGTTGTTGCATGGACATTCCTTTCTGCAGAACAACAGGAAGTATGGCGAAAAACCCGTTGGTCTAAATAATACGTATCCCCCCAAGTAGCGTGAAGCTATTTGGGGAGGGTCGACAACTGTCTGCTGCTCTACATGTTTGGATAATTAGGCCCGCCACCGCCTTCTGGTGGTGTCCAGGTAATATTCTGGGAAGGATCTTTGATATCACAGGTCTTACAATGCACACAATTGGCTGCATTGATTTGAAATGAAGCTTTACCATCCTTTTCTATTACTTCGTAAACGCCAGCAGGGCAATATCGTTGGCTAGGTTCATCATAACGCTCGAGATGAAAATTGATCGGAATAGCGTCATCAGCCAATTTTAAATGACAGGGCTGGTTTTCTTCATGCTGTGTTCCAGATAAGAATACCGAAGATGCTTTATCGAAACTGAGCAGACCATCAGGTTTTGGATAGCTGAGAGGCTGGTGGTTAGCAATTGGGTCTAGGCATTCATGATCTGGTTTATCGTCTTCCAGTGTCCATTTGAAGGACTTTCTAAACCATTTTTGTTCGATAGAAGCCAAGGTTCCACCGATCAATGTACCAAAGCGGTGGATCTCTGCCCCGAAGTTTCGTGACTCATGCAGTTCGTCATGTAACCAAGATTGGCAGAATATTTTGTCATAGCCAGGTGTTGTTTGGTGAAAACCTTGTTCTAATTCATGAAAAATTGCCTCGGCGGCAATTAAACCGGATTTCATCCCAGTATGGCTGCCTTTGACTTTCGCCATATTCAAAGTGCCCGCATCACAGCCAATTAAAAGCCCGCCAGGAAACTGTTGCCGCGGTAGGGATGACAGACCGCCTTTGGTTATAGCTCTAGCACCATAAGCGATACGTTGTCCGCCGGCTAGATGTTGAGTAAATAATGGATGGTGCTTGAGTTGTTGGAATTCATCAAAGGGACTTAGGTAGGGGTTATGATAATTCAGATCGACTATTAACCCGACTGCGACTTGGTTGTTATCAAGATGGTATAGAAAACTACCCCCATTGGTGCCTGTTTGACTTAGCGGCCATCCGACGCCATGGATAACATGACCGGGGCGATGGTGCTCTGGCGGGATCTCCCATAACTCTTTTAGTCCCAAGGCATAATGTTGAGGTTGCTTACCGTGATCGAGATGGAATTGTTTAATGAGCTGCTTACCTAAATGCCCCCGCGCTCCTTCAGCAAAAATTGTGTACTTTGCTTCTAGTTCAATACCGGGTTCAAAAGTGGATTTAAGTTCTCCTTGCTTATCAAGCCCCATATCTTTTGTGATGATTCCCGTTACTATGCCTTGACTATTGTAGAGTATGTCACTGGCAGGAAACCCAGGAAAGATTTCGACACCTAGCTCTTCAGCCTGCTTAGCTAGCCAGCGGCAGAGGTTACCTAAGCTGATAGCAAAGTTACCTATGTTCTGTAAGGTATCGGGTACCAATGGTTCAGCGACGGTGATGTAGTTGTATTCATTGGTTAAATAGCAAAATTTATCGTCGGACACGGCGGTGTGTAGTGGTGCCCCCATGCGTTCCCAGTCAGGAAAAAGTTCATCCAGCGCTTTATGTTCGAATAGTGCACCTGAGAGAACGTGGCTTCCGATTTCAGCGCCTTTTTCTACAACACAAACTGACAAAGGGCGTTCATTTTCAATGGCAAGTTGCATCAGTCGACAGGCTGCAGATAATCCGGCGGGGCCAGCACCGACAATGACAACATCAAACGACATGCTTTCTCTTTGCTGCTCTGAACTCATGCTTCAATCCCTAACTGTACTGCGATTGGTTAAAATATAGTCCAGTTGACGTAAACGTAAACTCAACTAGGCTCAAAGAATACGTCAATTACGGGGTTTAGCCGCCTTGGTTTGATAAGGATGTGCCTGTGAAAGTGTATGTTGCGATTAAGCGTGTCATTGATCCTTACGTTAAGGTAAGGGTAAAAACTGATGGCTCTGGTGTTGAAACCGCCAATGTCAAAATGTCCATGAATCCATTCTGTGAAATTGCGGTAGAGGAAGCAATTCGCCTCCGTGAAGCTGGCCATGCTGATGAAGTTGTTGTGGTCTCAGCAGGTGAGGCCGCTTGCCAAGAGCAATTAAGAACGGCCTTGGCGCTGGGGGCTGACAGAGCAATACATATTGAAACCGATGCAGTGGTTGAGCCTTTGTCCGTTGCGAAACTATTAGCGGCGTTGGTTAAACAAGATAAACCAGACCTATTTATATTAGGTAAGCAATCGATAGATACTGATAATAATCAGGTTGCGCAAATGCTTTCGGCTCTGTTGGGCTACCCTCAGGGTACATTTGCATCAAAGATCTGCGTTGAAGGTGACGGTGTCACAAGTGAGGGGGAACAATCAATCAACGTAACACGAGAAGTTGATGAAGGACTAGAAACTCTTCGCTTAACGTTGCCTGCGATACTGAGCACAGACTTGCGGTTGAACGAACCACGTTATGCATCCCTCCCCAATATCATGAAAGCAAAGAAGAAAATGCTTGATGTACTGACCCCTGAAGCGTTAGGGGTAGAGATAAAAAATCATCAAGAGGTTATCGAGATAATAACGCCAATACAGCGGGCTGGTGGTATAAAAGTCGATTCTGTTGCCGAGCTTATCGATAAACTAAAAAACAGTGCAAAGGTGATCTGATGACGATTTTAGTAATTGCAGAGCATGATAATCACCGTTTGGGCGGGGAAACACTCAAGTCTGTCGGGGCTGTATCCACATTACAACAAAGCACTGATGTATTGGTTATAGGGAGTCAGTGCCAGTCGGTAATTGAAGAAACATCAAGAATTGTAGGTATCAGTCGAGTCCTTGTTGCTGATAATCCTAATTATAAAGATCAGCTGGCTGAAAATTGTGCGCAGTTGATCGCCGAGCTTGCCAAGGATTACAGCCATATTGTTGCTCCGGCAACAACATTCGGTAAAAACCTCCTACCTCGGGTCGCCGCATTATTGGATGTGGGGGTGCTATCTGATGTCGTTACAATTGAAAGTGAAAATACGGTAATCAGACCAATCTATGCCGGTAATGCGCTAGCGAGAGTACGCAGTTGTGATAGTAAAGTATTGATGACCCTTCGTGGATCGGCATTTGATGCTGCTTCTTTGGGCATTAGTCAAGCGGAACAAATAGCGGTAGACATTGCGATAAGTAATGACTGGAGTGAGCTTATTGAAAGACAGGCATCTGAAAGTGAAAGACCTGAGTTAGCGGCTGCTCGAGTCGTCGTTTCTGGCGGCCGGGCGCTTGGCAGCAAAGAAAATTTTGCGTTAATCGAGCAGCTTGCCGATAAACTTGATGGAGCAATAGGGGCTTCAAGGGCGGCTGTGGATGCCGGATATATTTCCAATGATTACCAAGTTGGACAAACCGGTAAGATTATTGCACCGGAGTTATATATTGCAGTGGGCATTTCGGGCGCTATTCAACATCTCGCGGGAATGAAAGATGCCAAGGTTATTGTGGCGATAAATAGCGATCCAGAAGCGCCAATCTTTGAAATAGCGGACTATGGATTAGTTGGCGATCTGTTTGATATTTTACCTGAACTTATTGACTCGGTGTAAGCGTATAGCTAGCTGTTAATCAATGATTTTCCAGCCGTACAGATCCGCCATGTGGGTTAGTGCGGCCATATCTTTTCTTTCTTCTTGGACCATCCAATCAATAAAGCGAGTGACGGTGTCACCTTTACTGACGGTTTGATAGTAATATTGCCAAGTACTATTAGTAACAATGGTTGCTAGGTTCGGTAGTTTCAAATAGCCCTGCTGAAGTTCGTGTACGACAAGCATCAGATCGGTGATGGTAACGCCTTGGCCTGCAAAGCAGGATGTTAACGCCATATCTAATGTGTTAAACGTTAACCCATCTTCATTGACTTGCTCTGACCGGTTATTGCGGGAGAGCCATTCGCGCCAGTCACATTGGTCAGGTGTCGGGTGTAATCGCGGGTAGTTGGTGATGAGTTCATCGACAGAGATTGGCTGCTCTGTTTTTGTTAATAACTCTGAATATACGGGGGCGAGGTATTCTTTTCTGAAGAAAGTGAGCATATTGCTACTTTTGGTCACCTCAGGAACGTTATATATCGCAATATCACAGTCATCCTCTTCTAATTGTAGTAACTCATTGCTGTGTCCCATACTTGAAGACAAGACAATATTGACATCAGGGTTGAGTGATTTAAAGGAATGCAAACGTGGGATAAGCCAACGGACCGCAAGGCTCATTGCAACCTGTACTCTCAAGGTACCGGTTTCTTTTGCCTTCAACTGTCGGATGGTTTGGTTCAATTCGCTGTATTGCCGTGTGAGCAATAACGCAACTTCCTTCCCTTGTTGTGAGAGTTCGAGGGAACGGTGGTGGCGAATAAACAAAGTAAACCCAAGTTGCTCTTCTAGTTGCCTGATTTGGCGGCTCACAGCACTTTGTGTCACATTGAGTTCGTCAGCTGCCAAAGTAAAGCTTAATTGACGAGCTGCCGCTTCGAAAACCCGTAATCCGTTTAAAGATGGCGGCAGTAGGCGATGTCTTCTTTTCATCGTTTGTCCTTTTAGCGTAAATGGAAACGGTTAAATTGTATTCGCATGAGTTTTATGAATGCAAAGATACTATAAATGTCGTTTGAAACTCAAACCTGAAGATCTTAAAGTTTATCTTTCAGTAGTTTGATGCCTATCACACATTGTTGAGCCTCTTTTAATCACTACTGATATTCCTGTCTGTTTTGATGCTTTAGTGTTTGTGGTGATAAATGAAAAAACTGATCAGCTTGGCTGTGCCGCTAATAATTTCTCAGCTGGTTGCGCAATTGTTGGTGTTTACTGATGTTTGGATGATGGCGCAGATGAGTATTCTTGCCATTGCCGGTGGTGGCCTAGGTGCGGCTGTGTATTCCATTGTGTTTACGGTTGCTGGTAGCACAGTAGGCTGTGTGGCTAATCTGATTGCCATCGCTTATGGTCAAAGACTCAAAGACTCGGCAAAAGGGGATGCCGAAGTCAGCACTTCACTCAAGAGTGGATTGTTGCTTTCCGTTATTCTATCGCTGACTTTGTTACCGGTTTTCTATCTGATGGATGGCTTGTTAACTAAAGCAAATCAAGACCCTGATGCTGTTGTTTTAGCCGTAGAGTATTTAGATGCTCTTAAGTGGGCGATGTTACCGACTTTAATTTTGTTGGTATTACGTAGCTTGGTAAGCGCATTTGGCGACACTCGTTCGGTCATGGTGATGTCTATTGTTACCGTTATCTTGAATGTGCCATTAAGCTATTTGCTGGCTTTCCATTGGCAAATGGGTTTAGCAGGGTTGGGTTATGGAACAGCGTTAGCCGCCTTTATTGTTATGCTCGGCTATGGTTACTGGATCTTCACCCGAAATAAATACCGTCAATATAACCCGTTTACTCATTGGCATGAGTATCGCTTTGGCATCCTCGTACCGCTAATGGCGATTGGTGTGCCTATTATGATTGCGACCTTAATGGAGCATGCCTTGTTTTCTACAGCAGCACTGCTGGCAGGTACTTTGGGTGCAGTGTCGTTGGCGATCCACCAAATTGCCATGCAGTGCCTGAATTTGTCTTGGAATGTGGCATTCGGTTTGTCTCAAGCAGCTTCGATCTTGGTTAGTCAACATGTCGGCCAACAGGAGCATGGTATGGTCAAGCGGTATGCCAAGTTAGGCTTGGTATTAGTGACAGTGACGAGTGCGGTATTTGGTGCCTTGATTGTCGCAAAGCCTGAATTCCTTACCGTTATATTCAATGTTGAGGGTGATGCGCTTGCAGAAGAATTGGTGGCTGCTCTTCCGAGTGTGATGATCATGGTTGCTGCTTGTTTTGTGGTTGATGCATGGCAATTAGCGGCGATCAGTATCCTACGTGGTATGAAAGTAGTGAAAGCCCCGACAGTAACAACAGCCATTGGTTACTGGCTTATAGGTCTTCCTGCTGCATGGGTATTGATGCACATGTTCGGCTTGGAAGGCGTGTGGGGTGGGTTAGCTGCCGGTCTTGCCGCGACAGGCTTAATGCTGTTGTTCATCTTGTTACGGGAGCTCCGCAAGCTTGAAGAGGGGCCTCAAGAAGTTCATAAAGCCCAAGACGACGTAATTATGTCATCCTAAATGCGCTCTGAGTAAAATCGTACGGAAAGCTTCCGTACGATTTGCTGAGTGATAAGGGAGAGGTTATACTTCGTTTGTACGGAACACTTCCGTATATAGGAGGTTAACATGGCAACAGCGCGTTTAGACTTGCGTTTAGATGAAGAAATTAAAGCCAAAGCCGAAAAGGCCTCAGCATTATTGGGGCTGAAGAGTCTGACTGAATATGTGGTTCGTCTTATGGATGAAGATGCCAGCCAAGTGATCGCACGACATGAAAGCATCACCCTTGAGAATGATGCGTTTGACCGATTTGTCGAAGCATGTGATAAGGCGAAGTCACCGAATAAAGCATTGCTCGATGCAGTTAATTTTGCAGATGAAAAGGGCTTTAAGTAAGTGAGTTGGTCCAAAGAATTTATCGAGCTAGATAAAAGGTTGCATGACCGTGTATCGTTTGATTGTGGAGAGCCGGAGCTCAACACATTTATACAGACCCAAGCGGCGAAACATATGCAGGCAGGTATTAGCCGAACAATGGTACTGCCTGCCTTACTTCCGCTCCCAAACCAAAAACTACCGATTTGTGCTTTCTATAGCATTGCGCCAAGCTCAATCTGCCGCGATACATTACCTGCAGCAATGGCAAAAAAACTCCCCAAGTATCCGATCCCAGTATTCCTGCTAGCCCAACTTGCGGTTCATCATGAATATCATGGTAATGGTTTGGGTAAAGTCAGTTTAGTAAAAGCCTTGAAGTACCTGTGGCAAGTTAATGCCCATATGAGAGCTTACGCCATAGTGGTCGATTGTTTGAGCTCAGACGCTGAGTCTTTCTATACCAAATACGGTTTTGAAGTATTGTGTGAGCACAATGGCCGCATCAGGATGTTTATTCCAATGAAAACGGTCGGCCAGTTGTTTGATTGAAGCTAGTCTGATCTTAGTTGAATTAAGCGTAAAAAAGCCGGAGTGATTGCTCCGGCTTTTTTGATCAGCGCAAACGGAATACGTCAGTTTGTTTGTCGTTTTGTACTTCGGCAAAGCTTCGGATGAACGGGCCTTGTTGGCGAACGGCTTCAGGAAGTCGATCGATGACTGCCTTGGCTTCTTCTTTTGTTTCGTAATCCCCGTAAATCACAGCATACCAACGGCCACTTTGGCTTTTTTTCCAGTTAACCCAAATTGGTTGTTGGCCTTGGATATGGTTTATATAGCTTCTGACATCTGCTTGACGTTCTTCAGTCAGGGCCAAGACCTGGATTGTGAAGCGCTCAGGGTTGAGGTGGCCATAGGCTTCTTCAGTGGTCATTTGGCCAATGCATTGGCTATCAGTGTGTGTATTTTCAGTGGTAGAACAGCCAGCCAGCAGAAGTACCGCTAGTATTGCAAAAATCTTTTGCATTAAAAAAACTCCTTGGTTAATAACCGCTATACCCAGCATCTTGGATATATATTTTAATTTTTATAAACGACAATTTTATCAACATTGATGAGTGTTTGTTTGACATAACTCGATGTGGAGAGTGTGTTTGCCGAAGAACACAGCAATAGTTGATTGAAAAATCACCACAGAGTAGATGAATGACAGCGCATTAGTGCTATGCGATTGAAATTGTACAGAAAACAACTCGCTTGGTGGTTCAATCTTCAGTTACCTCAAAAGATGAAACTAAGGTGTGACTATTCTAACTATTTTTTATTATACTGTATATATATACAGTTAATTTAAGAGTGATAGAGATGACGCCATTTCCTTACTTTATCGAAGGCGTGAAGTGCGGTTTTCCGTCACCTGCTGATGGCCATCAAGAAGAGCTAGATTTAGAGAGTTATTTGATTCGAAACCCCAATGCAACGTTTTTTCTAAAGGCTTCGGGTGACTCAATGACGGGGGCTGGAATTTACGATGGTGATCTCTTGGTTGTAGACCGAGCGGAGCCGGTTGTCCCCGGGCGAATTGTGATAGCCCGAATCTACGATGAGTTTACTTGCAAGCGATTGCTCCGTCATGACCAAGCATGGTGGCTAGTGGCTGAAAACCCTAGCTTTCAACCATTCCAACTGCCTGAAGATTCTGAAATTTTTGGGGTGGTAACACGCAATGTTCACAACTTGTTGGGGTAAGCCATGGCGGCATTAGATGGATATCGTGATCAGGTATGGGCCCTTGTCGATGCGAAAAGCTTCTATTGTGCCTGTGAGCAAATCTTTGACCCGAAATTAGTCAATAAACCTCTTGTTGTCCTTTCGAATAACGATGGTTGCTGTGTAGCTCTTTCACCACAGGCCAAAGCGTTAGGTATCAAGCGAGGTGCACCTTGGTTCAAAATTGAACGGGAGGCACGAAAGATGGGGGTTGAGGTTCGGAGCTCCAACTACACCCTGTATGCTGATATGAGTCGTCGTTTTATTGAAGAATTGCATCGTTTTTCTCCCCATGTAGAGCAGTATTCCATTGATGAAGCCTTTATACGGTTAGATGGTTTTAAATTGGATGGTCTGACACAAATGGGCAAAGACATTCGAGATACCGTCTATACCCATTTGGGATTGCCTGTAAGAGTCGGGATTGGGGCTAGTCCCACATTGGCCAAGCTGGGTAACCATGCTGCAAAGCAATTCGAACAGCGGGTCGAAGGCGTTATTCAAATTGATAATGAAGAGCGACGCCGTTGGTTATTAGAGCGTTGTGCGGTGCAAGATATATGGGGGGTCGGTGCTAAAACGGCGACACGTTTACAGACCAGTGGTATTGCTAATGCCCTTGCACTATCAGAGCAAAACCCAGCTGATATGCGCAGATTGTGGAATGTTGGGCTAGCCAGAACCGTACTTGAGCTTCAAGGAGTCGCGTGTATAGAGCCTGGGGATATAGATGAAAAGCGCAAGCAGATATTATCCAGTCGTAGTTTCGGCAGCGACTTGATGGATTTAGGTGATTTGAACGCCGCTCTTGCTTTTCATTGCCAGCGTGCCGGAGAGAAACTTCGCCGTCAGCATAGTCAGGCCAGTGTTGTCAGCGTGTTTCTTCGAACAAACCGCTATAAAGATTTACCACAGCATAATATCAGTTGTGCGAAAGAGCTTATGTGTCCTAGTCAAGATAGCTATCGATTCCTCGATACGGCCATAGCGCTGCTGAAGTCCGTCTATCGCCCGGGTTATGCCTATCAGAAGATCGGCGTGACCTTAGAGGGGTTGACAGATGCCAACAATGATCAGTTTCAATTTGATATGTTCGACAGTAGCGTATTGGAAGAGGTGAAACGACGAGACTTAATGGCCATCACCGATCAAATGAACGCCAAATTTAAGAACGGCGTTAAGCCGGCTTCAGTGATTAGTTCAACCAACTGGCATATGCGCCAAGCATTTCGCTCCAATCGCTGGACAACACGGCTGGATGAGTTGCAGGTGGCAAAGTGTTGAGGGGTGAACGTACTAGCTCGGCTGGATATATAACAAAACCGAATGTAATAGAGTGAAAGCGAATTTCTGAACTTAGACAATTAGTTAATAATTACCTGTATCTACTTAGGTTGTTAAAGATAGAGGCTATGAATGTTTGTTTGGATAGGGATTGTGAGTTGCATTCTGATCGCCTCATCGTTTACCTCAGGGCTGATGAGTGCTGTTTTAGACTTCGCCGCATTCATCATCATTTTGTGTCTTGGAGTTAGGCGGATAAATCAAAAGAGTCAACGAAATATCCCAAGAGAGAGTCAGATGAAGGGCGCAAAGAATAGTGCTGAATTTAATGAGGAATTGAATCATATTAACAAAAAGTCTGATCGAATAGACATTACACCATAACGAAAGCTAAAAAACCGGTAAACCACAACGAAAAATGATGATGTTGGGGTTCAGCCGGTTTTTTAGATGTAGACCCTTTCTGTCAGTATTAGCAGGTAAGTGGCTTAGCTAAAAAATTGAATGTAAGCAAACGAACTTCCGCCGATACATACCCAAAGTAACACGCCCAGCAATAGTGGTTGGATACCCGCAGCGCGCAGTTTTTGGATTGTGATGCCAGAACCAATCAAAAATAGGCACACCACCAATAGACGCTTAGAGAGTGAAAAAACCGCACTGTAGAAAGGCTGAAAGTCAGGTAGCAAGTAAGCCACTACAATCGCTAGACAGTAAAAAAGAATAAAAAATGGTACACCAATTTTTTTACTGTTGCCCTTGAACATCAAGGCACTGAGAAACGCGATTGGAATAATCCACAGTGCACGGGCAAGCTTCAATGTTGTGGCTGTTTTTAATGCTTCATCGCCATACGCACCAGCAGCACCAACAACCGATGAAGTATCATGTATTGCAATTGCGGCCCAAGTACCAAACGCATGTTGGCTCATCTCGAAGAAATGACCGATCACCGGGAAAATAAACAGCGCAATAGCATTGAGGACAAACACGGTAGCCAAAGCCAACGATGTTTGGTCATCTTTCGCATTAATGGCTGGTGCAACAGCCGCAATCGCGCTTCCTCCACAAATCGCAGTACCTGAAGCAATTAGGTGGCCGGTCTTCTGCTCAATGCGCAGCAATTTAGTTAATACGTAACCCAGGATAAGCGTACAGAAGATAGATGCCACGATAAGCCCGAAACCTTGTTTACTGGCTTCAATAGCTTGGTCGAGTTGGATACCAAAGCCTAAACCAATAATGGAGTAAGAAAGGAGCTTTTTGGTCAAGGCGGTTAGATTGAACTGGGTAGGGACGATTCCGAAAGTGGCAAGAGTAAAACCAAGAACTAAGGCGATCGGCGAGCTAACAACAGGCAACAGGCACAGAAGTGCTGCCGCGATGAAAATGCCGTTTTTTGGGGTCAATTTACTGAAATCAGGTTGAACTGCAGACATTGCTTTTACATATGAATCAAACGTGGCAGGAGTATATGTCTAAAGTGATATAAGGATAATTATAATCTTTTTATGCCGGGGTTAAGGAATGCTTAACCAACAGTTTAGTGGTATTGAATAGACAGCATAGAGGTTAGGCTCGAATTCAACTGCGAAGTGCGACCCCGGCTGCTATTTTTGGACCCACTTACCTGAAGAGTCTTGGTAATAGTTGCCTGAAGAGGTTTTCTCTATCGCTTTTTTATGTGCGATATGACCAACTTCTTTAACCGTTAATCCATGGGATACAGAAATTTTTTTGAATGTGTTGGTTCGCCGTTTATTGACTTTGGTAACTAAGCTTCTGACTTCTTGCGATGGGCGAGCAGTTATAGGAGAAATGAGCCCAGTATTTGCTTCACCCACAAGCCCCTGGTCCTTGGCCTGCTGTAGGTTGAGAGCAAATGCACTAAAAGCGATGAACGATAGAAGGAAGAGCAATACTCTTGTCATGGCATACTCCCTGCCGCTTTAAAAGACGTCATCATCATTAAACAGCTCATCGATTTCCTTATCAACTTTAATACGAATCTCGTGCTCTATTTTGACATTCAGATTAACTTCTATCGGTTTCTCTGAAGCGGTAACCTGTACCGTCGGAGTGCAACCTGATAGTGCAGTCAGAGACATTACCGAAAACAGGGTGATAAAAAATGGTATATAAAACAGCTTAAGTTGGATATCCATTGGTTACAACCTTTTGTGGACCTCATACCTAACACTGCACGCTAGCAGCATAGAATCGATAGGCGCGTCCAGCCATGTGATTTGTTAAATTCAAGCGCAAAAAGCTACTTATCCACACCAATCTGCTTTAAGAACATATTTTCCAGCTTTGTTGAATTAATCATATTCAGTGTTTTTATCAAAGCCGGTATGTTTTCTTCTAAACTAAGGTTCAGATTAATTGGGCGTCCAGATAAAACATCAGGGTTTCGCCCTTTAAAATGTGATCTGGCACTCAGTTGTCCTTCTTTAGAATAGTCTAGATTAACAATCAGTGAGTGGTAGTTATAATTTTTGAGAATTTTACTAACAACAAGCAAGCTACTTTCTCCAGCAGCCTCGACATTCTGATCAATGGTGGATCCTTCCTTGTATTTTAGGATCCCGCCAGGGTAACGAGCATGGAGTTTCCCCGCCTGAATAACCGGCGCTTCATCTTCCAACCCAAAAGGCAAAATTCCATCCACAACTCCCGTCATCTCGATATCTTTAGCTTCTATGGCCTCAATGAGTCTGGATAGTTTCAAACCATGGACACGAATAGGAGCCGGAGAGATATCAGAAAGGGAGGTACTGGTCACATTGTGTAGGCTGATGTCTCCCCCTAATACGTAAGCTTTAGCTCTATGCAGTTTGTAAAACGGTTGCTGGGTATCAAACTCAAGCAAGGCATACAGGTTTTCAAGCAAGATCCCGGTGTGTAAGTAACTGACATGTAAGCTGATAGGCTGACGCGAGCGCATTCCTTTATTGGACATATCGATAGCAAATGACACGTTGAGGTCTGCATAGTGAATATTATGGATATACCCGCTTAAATTTTTTGTATATAACCCAAGTTGACCTGACCATTGATTGTCTTTTACCGTGAGTTTTGCGTCAAAGCCCAATGAACCAGCAGTGATATCATGATCTATAGGCAGCTTAGGGAGATAATATTTTTTAAGCGATTGCTCGCTAGAAAAAGGAATATCATTACGGTGTAACTCAATATTTGCTTGCTTAAGAGGAAGTAAGTAATCGATGGTGTAAACGAATAATTTAGTATGGCGCTTGTTTAAAATACTGCCTTTGAATCTGGACCGGTTGGGGTCGATATCAAGTACACCTTCTGTCATTAATCCAGGCAGGCGCTGGTTATTTTGACTCAGGGATAGATGGATCTTATAACCGGCATTAACCTCAAAGAGGATGGGGTTTTTCGGCGGCAATTCTATATTAAATGCTAAGTCAGACAAGACGGAAGTGAGCTGTCCGTTATAGCGCTGTACCGGCAATTGACCAGTATTTTTTGTCTGGCGGATTGCAGCTATTTTAGCGTCAGATGTTTCTTCTGGAATAATCAATTTTAAAGCGTCAAGGTTATTGGCTTTAATGGTAATAGGGTGCTTGTCATCGGTCGAAATGGATAGTCTGGTGATTTTGTCTTGCCTGAATTCTTGGGCAAGGTTTATTTGTTTAGCTTCAATGATTACGTTATCAGCATCAGCTTCAATCCACACTCCAGTATGTTTATAGACCATTTTTTCTATGTTGAGCTGGGTATCGACTAACGTCAATTCAACACGATCGTCTGTCCATTCACCGACCACTGTTGATGTTATTTTGCTATTTGAAATGGCGAGCTCTGGTACTGGAAATAATTGTGGAATGAGCGCATTGATAACACTTGCCGCATGGCACTGTAATACACCATCACTTCTGAGAAAAGGTATCAGGCATTGAAGCTTCGAGAAAGTGAATTGCATGTCATAGCCGAGTTTATGGTTGTAAAACCGAAGCTCCTCAGTGTGCTTATCCAACCCCACAGCAATATTGCCATCTCGATAATTAGCGTTAAAGGTCAGCACACCATCGGTGTTGAGTTCTAGCAGTGCAAGGGAAGGTATGGACATATTTGGTCCACTAGGACTAAGTACGGCGTGTTGGAAAGCAAAGCGGTTGAGTTCAACACTAACGTTTTCCGGTAAAGCGACTTCGATGGCATAGCTGGCATGTTCAACATCGCGGAAATGAAAGGGGTCATTAGCACTAGTACTTGAAGATGCGTCATCCTTAAATGACAATGATGTTTGCTTAGCCGAGATAATGATCGGTTTGGTGAGTTCAGCACTTGGGATATCGTAAAGCTTGAGTCTATCGGTGAGATCACGTGTCCGGTTAAATTTAGCCTCGCAGTGGAATTCTTTGGGTAAAGGACTAATAAAATTCACATCGGCTTTGCAGTCAAGTTTATTGCCTTTGGGTCCGATGACTGTGCCTTTAAAATCGGCATCCTCAATAGAGCGGTGCTTGATCAGAACATTGATGTCATAGGGCTCTTCAGGGCCAAGCGCTTTGCCTTTCAAATGCAGTTTTGCTTGTTTGTCAGGCCTGTTATCGCGAACACGTGGGGTATCCAGTACCAACTTTGCATTTATGATCAGGTTGCCATAGGTAAAATGACTCACTTTTAAATGCTTTATGGGCAACAGGGCTAAATTGGCTATCGCGTGGCCAAGGTGCAGGCCTTCATGAGTGTCATCGGGCTTTTCTAAAAATTCAGGTAGCTCTACCGGTTGGGCAAAGCGCAACTCTTCTGCCAGCAATCGCATACTAGTTGTTGGTTGGTTAAGATCAACGGTCAGAGCGATGTCATTACCTTGCTGCTGAAAATCGTCAAGTAACGTTTGCCATTGTGGAGTTAGGTTGTCTATATGTACGGCTAACGGTGTGTTGTCTTGTTGCCAGCTGAGCGAAAAATGCCCTTTGTTGAACGTAATGGGATAGATATTTTGCCCGATATCCTGTGGCAGAAAAATGTTTAGCTCAGCAGCATCAATAATACCGGTTAAGGTAATGAAAGGATCTGTGGTCAGAACTAGCTGCAAATCATTAACCTGTTGTGGGATCTGTGTTCCTACGATGTTTTCCACCGTAACTGAAGCCTGATCGCTATGCGCGCTAAAAACATACGGGGCTGATAAATCTGTTAAGTTAAATGTTATGTCGTTGAATGTAATCTCATTAACCGAGACCCCATGGGGTTTAATCGCATTCTGTATACTAGGGGCCAAACGAACCACTGTATGAGGTGACAGTAGGCGCCATGATGAGGTAGAAATGGCACTTTGGTCATTTGAGAAGTGCTCTAGGGACAAATCCCTGATAGTGATAGCTGTTTTGTTCACTGAAATTGAGAGTTCGTCAATTTGGATACGCTTGCCGATATGAATACCAGAGATTGCATTGATTTCGATTCCCTTTGACGCTAACCAAGGGGGGATGAACACAGCGAGTACAACGATGGAGAAGACGACAAAGAACAAGCCATAGATAAACACGCGCACATACCGATAGCGGGTCGGCTTTGATGGCGAAGCATTGTTATTTTTGCCTACAGCGTCATTCATATAGCAATTAATATTCTAACTTACACAAATGTTTTATGACTTTTATAAGCATAAACGCTGTGTTGGAAACTGTGATAAATATTGTATAAATCAAACACTTCTAGCTTAATTAATTTGTGGTTTATTCTACTGCGTGTCACCTTTTTTATCCTGCTTAGGATAAAATTTTGTCATTCTTTGAAGTTGCTGAATTATTGTGATTTTTTTATTGTTTTTTTGTGAGAGTTTGCCTGATATCAAGAAAGTTTCGAGGTGTAATTTTGATGTATAAATCTAGTTTTTGGCTTTAATTCAGATTAATTGTCTTATTGCTTGTTTTGGGAAGGTTGATTGTTTGTGACAAAACTGAGACAAAGTGAGGCCAAATAAAAGAAAATCATCAGGATGTGATTATGTCAGAAACCTCTCCAATACAGCCGTCTCCTTCCGGATCAATCCCACTGAGCAAATTGATTCGCTCACTTGGTCCTGGTGTAATGATGGCAACGGCCGCCGTTGGTGGCTCACACTTAGTCGCGTCAACCAAGGCGGGGGCAATATATGGTTGGCAGCTTGCCGCTTTGATTCTGCTGGTAAACATTTTGAAATATCCTTTTTTTAGAGCCGGCGTGCAATACACCATGGGGACAGGGAATAGCTTAGTGCAGGGCTATGATGGTATGGGCAGAGGATACCTATGGGTCTTTACCGGATTAAGCTTAATCTCAGGCGTGGTAAACACGGCTGCATTATTGCTCTTTAGCGCTAGTCTATTGGGGTACTTCTTACCGTTCAGTCTTTCATTACCAGTCCTATCTGGCATTGTCGTCACTGCCTGCTTGGCGATATTGATAGCTGGTCATTATAAGGCGTTAGATGGCCTTTCTAAGATTATTATGTCTGTGCTGGTTATCGCGACATTATCGGCAGTTGTCATTGCTGCGGGTAAAGGAAGTGTGGCACCTGCTGATTTCGAAGCGCCATCAGCTTGGTCTATCGCCTCTATTGGTTTTATTGTGGTGATGATGGGGTGGATGCCTGCACCGATTGAAATTTCGTGTCTAACATCATTGTGGCTTAAGAGCCAGTGTAAAGAGCAGAAAGTTTCGCCACAGTCCGCACTGTTTGACTTCAATGTGGGATATATCGGAACAGCGATCCTTGCGATTGTTTTCCTTTCCTTGGGAGCATTGGTATTGCATGGCAACGGTACTGAATTGAAAGCGTCGGGGATTGGCTTTTCACATCAATTAGTAAGTATGTATGCGTCAACCATTGGTGAGTGGTCACGCTACCTTATTGCTGTTGTGGCTTTCTTTGCCATATTTGGTAGTACTATCACGGTGATTGATGGCTATGCTCGTTCGTTGGCTGAAGCCCAGTCATTATTGCAGTCAAAGCCTGTTGGCCAACGTGCTTTACACCATGGTTGGATGTTGTTTATTGCCATATCAGCAATGGGGATCATTCTGTTCTTTAGTTCAGCGCTAATGCCAATGCTTGATTTTGCGATGGTATTGGCCTTTATGACCACACCTATCTTTGCCTTGCTGAACTATCAATTAGTCTCACAAGCCGACTTACCCGTGGCATTACAATGGTCTAAAAAAATGAAGCTACTATCGTGGGTTGGTCTAACGTATCTGTTTGGGTTCTTGGCTGTATTTATCTGGTGGAAGTGGTTAATGTAAAAAAGAGCCGGATACAGACAGGACGTAGGTATCCGGCAGATTCCATCTTGGTGTGGGCTGTTATCTTCCGTGAGCTCTCATGCTGAAAGCTACACAACCCTCGTTATAGTTATTAAAATTCCTCTGACTAAGCCAGTATTCGGTATTAAGGGTTAATTAAATGATTTCATGCGGTTTGGATACAGTATTCAATTAGTCAGCCAGTATGGGATCAATTATGGCTTCATCTTTCTGCTTTGAGTGCGTACCTAACCGCTTTTTTGGAACGGTTAACTCAGCATTAATCTGTTCTATCCCTTCTATAAGTGCATTATGCACAACGTCAGTTTGTCCAGCTTCTAGGGCATGTAGTGCTCGGAATAATGTTCTTTGTAGTTCAGCGACTTGTTTATTGGCATGGTCAAGTTCGATAGAGCCAAGAGAGATAAGATCGTTGACTTGTTTGGCTGAGCCCGAAGAAGAGACAGACAGCTGATTAGAGATAATTTGCGAGGTACATAGCTTTAAATAAGAGAGGGTTTGGCTTAGGGACTGAGCGTTTTTGTCCATCCGAGAACTCCTTGAAATTTCATTATGCCACAGGGCTCAAAGGCAATAATGACGTCCGTTATTGATAAGTATTAGAATAAGAAAAATGGTTGTATAGTTGTTGTGTTTTCTTTAAATACAATTTAGGGCAGTGTGAGGAAAAAGAAATTGGCATAGATCAAATTGAGCGTAAACAAGGCGTTGAATAGATGTGGTTTTAGTCGCTTTTATGACTAACTTATCACATTGGTGTGAAATTTTGCGGGGGATATACAAAACATTTTGAATGATTATTCTGTAGCGTGAATAGGGTGTGTTATGACATATCAATCTATTTGAAATAACTTTGCCAGCTTGCTGTCACTCGTTCAAACTCTTCGATACAAATATCTTCTCGCTCAGTTTTGACGTCAGAATCGAGGTCCTGAAATAGGGTTTTGTGTTTATCAGGATCACTGCCGTACACTAAACACAAGCTATAAAAGTAACGTTGAATATCGAGGCTATGTTCATCAATGAAATCAAGATCATCAAAGATCTCGATTTGTTGATCTTCAATGGCAAAAAGCGTTGCTGCATGTATTGCTTGGGTATCGCCATCTTCGACATAATTGAGCATGAGGATATTTGCGAAGCTATCTGCCGCATCTTCTTCTTTACCCAGAATGGGAATATCATTCAGTGCAATATATGCGTGCCCGAGCTCATGGAGCAAGGTATGTAACAGCGCACCTTCACTCGCTTCGAAAGCATACAATGTGTTGGGTTCGTTTGATTTGGCATTATCGTTGCTGTCAGCAACATCGGTAGAAAAGTTCTCAATCATCTCACGCCAAAAGCTATATGGGATTTCTATTTGGTTGGACTCGGGGTCGTAAAGTGGACCATCTAGTGTGCCGAAGACAATGTGTACTGGAGTTGGAAAATCAATAACTGACTGGGAGAGTGATTGTATCGTTTTAATAGACTGTGTTTTCTTTATCTCGAGAATAGCTTGATTATCAAGTTCGCTCACACTAGGGATAAAAGTGCTTCGGATGTTGGACATCTCGCTGCTATACCCGTATCCAGAGACAAAGCAGGTGGCGAATACAAGGCTTGTGCGAATAATACGGCGAGTCTGTTTGAAAGGCAGAAACGCTTTGCCGTTATACCGTATTCTACCGCTATTTCGGTTTAAAAGACGTTTTAGATGGAAAGCGGGTATACGAAATAAGACGCTGAATATCATGAATGTATCCTAATCAATGATCTACTATCGATAAGTATGGCCTATCGCGAGGGCTTCAAGGGTGATCTTGCTACGATAAAGTCAAAATCGCGTTGTAAATAATAAGGAAATTGACGGATTTAGACAAAAATTGATAGTGACGATGAATCACATAAATGTGTATGCTAGCTGCTATATCAACAAGGCTATTACAAAGGCCAATATAACAAGGAGAGAGGGTGAACAAGCTATTGTCTTTTGAAGCTTTGATGGTTCTCGATGCTATTGAGCGGCGAGGTAGTTTTGCAGCAGCATCGGAAGAGTTAGGCAGGGCGCCTTCATCTTTGAGTTACCAAGTTCAAAAGCTTGAACAAGACTTGGACTTAGTGATTTTTGATCGTTCTGGCCATAAAGCGGTGTTTACCAAAGCAGGGTATCTTCTACTTGAAAGAGGTCGACTGCTACTAACCGCTGCTGATGAAATGATTGCTGATGCCAGTGCATTGGCCCATGGCTGGGAGCTTGATATTACGATTGCTTACGATGGCTTGGTTAAAGTGGATGTCTTTTTTCCGCTGGTGGAAGGACTTGCTCAGCAGAGTAAAACACGGGTGCGCTTCCAGGAAGAAATATTGGCTGGTTGTTGGGAAGCATTGGCGCAAGATCGTGCTGATATTCTTATCGCTCCAGCGCCAACTGTTGCACCACCGGAAGTCAAAATTCAAACATTAGGAACATTAGATACTATTTGGGTTGCACACCCTGATCATCCTATTCACAAGCATAAATACCCACTTGATCCGGTCATTCGCAAACAATACCGAGGCATAGCCGTAGCCGATACGGCACGCAATTTACCGCCTATTACTTATAACATTCTTGATGATCAGCCATTACTGACCGTGGGTTCAATGCATGACAAGTTAAATGCGTTGAAAGCTGGATTAGGTATTGCAACCATGTCTTACAGTTATGCGAAAGAAGCCATTGAAAGTGGGGAACTGGTGGTTATTGGTGACGATCCCGTTAATGAACTTGAGTTGGTGATTGCTTGGAACCGCAGCCGAATGGGGAAAGCAAAATCATGGTGTATTCAGCATATAACATCGATTTGGAAAAAACAGGCTAGCAATTAACAAGGCTCATCAGCTTAGTGCAAAAATTGACGATGAAGATTGTGATGTTGTCATTGTTCTAAAAGAATAAGAGGTAGCAGTATAGTCATGCTGCTACCTTTCCGTAACTCGGTTTGTTATTACTGCTTAAGAGGCAGTAACATTTCGACAACACCATCTTCCATTTGAATATCGATTTCAAACCCGACTTTTTGAGCAAGCATGATCATGCCTCGGTTAGAAGGCATGGTCATACCGGTAATACGCTGCAGTCCTGCTTCTCGGCAATACCGAATGATCTTATTCATTAAGATACTGCCTAGCCCAACACCTTTAAGATCAGATCGCACAAGAATGGCAAATTCGGCTTCGATATTTTCAGGGTCGGATAGAGCACGAGTAACCCCAATAATAGTTTCTTCAATCTCTCCTTGGCCATTTGTGGTCTCTTGTATCGCGACAAAGGCCATTTCACGGTCGTAATCTATCTGGGTAAAGTTTGCTAGCGCTTCGTGATTGAATTCTCCCACGTCAGAGAAAAAACGTTTATAAAGATCTTCAACAGAGACTTTGGCTATAAATTCTGCATGCTGAGGTTCATCTTCGGGCAAGATAGGACGAAGCAATATCCGCTCACCAGTCTTTAAGGCGACGTTTTCCTCAAGCTCTTTCGGATATGGACGAATAGCCAGACGTTCTTGGCGGTTGCCTTTGAAATGACAAAGTGTCATCGAAGCATCAATTACCGTCATTTCATTGCCTGCGGCAAGTAACGGATGGATATCGAATGATTCAATTTCTGGGCAATCGATAATCAATTGAGACGTTTTTACCAACAGGCGGCATAGCGCAGGGATATCTATTTTCTCCGGCAAGTTACGCTGGGTAATTTTCCCTGTTTTGATCGCATTGATGACCATATAACGTGCTAGCGCCATATTTAATGGCGGGATGCCTACAGCGGCATTTTTATGAATGTCCCAATCTCCCATATCCTCTCCCAACAAGATGACAGGACCAAAGACATCATCGTTGTGTACGGATAACCTAAGTTCCTGAGCGCCGGCACGTTTTGCCATTCTCTGGACCAAAAGACCATCGATTCTTGCATGAGGATAATCCAATGACACACGATCAAGGATCGCTTGCGCGCCATTAGCCACTTCTTCCGCCGTACGTAAATAAAGCAGAACACCATGAATCTCTGATTTATGGGGAATATCAGGCGAGCGTAATTTCACAGCAACGGGATAGCCTATTTGGTTGGCGATATGTGCGGCTTCAGCAGGATCACCAGCAATCCAGGTTGGTAGAGTATTAAAGCCATAGGATTCGAGCACCGGCCTAACGTCGTGAGTTTCTAATTGGGCGACGCCTTGTGCTAAAAGGTGGTTTACAACGTCATGTACGTGTTTTGGGTTGGCCTTGGTCTCACCAAATGATACAGGTGTCTCCATTAGCTGCTTTTGATTTCGTCGGTACTCGACCAAATGCATGAAAGCAGACACTGCACTTTCTGGTGTTCGGTATGCGGGATAGCCGGCTTCTGTGAAAATTTTTCGAGAAAAGACAGCCTCATCTTCACCTGCCCAATTGGTCAGAATATTGAATTTTCGGGTTCGGGGATGAGCATTAAGCACTTCAACCAAACGGCGAGCGGTCTCGTTACCCGTAGCAATAGCGGAAGGAGAGTGCATGATCAACAATGCATCAAAGTCGTCACTATCGAGTAGGATTTTGACCGCTTCTTCGTAGCGACTGATATCGGCATCGCCAATGATGTCTATTGGGTTTGCCTTAGGCCAGCATGACGGCAAAATAGCTGAAAGCTTGCTGGTGGTCTCTTCACTTAATTGAGCAAGCCTACCGCCACGATCTGCTAACGCGTCGACAGCCATGATTGCCGGCCCACCACCATTGGTCAAAATAGCCAACCGTTCTCCACGCAATGGGACTGAGTGGGCGAGTGTTTCAACAGCGGCGAACAGTTCGTGAGTATTGTTTACCCTTAACATACCTGAGCGACGAATGGCGGCGTCATAAACAGCATCCAGCCCAGCGGGTGATCCAGTATGCAAGAATGCTGCTGTGCTGCCTGCCGGTGTTCTGCCGCTTTTTACCACGAGGATCCGCCTGTTACGTGCAGCGGCTCGAGCTGCAGACATAAATCGTCGTGCATCTTTCACTGAATCAATATAAAGCAGTATGGCTTCGGTTTTACTGTCGCGGCATAAGTTATCAAGTAACTCGGCGAAATTGATATCGCAGGCATCACCAAGGGAAAGAAATGTTGAAAACCCAACATTTTTATTCTTGGCCCAATCCAAAATGGTGGTGCATACCGCTGCAGATTGAGAAATGAAGGCTATATTACCTTTGTTGGCGGCTATTGGAGAAAAGGATGCGTTAAGATTAATCCATGGCAAAATCAGCCCCATGCTGTTAGGCCCGACCAAACGCATACCGACCTGTCGGGCAACATCGAACATTCGTTGCTCTTCTGTTTTACCTTCTTTCACAATAGTGGACATACCCGCAGCCAACACAATGGCAACTTTTACACCTTTATCACCTAACTGGCGAATAATGTCGACATTACGATGGGCGTTGGTGCAAACAATGGCTAAATCTGGAATACGAGGGAGACTTTCAATGGTTGGGTAGGCGAGAACGCCAGCTACTGCATCATACTTAGGTGTAACTGGCATGATGGGGCCATGAAAAGAACCAGATAAAAGGTTACGTATAACCACATTACCAGCTCGGTTTGGGTTATCCGAGGCACCGATCACGGCAATTGACTTAGGTTTTAACAGTTTGTCTAATCCGTCCATATCACACTCTCTCGCAATGCTTTCAACTGAGTTTAACGAAAGCAACAGCGAGTTTCTGACTAAAGTGTAGGAGCTGTGATCAATGCCTAATATCAATGAATTAGGTGAGGAAGTGAAGGTGGCAGGTCCTTTGCCACAAAATGAAATGTCGAATAGCGGATTTAGATTTGGTACTTGGACTTATCGCCGATATCGTAATGCATTGGCATACGCCATTTTGAAAACGCGGCAACGGCAAGCAAAATGGCGCCTGTCATACTGAATGCGATACTAATTTGTGCCTGGTCGAACACTAAACAAAACCAATATCCAGCCAACGCCAAAGGGGTGAGCAATAAAGGTTTTAATTGAAAGCAGAAATACTCTTTAATGGCTAGGGCACTGAATGAAAATAACGCTGCGCCGAGGGCCAGAGGTGCCCAAAGACCTATCAACAACCAAACAACAGCGAATAGCGCACTTCCAAGAATCAACCAACGGAAGCGTTTGTCGTAAATATGTACCGTAGTCGTGGCAAGAATGGCGGCAATGACAAGTGCCGTTGTACCCACATCAACTTCCCATGCGAGAATAGACATTATACCGGCAGCGGCCGTAAGAGCTGAGCGATATAGGATCACTGTTAATTTATCCAGATTATCCAGGTCGCTCTTAATGTGAGGATCGGCCATGTTGAACTCCAATAAAACGAAAGAATGCAGAAGTATTTTACCTCTAATTCCTGTGATGCAGGGCATATAGTTTTTGATCTAACGTAAACTTAGGCTTGAATGGTTGAAATTCCGACGGCAGAATGTGACTAGATTTTTTGTTTGGCAGAGAAATAATGAAAAAACTAGCCATATTGGCCGTAGTTACGGCAATGTCTGGGTGCGCTTCAGATTCTGAAAATACTGAGATTATTACTTCATCTCAAGAAGAAATATATCTTCAGGAGAAAGTTGAGCCAGAGACTTTGGCTAAATTGGAAGAGGATGCTATTTCCAACAGCGAGAGTGCTGATCAAGCAACAGCGACAGACGTCATAAAGAAAGCAGCTGAAGAGGATAAAGCTTCAGAGCTACAACTGTCTAAGGCAGGTTACTCAATACAGGTTTTGGCGCTAAGTCATAACAAAGGCTTTGTGACTTACATGAATAAGCTACCGTCGGATCAACCTGTATGGACCAACACGAAGCAACTTAATGGTGTGCCTTGGTATACTTTGTTATATGGAAATTTTGACACTAAAGAACAAGCGCGTGAGGCTCTTGAGGCATTACCAAGAGATGTTAAAGAGTTCGGGCCTTTCATTCGTGATATGGATGAAGTTAAAACCTCTCCCTCACCGAAGTTAACACGTTTGAACTAACGATAAACCAATCAGGACAGCCTTAGCAACCGTAGTTGGTCTGTTGTCAAAACCCACAATCATACATGATGAGGTTGTGGGTTTTGTGCTTATTGCAAACCAATATCACTCATTGTGAGCTAACCTTAGCTCGAATGACTGCTTATTGTTAAATTATCGAAAGAAATAGCCATAAAGAGAGATATGAGGTGCAATAGTCACCTTTTTTTTATTACTATTAAGGAAGAACTTTAGACAAGGGATGATAATGAGCTCAATCCACGTTTTATTACTCTGTGGCGGTGGAAGCGCCGAACACGAAGTCTCTCTAGTATCTGCAAATTATATTGAACAGCAGCTCAAGCAGATTGACGACATTACCTATACCCGATTAGAAATGAACACTGATGGCTGGTTTAATCAACAAGGCCAACTTTGCCATCTAACCCTAGATCGCACGTTGCATCAGGGTGAAGAACAACAGAATGTTGATTATGTCATTCCGTGTGTTCACGGCTTCCCTGGCGAAACCGGTGACCTACAGTCATTTCTAGATATGGCCAAATTACCGTATCTAGGTTGTGGCGCTGAAGCGAGCACCAATTGTTTTAATAAAATTACGACTAAGCTATGGTTTGATGCGCTAGGTATCCCTAATACGCCCTATGTTTTCCTGAGTGAAAACTGTGATGAATCGCATCTTCAGGCGGCAGACGCTTTTGATAAGTGGGGAAAGGTATTTGTAAAAGCAGCTAGCCAAGGCTCATCGGTAGGGTGTTACCGTGTCACTAAAAAAGAAGCCCTGGCTGAAGCAGTGAATGCTGCTTTTGGTTACTCTGAGCAAGTGCTGATTGAAAAAGCCATTAAGCCACGTGAATTAGAAATTTCTTCATATGAATATAATGGTGAGCTAATTATTACCAAGCCAGGCGAAGTGTCTTGTCCTGACGATCAGTTCTATACCTATGAAGAGAAGTACAGTGCTGACAGCCATTCAACGACTTCAGTTGAAGCGATCAACCTGACGGAAGCACAAGTCGAAGACATTCGTGAATATGCCCGCAAAGCTTTTGTACATATGAAGCTTAAAGATTTGTCACGAATTGACTTCTTCTTGGGTGAAGATGGCGAAATTCTTCTAAACGAAATCAATACCTTCCCAGGTATGACGCCGATTTCCATGTTTCCTAAGATGCTTGAGAATCATGGTCATACATTCAAAGGCTTCTTAGAACAAGCAATAATGAATGCTGTGAAGTAATTTAAAGGCCGGGTTTTCCCGGCTTTTTTATACCTGTAGTATACCCAACCTGCTTGAAGTCACTTGAGTAAAAATGGCTATACTTCAGATAGAGCACGCCAGCAAAGATAACAATTATGAGGCGACATATACTTAATGTTAACGGATGATCAAAAGAGGCAGCGCTTTAAGCAGTTGCAGGGAAAGAACTATCGAGCCAGTTTACGACTAGAAGGTATCCATCTAGAGGCTGATGAGAGTGATAAAAACGATAGCGTACTGGCTGAAATTGAACATATTAAAAAGCTGAAAGGACAATATGCCAGATAAATACGGGGTTGATAAAGACCCAGATTGCTATCCAAACAGCACAGTTCTGATCAACTTGCTCAATATCCATGATGAGGATGAATTAGAAGCGGCTGAGCGAGATTTCACTCGAGTACGAGCTAGTCATTTTGAGCCTGACTTCAATAACTTCACTTTCGATTACCTTAAACAAATCCACCAAATTCTCTTTCAAGATCTCTATCCATGGGCTGGGTTACAGCGTACGGTTGATATCACCAAGGGGGAAACCCGCTTTTGTCATTGGGAAAACATTGAACGTGAATCTAAAAAACTATTAACCGAGTTAGCTAACCAAGATCACCTATGTAATTTGACGCTTAATGACTTCATAGAAAAAATTGCCTTCTTTTATTGTGAGTTGAATGTTATCCACCCGTTTAGAGAAGGCAATGGCCGAGTACAGCGCATATTTTTTGAAATCCTTGCTATTAATGCTGGGTATGAAATCTGCTGGGAGGGGATCAGTTTGAAGGAGTGGGTAGAAGCCAACCAAGCAGGTTATTTTGGCAATATGGAGCCGTTACACTCATTATTTGAACGGGTCACAACCCCGATCAATTTAGCGGCGGATTATAGTGAACATTGGACTGATGAACCTAAGCGGTAGTAACTTGTTAGCCATATCTAATGCACTATAATTTTATTCAATGTGAACTAAATATACTCTTACCATCATTCATATTAAATATCTATTTTTCCCAGGGCTTAGGTTTAATAAACTTATTAACTTCTTTCTCATGTCGATCAGTTTGTCCAACATACTGAGCTGGCATAGCGGGGCTTTTCCAGCGGCCTTGTTCTTGAATATCGATTATGGACATACCGGCATCGGACAAATCTTTTGCTGCACCGACACGTGGAGACTGCCCTGAAAATAGAGAAGTGTCACCTAAACCTAATTCATCACTGGCTCGGCGGAAAATACGATATATCGAAGAGTGATCTAACGGCTTATCACCGATATTGCTATGTCGGTCGATACGCCTGAACACAAAACCATCCGTAATCATGCCAATAACGAGCCAGCGTTGTAAGGCTTTAGACGCGATAGAGCTCAATGAAATAGTTGTCGAACCGACCTCCAAATCTATCAAACCCGAGCTATGTATGTATAAATTATCCACATACAGCGCAGCAAGTTCACTACGTTTCAGCATCGCTTCAAACATCACTGCCCATATAGCCAAATCTCTGATATCTTTAGGCTTTGTTGATAGTTCGAAACTATCTAACAGCTGTTGAAGATGCTCATCACGGAAAGGAGCTGCATTCTGGTAATCGTCGTGTTTGTCCAGTTGTTGCTTTTTCATGGCAAGTCGAATCTCTGCTTTAGCACAGGGGTCACTTAAATTATGACAGCGATGAATAAGTGATATGGTTACAATGTAACGCTTTAGGCTAGCTAATTTTCGGCTTTTCGCCATTTGCTCAATATAGCGATGCACGGTATCCGGCTTTGCTGGCAGCGAAGGGATGTGCTCAGAACTACAAAAAACTAAAAAGTTATTCCAGTCATTTTTGAAAGAGATCAGCGTATTTGAGGCATATTGACTATGAGTCAATTCATCAAGTAATGCTGTTGATTCCTGGTGGTGACGGAAACGTTGAATACTGGACAAGCAATCAGCTTCATTTTGAATCGGCGGAATCTCTTTAGCCATGACATAACTCCTAGTGCACTATAATTTACTATCTCTAACATTCTAATATAGAATTCGACGCACTTCATATATAATTGCACAAATGTAACACTAATGAGCCTAATAAGCAGACAATTAAAGATTTTGATGCTTATATTTAAGAATACTGATGATAATCATAAGGCTCATTATGGCTCAACCAAACGAGGCAGAAATGAAAAAAAGACTGTTCCACAGAGGCCACAATATTGAAAATGCCTCAGGAGCACCGGATGGCTGGAAAACATCCATCAATGGAAACACCATTATCAGTAAACTTACGCTAGTAAAGAAAAGTATTGATTGGTGGTATGACATGCAGACGTTTATGCCACCCGAAAAATTTATTGTTGCGAGTTCAACTGAGAAAGCGAGTCAAAAAGTCGAGGACTACAAGGGGTTCAAGTTAATCAATGATAACGGAGAGCCAAATGGTTGGTATGTGATTCTTGGAACGAAGCTATTAAAAGGATCGCCGACTGCAATTAAAAAGCACTTAGACCTCGTGATAACTAAAATGCAGCAAAAATAATATTCCTATAGTCGCTAAAAAAACGCCCAGAGTAGGGCGTTTTCATTATTTTCGAGCTAATTCATAGTAACTAGTCATTTTCATCGAGCTTTTCGACATCAACTAGGTAATCACCTTCAAGCCAGTTACGCCCAATCAACAGTTTGTATTCAAGCTTACTTCTGTCACGAAGGTTAACTGCGACTGTTTTATGCTCACCGTTCCAACCTAAATCCATTTCTACTGAATAACGACGCTCAACGCCTTGGGCATTACGGATTTTACTCACTTTAACAATTTTACCTTTGTATTGGGCTTCTTCGCCGTTTTCATTGACGGAGGTGAACTCAACGGTATGACCCAGATGATCGCGCATATTATCACTGTCACTTTCATCACCAATGACTTTGATATCTTTAGCATGTATCGAGGTCGTTGCGGCGCCGGTATCAATACGAGCAAGATAATCCATTTCTAAGTCATAGACTTTAATCGTCTCGACCTGACCTACAATCGATTTCGAATCGTCACTTTTTGATTCAGCCATGGCAAGATTGGAACCAATAACAGAGAAGAACAACATTGCTGGGATAAAAAGTTTTTTCACGAAAACTCCTGACTATTAGGTACAAACTAAGGGCAATATGCCATTTATCAGATGAACGTTATATGAATCTCATCTTGTTATGAAAAATTCTAGTTAATTTTTAGCAAATTACGAATATCTGAACAGCTTTCACCAGGTGATTTAAAGAGGAAGACCTCAAATCCCAGGGCTTTTGCTGCATCTATATTTTTGGGCTGGTCATCAATAAAGAGTGATTCTGTTGGCACGATATCAAAACGCTGACAAAGTAATTCAAAAATTTCGGCTTCAGGTTTAATGGTTAGCTCTTTACCCGAAACTAATCCACCGTCAAACAGCTGATACAAACCATGGTGCTCATTCAATTTTTCAAAAAAAGCGCTGCTCATGTTAGTCAGAAAGTAAGCTGAGTAGTTGAGGCTAAGAACTTGATTGACTAAATCGTAAGTGTCATCAATGAGCTGTAGATTACTTTGGATATGTTCGAAAAAGTCTTCCATCCTGGACTCGGGTAGATTGACTCGGGCGGCACAGCGAGGAATCGCTTCAGCCATTAGCATTGTACCACGATCCAGCGACACCCAGTCTGGATGTTGAAGTACATGTTCGAGCAATAGGGTTTGCTCATCCTTAGAATCTGTAAAGGTAGACACGATCTTTGCAGGATTCCATTCAAATAAAACTGCGCCAAAATCAAAAATTACATTTTTAATCATATCTGTTTCCGTTACAGTACCTAATATTGATATTATTGTGGTTCAGGTGATAAGCAAATGAGAAATCACAAGATATTACCTAGTTCACAGTTCCAACAAATTTAACGAGATAATCCCATGAACGACAACAGCCGCTTGGTATTTTCAACAGAAACAGGCCGGATCAAAGAAGACAAGCCAACTCAACAACGTCCAACTGGCGATGGCATTGTTCGTATTCAGCGTCAAACAAAAGGCCGTAAAGGTAAAGGTGTTTGCATTGTTACGGGCCTAGACCTTGAAGATGCACAACTGAAGTTGCTTGCTGCTGAGCTAAAAAAAGTATGCGGCTGTGGTGGCTCGATTAAAGATGGCAACATCGAAATCCAAGGCGATAAGCGTGACGTTCTCAAAGCCGCGCTTGAGAAAAAAGGCCACACAGTGAAACTGGCTGGCGGTTAATAGGATTACCAAGCCAACTAACAACCAAAAGCCCTGAGCATTTTGCTTGGGGCTTTTTATTAGATAATTTTCACGATAGCAAACTGACACACGCATCTTGCGCAAGGCATTTTGCTTATCTGCAAATTATCTACTTTATGGTAAATAAGCATTACTGTTAAATAGCACGAAGTGACACTGTAATTGAAGAGAGGAATAAAAGAACATGGTAAAGAGTAGGTTAGAATGGAAATACGACAAGTAAGAGATACAGATAGCCACACATCTTATTTAACATAATATACATAATACGTACTGAGGTGTCTTTTTTTAACATTCGATTAGGACGTTTGTGTCAGCTTCGAAACTTCACTTTAAGGAGTCTCAAAATGCTTTGGAAACAGTTAATTAAATCGAACCCTGCTGCTTTTTATCCTGTCCATCTTTGGTTAACGTCCTATGCCCACAAACGTTCGGTTTCGTCCGGTTGGCGTTGTTGGCTAGGTTTTATCGGCGTGCTCTATCAACCAGCGTTTGATTAATCGGAAATAACTTTTATAAACGATAAATTTTGCGAGGCACATCATGCTACATGAATCCTTCGTCAAGCTGTTCTGGCGTCACTTCGACAACATCGCTGAGGCTTCCGCGTGGTTTCACGTCCGGCCAATCACCGTCAAACGATGGCTCACGGGAAAAATTGACGTTAACCCGATGGCCGAAAAACTCCTGCTTATCCGTGCCCGTGGCTATCTGCCCGATGATACCCGCTGGCAAGGTTTCCGGGTTGATGAAGATCGCTGCATCATCATTACCCCCGAGGGTCGCCAATTCAGTCCCAAAGAATTGGACTCTTGGGCCATTCGTTATGATCGCTACCATGCGTTAAGCCGAATGTATGAACTGGACTATGTACCCGTGCGAACCAACGTGGTTACGCCATTGCCGTTCCGTGGTGGCCGACGTTTGAAGCAACCTCGGGAAGAAACGATCACCAAAGACAAAAAGAAAGCCTACCGTAGAGCGAAGGAAAAAGCGGATGCCAAGAAACAAGCATCCGCTCCCTAGCCTTTGTTCAGGCGTAAAAAAGCCCGCGATTGCGGGCTTAGTATTCTTTATGCTTCATTCAAACAAACCAACGGTACAGAGAATTGCTTACTTTTCTCGGCTATTTTTGAAGGCGCTAGCGACTTTTTATCTGAAGTCGTTTTATAGTCAATGCTTGATTCATTTAGGAAAATCGTAAACATCGATGACTTGATTGATTCTTTCTTAACGCCATCGGTAACCAAACCAATAACTGCGCCATTCTCGGCAATTACCGGTCCACCAACGTTACCTTGATCAACTGCATTCGTTGTTTTCATGATCCTGACATCATTTTTGCTGCCTGATGCCGAGCTAATGATACCATCTGTGATTTTACCTTGGTACGTTGGCGTTTTAGAATTCACTACATCTGAAAGAACATAGCCATAGGTATATGCACGATCACCTTGAATGGTCTGTTTATTCAGGCTAATTGTGGCGTAAGATTTATTTGGTGTTAATGCTTTAAGTACAGCAATATTATTTCTTTTATCTACACGGACAACTGTTGTTTCGAGCAATTGGCCTGAACGCTCATAATTGATTTTCGCACAATCATCAATCATGTCACTTGTCGTTAAGATATTGACACTGTTTACAAAAAATCCAGATCCTTTTTTGTAAGTGTTTGCCCTATAAACGGTTCCCTGAGAAACAATATTAAAATTGTTGACTGTCGATGATTCTGATTGTGTAGAGACAGAACGCCCATTGACTTCTGTCACACTACAATTATTACCACCTGAATCAATACAGGTTTTCTTCGCTAGTTCTATTGCCTCAGATGTTGTTGGAGATCCCCAAGCTGCGCCAGCAACATTGTTGGTTCCAATCGCAAACGCTTTATTATTTGGCTTAGCTCTGTATTGATTATAAAGGTTATCCGCGCTGTTTCCCGTGGTTTGGCATCCTGCCATTAGGGCAACTGACATTGCAACAATGCCATACTTGAATGATTTATTTTTCATTATTGTCCACATGTATATATGAGAGTAACACTATAAAACTCTATGCATTTCAAATTTATAATATCATGTTTAATAACGATAAAATGTGGCTGTTATCAATTTACATCTGTTTTATCATTGAGCCACTCAAGCTTGAGAATACGTTTCTCATGCTGCGCTAACATTTTCTTAAGCTCACCCAATACGGATTCATGCGCCTTAACAGACCGAAACAGCAAATAACAGATGATCATCGTCGGGGGCGTCACCCCCAACTCACTGAACAATTTGATCAGCTCTCCCACACAAGCCCCCTAGCCTTTTTCCCGGCGAACCGTGTCGAACAGGCCGATAAACATGGCGGCAATCATTGGAATTGTGCCGCCTAATTGCGCACCAGACTCACCGATAGTCACGGTAACGAGATCACTGTTGCCTGTTAGTAAACCTACGGCAGCACTGCCAAGTAACATCAAGCCAGTCTTGGTGCTTGTCTCTTCAAGGTTAATCACCCGTTTCAAATCAATCATAACCATCCTTTTTTACGTAGAAATTTGAGTGTGTATGCGCCGATAATCACGCCTGCAACACTGATTGCTACCGAAGTAGCGGCTTTCTTTGTTGTCATGCCAGTGCGACTCCTTTCATTACGTGGTTGATTGGATATTGGCGGCCGACTTCCATTCGGGCCATGGCCTGAATGAGTACGGCGGCGGTATTATCGTTGGTCGCATCAAGTGCCTGGTACTTGTCGTAACCCGTCCAAGTCGCCACCATGTTGGCGTAATGATCACTGTCGTTTTCATGGCTTGGCGCGAACGTATGAATGATCTCGTTAATGGTGGTGATCCCGCGTTTCTGGTAGCTGCGCAAGATACGGGTCGCAGCACGGAAACCCCATTTATCATCTTCAAAAATCACAAATCGGCCATCGCTAGACACTTGGCCGCGCCAGTTGTTGTGCTTGCTGTATTCGATATTCAACGGGTTGTTATTGCGGATACCCCGTGGCATTCCGGTTGTCATATCTTCATTCATCCCTGTGTTATTGGTGGGTTGGCTTGGCTGGTTATCAGAAATAACCAGCGCTTTGCGGCTGTTAAGCCATAACAGCACCATGGCAAGTGCTATCAGCCATTTCATGAGTAGAACTTCAATTTCATTGGGATATGTGAGTAGTAATACCGCACGTTAACGGTATCTTCATTCACATTGCCTGTAGTGGTTAATGTAATCGTGTGACCGTCCATGCTGGCTGACATTGGACTTAGGCTTGCCCTTAAACTTGAATCAACATTTTGTAGAAGCAAGTGACGCCCAATCCCACATGGCATTGGCAGAATCGGACTTGTTACGGCTTTTCCTGTATTCAGATCTGCTTTGGGGAATGTCGCAAGTTGCCCATACTGATGCACCAGTGAACGGTTCGGGTTCAGTGCTGGTACACGGTCAGTTTTCTCCGGGTTGATAAATACCCCGGTCTCATTAACTGAGTTACCCAAACCATTCAGTTTTTCTACCTCAATGAAGTAGGCGTACTTTTTCCCGGCCTGTAATTCGACACCATGGATGAACTGCTTGATAAGTCGTGATTCGTTGCTCTCTTCTTCGACAAGCTTTTCGGCAACGATACGGACGTAGTGATAATCATCATCCAGCTCTAAAATACCGAACCGCGCTGTTTTGCCTTTAGCAAACCCACGGTAATAGACCGAAACCATGGCTTTTTTCTGCGGGATCTCCATACCGATGCTAGAAATACAGGGCATATCAAACGGCTGATACATGATTGCATCACAGCTGTAGCCATTGAGTAAAAAGGCACAGTTTGCGCGTTCATTAAAGTTATAGTCAGCCACTTCACCGCCAGCGGTCATAACCTTTCCGCCGCAAGATGCTGATGATTGCCCAGTATGTATATTAACTTCAGCACACCAACCAAATGGCATCGGCATAGCCGTTCCTTCCGACAAGACACAACTTTCGGGGTCAGTATTGGTAAAGCGCGACATGTTACCAATCCAAGTATCTCCCTGACCTGCCAACCAGTTTGCAGACTGGGTAAAATCACTGTTTACGAGTAGGTTCCCCGTAGGTATGGTTTCGCTATTTCCATTCTGATTATTTAAAGCGTCTTTGATTAACGCCATGAGTTCAATCTGCGCGGCTTCCATTGCATCAGCCAAAAATTCAACTTTGTTTCGTGGACTGCCTACGGGCAAACTCTCCCGTAATGTTTTGTCTGTCATCGTGTGACCTCAATAATTTGGATGGTGTCACCGTCGATGCCTGAAAAGCTCAAGGCGGCGGTGGTTTCAAGTTTTAGTTGTTCGCCTGCGGCCAATTCCCAACCCTCATTAATAACTACCGGTTGAGTGTTTGCTGAGTCCGCTTTCATTAAAATGTGACAGCGTGACGTATCCGCATTAACTGATGAAATACCACTCTCAATGGTTAGTTTGCGAGCTAAAATGCCGTCACCACCCACGGGTTTGGTTAAAAGTGGTGTCGTTGCATAGACTCTAACTGCCTGACCACTCTCAAATTTCACCCGTGGCAATTCTGTTATCGCAACTTGTTGCCCTTCAGATAAAGACACCGCTGGCAGTTGTGACACGGTCACGGGCTGATTGGGTTCTAGCTGTACCTTTGGTAGCTGGCTGACACCGACAGACTGATTTGCCTCAAGTTGTACCTTCGGTAAATGCGATACGACTACTGCCTGCCCATCGACCAAGGCTACTTGTGGTAACTGACCGATATTCACCTGCTGGTTAGGTGACAGGGTCACTGCTGGCATGTGGGTTACAGCGACCTCCTGCCCATCTGTCGGCGGGATATATTGGCCGTAACCGCAAATGATGTTGACCTCGCCCGCTTCCCCCATGTTCTCTACGGTTATACGTCCGGTTAAGTCTGGGTCGAGAATTTGCGCCCCTGTTTCGAGTCGGTAATCACCTCGCTCCGTGGTGATATTGACACTCTCGGGGCACGATTCGACATAGAGAAATTCACCGACGGCATGGAATTGCGAACGTTGGCGCGGTTGCATCAACTGATAAAAATTCATCGTTTACCCCCAAGCATCATGATCGCCATGAATGTCATTACCAAACCGACGACAATGGTCATTTGCCGACTGGTTGACACCTGCCCGCCATCGGATTTCATCCCGGCTAAATCTTTGAGCGCCGCCAAATTCTCAGTGTTTTGAGCAGCTTGGTTTCCAGCTAGCCCAGCGATCATTTGCAGGTTTTCATGGTGGGCCTGACTGACTTCGTCAATTGCATTACTGCTTACTTCGGCATTAAGCAACATGGCATCACTACCAAACTGAAAAGCGCCCTCCAATGAATCTCGACCAAAATCCATCGCTTCACTGACCGAGCTTTCCCCCATTGCCAATGCGGCTTCGGTGACATCAGCCATGCTCCAAAGCGCTTCTTCAGTCACATCAGCATTGCTGAGCAATGCCAACTCTGATAAATCAGATGCTCTTTGCATCGCCCCGTGATCGGTCATGGTCACATGGACACTCGAATCGTTAACGCCCGCAATTGATACGCCAAGGTTATCGCCATCAATCGCATTCTGGCCGCTGGTATTGGTGTTAGTGGTTGTGCTTGAGCTGGAACTTCTTCCTCCCTTACCCATTAAGACCTCCGTAAACGACTAGCTTTACTTTGGCTAGTTGTGCGTAACTCCGAAACACCTTCACGCCTTGCCAAGTTACCTTGTGCACTTTTTGCGCCGCTGCTCGCTCTACCGCCAGATTTACCCCGGAAATTTTCAGCTAAAGTTGGACGACGCCCTTTACCGTTTTGTGTAGGCCGAGCGGTAACGCGTGATGGCTGCTTACGTGCTCTTCGAGATCGACGTTCAGCACTGCTGCCACTAGTAGGTGCTTTGGCTGTTGGTCTTGGTGCTTTGTTTGTTGGCTTTTTCGCCGCAGGTACTTTGTTAGCACTACTTTTTGAAGCTTTACCCATCTTGTGATCCCTCAATATCTAGTTGATGGACAGTTTCCTTGGTGTCGTTGAACTCCCTAATTTGCTCTACCTGCTTGAAACCAAATGCCCCCAAAATACGGCGCATCCCTTTGCGGTAGGTATGATAGGAAATGGCCGAATAGCCACAATCAGCAACGCGCTCGATAATATGGTTTGCGGCATCAACCATGCCTTTCCCGGTCATCGCAATGATGTGATAGCGGTTGTCTTGAATGCGGCTGATAAACCACAATTTGATCCCTTTGCCAGTCAGTAGATAGAAACTCGCTTCCTTGGCACAGACCATTGATTTCACTTCATCAAACTCCGCTTTGGGGAGATCAGACCCCGCAAACGCGGGTTTGATTTGTTCCAAGTGGTTATGGAAATCTGGTGCCGATGGACGAATTAACCGAAAGTGCATCACCGGCCTCCTTTAATTAGAAACCACAAGGCAGCAGCCCCCATAACAACAAGCAACCAGTTGGGCAGCGAACTGCCGCCCATACTGATCCCACCGACACGCAAAGCCGAATCATTTTGGCTATGCACACCCGATGGACCTGCCGCACCGCCGCCCGCATTAATTGGCATAGAGCCGGAGTTGGTCAAACCGGGAATATTCATCATGCTTTCTTCCCTGTCACAATGTCATAGAGCCATAGCCCCATAATCACTGCCGCCAGAATGCGCACTGTTCGCCCGACTTTTTCGCTGGTAAACATGCCAGTGGCAAAACCAACGGTGCCCGCCAGTAGCGGCCAAAATAGTAATGGCATTATTTCCCCCTAAGCAGGACAACCAAGGCCAAAACCACCATACCGCCACCCATCAACATCATGGCGGTGTTGTTCGGGGCCATGGTATAAATCGGCTGACCTGTCGGCTGTTTTGCTGGCTCTTGGTGTTGCGGTGTGCGGTTTTCTTCCGGTGCAGCCGAGGCCACTTTTTCTGCCTCGTTATCGAACCAAGAATTTAACCAGGCTTCACCACCATCACTGGCGGTATCCCAAATTCCACCCAGTGTTTCACCTACGGAATCAAGTAGACTCATAGCGCCTCCTTAGCCCTTGGACGGCAATGCGTTCACCTGTTCAACGGCTTCGATAATCACCGGTACGCTACCCACTTCTGACTTATCTAGCTCAAACGCGAGTTGGCTACGAGCGGCTGTATTCAACATGCCATCTGCACCAAATCCATAACGGATGAAATCGAGGCTGAACCACTCAGGGTTTTGCTCTTTCTTGGCTTGTGCCAAGTCATAAGCGTTATCTTCTTTGGTGATGTTCATTTCTTCGAAACTGTCACGAAGTACACGAACGCGATCAACGGACTTATCAAGGAAATGGATACGCTTGAGGTTCAGTGCTGGACTGCGTTCGGAAAAATCAAACGGCGTGCGGCCTGTTGCCGAAGCAAACCAAGTTAGCTCGTAAATGCGCGGCATGTAGTAACGCACCGATTGTGCTGGCAGCACATGGGCACGAGCTCGGATACTTGGTGCAGTCGTTCCGGCTGGTTTTGACTTGAGGGTGATATACACAAACCAGATCTCCCCACCCAAGGTGACAAGGTCGGTTTGGCGTACACCAATTTTGGTGCGCAGCGTGGCATCACCAAAGGAAATGACATAGCGGCCGTCTTGGGCGTAGTTCTTGCGGTGGGCTTGCAGTTTGACGAGTGTTTCGCCAGTGACATTGATTTTAGCCGAACCATTCAACGACACTTCGACACGTTCGATGTCTTTTGGATCGGTAATATTCGTTACCAATTCAATGCTGTGATATGTCGGGCCTGATACCAAACGCAGTGACGCACGGTTGCCCCAGCCTACACCCTCAACCGGGTCTAGCTCTTTGGGACGTGGTGCGAATGGGGTTTGCACTAATTCCATAATGCTCCCCTTATCCGATCGCGTCTTCGACGGCATCAACGTTATTCGATGCCCAGACAACCGCTCCAGCGACCATTAACGCGATCACGCCAGTGATCACATAGCCCTTAGTTTTTGCACTCATGATGTTTGCTCTCTGTTGGTTAACAAAAGTTCCCCATCAGGAAAGCAAGTGATTTGGTTTTAAGGCAAGCACAAAAAAGCACGCTAATGCTATAGGTTGTTACGTATTGATTTATGTGACTTAAATCAATTTAATATTCATATTGATTAGTAATAGAGCGACTACTCTTGATTTGAAGTGATTTATCTCGATAATGCCTTATCAGCCTGATATTATTGACATCTAGGTCAGCTATTCGAGGCACTGCACATTCAGGGAGAGAGGACAAGGTATGTCGACAAGATGCTATATTTTAATCTTTGAGATTAACTTATGATTAATAATATTTTTAAAGTTAAGCTATATATCCTGTCATTAGCTTTGCTGTTTCTTATAGTCTTCATCATGACAGTTAAGATCCCCGACTTCAAATATGAGAGTTATTATGTAAATGATACTTTTAACTTGAACGTGTTCTATACATATTTGAAACAATATTTATTAAATCTAATTACCTCCAATAAAATACCTCTATTGATGTTAGTGTTAATGTTAATAAGTTGGTATATAAAACATGAGTTTGACTATCTACTTAGCGGCGGCGGTGAACAAGTTATTCGTGTCCAAAATATACAAAGTGAGGACTATGAACATTTAACATTTTTAGCTACATATATTATCCCATTTTTTGGGTTTACATTTGATGATCCTAGACGACTGTTAGCATATACAGTCCTATTGATAATAATTGGTGTAATGTTTATCAAAACAGATAAATACTATGCTAACCCAACTCTTTCTGTATTAGGGTTTAAACTATATAAAGCAACGCTAGCAGATAATAATGGAATTTATGATTCAGTAATACTGATATCCAAAGATAATATCGTTGCAAATGATGTAGTAAAATACAAACTTATATCCAAAAATGTATTCTTTATAAAAAAGAGTGTTAAGCAGTAATGACTACTAATTTTAATAAATGGTTTGTTGATTTTGTAGATAGTTGTGATGGAATATCTGTCTATTTTGTCGATAAAACAAATAAGATTTTTAACTCAGATATTAATAGTAAGCTTCTTGCCGATTTTAGAACAAGTTTCTGCAAAGACCTACGTTTAAAATACACAGAAAATGATAATTTCAGCTTACCAAAATTATCAAATTATGATGAGCGTAAGAATGCACTTTATAAGTATGACTTTGAACTTAAGGAAATGCCTCTTCAATTTAAGCTAACATCTGACGTGCTTAATTTGAAAGCAACTGACCAAGTTCCTTTGTATCAAGTGAAGAATGATAAGCTGGATAATATTGATGCTGTAATTGTACTACTCACATCAAGCTCTAAAAATAAATCAGTTGCTTTCTTTCAACATGTTTTTCCTGTTTCACTATTAGGCCCTGATAAAGGTGTTCTTAATATAACTACACATAAGACTAGAATTGTTGAGTTAGAACAAGATGTGTTAAAACTGACAACAAAGTTTGTTTTCATGCAACTAGGGAAACATTATTTGGTTGAAAATGTAAATGCGCTTGAAAGTCAGCTTCACTTTAAAAAAGTCATTAGAACTCGTGCTGAAAAATACTCAGGTGAGATCGAGACATTAGGTTTAGTTGAAGACATGACAAAATTTAATGACCGAATTTCAAAAGAAGATTCTTTTGCAAGAAAGTTGGTAAAAGCATATAAGAACTCCGCAGTAATAAAAGAAAAAATCTCTAATGAAAAGATAGTTAACTTTGCAACCAATAATGATTATTACTCGCAGTATCTTAAGCCCTCTGAAAGTGGATTAAGCTTTAAACTTGATAGTATTATTAAGTGTAAAAAGTTTCTTGAGCTTCTTGATGATGACTTTCTAAAGTCAGAATTAACTAATCGAAATTATCTTGCTCGTTCTAAAGATCTTTTATGATTTTTTCTTAATTGTTAAAGGTGATTACTAAGGATCACCTTTATATTTACCCCAAGAAATATTTCCAGTATTCCATTTCTTACCATTTTGCAGTACATACTCCAGTTTATTCAATTGAGCAATTTCACTAGCCGGTATACCCGTCTTCTGCTGCAAGTACCGCGCACTATCATCAGCCTTTTGCATCATGACACACGCGAACTGGCAGTTATCAATGATGGTTTTCGATACTTCCTGCCCACGCTGGAACATGTTGATGGAGTGCAGGCCGAACTTGCGCCCTAGCCTCAATATTTTGCCGTGATACCCCGTGGCCTTGCCTGCGGTGCTGGTATGCTCGGCCACTTCTTCACAGATCACCTTTAATGGTTTCTCGTGCTTGCCGTTCCCCATGCCCCACACCACCATGCAGAATTTGTCGAAATCTTCTTCGGTGGTTTCATGGTTTGGATAGTAGGCAATCTTAAAGCCTTGGTTGGTCTTACGCCCTGCAATCAAGGCGGCAGCAAAGGCTTTTAAACTGGCATAGCTGCGAACCTGGCGACCTGCCAATTTACCTTCATAGTCACCAAGTGGATCAAAGATAGCGACTTGGTCGGTGGGTTTGATAAACAGCTTTTTGGCTGCGGAAGTCTTCCCGCAGCCAGACATACCAACCACATAGACATGATGATTACTCAGGGCATTGTTTTGGTTGATAGGTTGTAGTTTCAAGCGGCCTCCTGCTGGTTATCATCATTGGCGGCCTGCTTGGCCTTTTTAGCCAGTTCGATATCTTTAATCTTGAGGTTTCGCACCTGCATATAGCTTGAAAGCCCCAGCATCCCAATCGCAGCGACAGCCATGATTTCATCCATGTACTTAGCTAACCATGGTGGCGGATTACCGCCGTATTTCACGATAAGCGGTGCTATTTTTTGTGCTACGTTTTCAGCTTGTTGTGGATCAAATTCAAAGTTATGGTGCACCATGGTTTTCATGGTCTGCTCGATAGTCATCAAGCCTACAAACACCATCGCGCCAGCGGCTTGGGTTTCTATCTCTTGTTGCTGCACTTTGGTATCGGCAACGGCTGGATCAAAGTCTTCTAGGCTGTTGATGAAATCTTTCTCGTCTTGCTCGTTGTGGCTTTCCAGCCCTAAATCAGTATTCAGTTCGTCATCATTGGCGGCTAGGTTTTCAGTATCCATACTCATTCTCTTGGTTAGTTTCGGTTAAAAGCGGGCAATCATGCCGCCAGTTAAAGCGCCAAGCACAACACCTGCTATGACGGACTTCCAGCCGGACGGCTTCGCATCCGTTTGGGTTTCATGTTCGGTTTTTGTTTGGCTTGGCTGCGGTTTAGTTTTGGTTTCTACTTCCGCGCTTTCGTTAGTTAGTTCGGTATCAAGCTCGGTTTGTTCCGGTTCAACATTCGGCTCGGGTTCGGATACCGATTCCACTATTGGCGGGGCTTGTTCGGCTTGGTGCAGTGCTTCAATACTTGGGTAATGCTGCTCAAAGCGTGACTGCCAGAATGTACCAGTTTGTTGGTTGGTACCACAGTCGTCACAAATCGCATATAGATACTTGGAGCGTTTGCCCCTTGCCCTGTGGATGGTGCGGACATTGCCGCACTCACACCGATTAACCCCTTCGACTTTGTTTGCCGACGCACGAACGGGCATTGATTCAGCCATGTTTCCCCCTTTGCTCTAATTCCATGAGTTTGTTGTTTACGCCTTGCATCCAAACCAACACCAAGCGAAGTGGTGACATGATTTTGCTGGCGAACGGGTTTTTCGAAGCCTTGTTTACTTCGCCTTTGAGCTGGTCGGTGATTTGATTCAGTTCTTCCATTTGATAGCGTCCTTTACGCGGCTAGTTGCTGGTTTTGGTACCATTCGAGATCAGCTTTGGCGGCTGATACATCGAGTTCGGTAGGCTCTTCCCTGTTTGGAGCAAGCGGGTCATTCAAGACAGATTTCCAATAAGCCTGCTTGAGCAAAAAGCGTTGGTACTGTTGGCTGTACTCTCGTTGGGCGATTGCTCGGGCTTCGGAAACATTTTTCTGATAGTCGGGATCATCATCTTTGGATTGCATGGACCATCCTCGGGCCCCTGCGGCCCAAAGCAGAAAGTCATAGACTTTGTTTTCGGCCTGTTCGCCTTCAAAAGACAAACAGAACCGGTTCTTAGTGCTGGCATGAATGCCGCGTTCTTTGATTTGGTTATTGATGGCTTGTTGTTGGCCTTCAAGCCGTGAGATTAAGGCGGTAAGCTTTTGGATTGCGGCCTTGGGTCGTTGCGCTTTTTTCGCTATAGCTTTGGCCTTAATGGCGCGTTCTTTTTGCTTATCCAATCGGTAAAGGCTGCGCTGTAATGGCTTTTTCCAGTGCTCCAGCCGATAGCCACATTCTTTGATGATCGCGGCCATGTTGTGGGCTTCGAAATTGGCCAAACAATCCCAACCGGGGGCACGGCTACAACGGGCAATGTTATAGCGGTTGCCTTTGATTAAGCCTTGGTCGGCGTTCTCACCTTTGGCGGCATAGCCAACGGCTTTAATGATGTATGAACCTGCCGCTTTCGGCTGGCGGATTCTCTCCAAATGGGCGAACCCATTACCCCAAATGTTTTCCAATCGTTCAGACCAGGCGCGAAAATATTGCTTATCTACTTTCCAATTCATGATCAGGTGAACATGCGGATTGGGTTCACCATCATCATTGGCCGGACACTCGGCTACCCAGATGTAATGAAATGGCTCGGCAATACCCTCAAGTTCAAACGGTTCGCCATCGGCATCAATGCCGTGCCAACCTCGCTGGAACATCTTTTTGATGCCATCAAGAAAACGGGACACTTCACGGCCTAGCGTGGTGTCACCTCCAAAGATGGCGTTGCGCTGCTCAGTGGTAAAAGTCAGGGTTAGAAAGGTGGTAAAGCCCTCTTCACATGCCGCAACATACGCGCCCGACTCGAAAATTTTGGTTACTGCGCGTTGGGTTAGCTTCTCGGTATAGCGCTCCCCGCTTTGTGGGTCTGGCGCATCACCCGGACGGGTTTGGGTATGGTGCAAAATGCGGAAACTGCCCGACCATTCCCGGTGCATGAGTCGAACGGTCGATAACCGCTTGTCAGCAGGCGCATCAGGGAGATCATACAGGCGATCATGGTTGTAGTGAGACTCGGTGCTGTCCAATTCGATATCACGGCGCTGTGACTTGCGTAGCCTGCCCACACGGCTGGATAAATTAACCACTTTCTGATGTGTCGGACTTTTGCGCCCTTGGACAAGCCTATTGTCTCCGTCACTTCGTGCCGCCGCTTCGCGGGCATGTTTAGCGACTAATTCACGGCCTTGCTCGGCAAGACCTTTGGTTTTCACATAGTGAAATTGAGCGAATTGATTGAGTTTTTGCTGCTCGTGTTTTAACCAATCAGCAGAATTGGAACCAAAAAAACCAGCTTCATGGCTGGCGATATTATTTTGGGTTCTGTCCTGTGGCTGGACGGCGCCAGCCACATACAGGAGATCATTAATGGGGAGCATCAAAGCCCTCCCATTTCTATCACTGCCCGCCGAAACGAAACATAAATACGGCGAAACTCAGCGGCATCATTGAGAAAGAACGCTGAACCTTCCTTATCACCCATTCTTTGATGGTGCTTCACCATTTTCATGGAGTGCTGCCATTCAACCAATGCGTGTTTCGCCATGAAATCGGCGGTTACGGGCTTATCCAATGGAATAGTAATTTCGTGTAATGGCATAGAAGAAACCGCCGCCCCCGAAGGGGCTTTGGTTGCTTGCTTAGGGATAAGGTTTAAATTAGTCATGGTTGCCTCCGAGCTGCTCATTAACTGCAAGTATCAATCTGCGCGTAATTTCACAATCGGCCATTGCTCGGTGGGCTTTCAAGTCCGAAATATCAATGCCTTGCTGAATTGCGGCGTTTGTCAGGCTTTGCCATTTGAAGTTGCCGTGGTGTTCATTCCACTCCCCAAAGAACTCTGCATACCACTCCATTACGCATTGCGTTTTGAATGGGAGAAAATCAATGCCATAACGTTTGAGGCTTTGACGAATCAAACGCACATCAAAAGCAGCGTTGTATATCAGAACATCACGACCTTTTAACTCGTGGGCCAGTTGCTTGTAGATTACCGGGAATGTAGAGGACCCCACTAACATGCGATTAGTGATCCCATGAATTGCCATTGCTTCACCGGGAACAAGCTGGGCCGGCATTACCAAGGTGTCTAATAATGGCTTACCCGTTTTAGCTTCCATTACTGATATTTCAACGATTTCGGCAAAGTCGTTTAAGCCTGTCGTTTCAGTATCCAGTATGACGGCATTCTCTAGGCTAATAGGTTTCATGCTAAAACCTCCTCACGCTTAGCAATAGCATCTAGTAATCTTTCCGACTGCTGAAACTCTGGCTTTCTACGACGGACCATCACAGTAGTTGCAGCGGCTTGAGCTTTAAACAAATCATCGATATCAATGCCGTCAAGCCCATAACGGTAGGCCATTCGTATCGCATCCTGAGAAGAATCAAGAGGGCATTTATACCCGTGATATCTCCCAAAAAATTTTGCTTTACTGATGCGCTCGGCCTGATAGAACAATTTATATAGTTCTTTATGAACATTCATTTTGCACCCCCATCACTCATATCCACGGGTTGAATAGCCCCAACACGTAACAGGACATAAGCAGGGATTTTATAAGTACCACTTTCCCAACGAGAATAAGTCCCTTGTTTAATTTTGAGTTTGTAATGCTGGATAAACTCACGTTGAGTCATACCTGATTGTTTACGAGCCGTCTTCAATAGCTGGCAGCAAATTTTGCTCGCTTTTGCTTTGCTTATCATCGTGCACCTCCTGCCATCAAATCACGGTTATATTGATAAATGGCTAATTCCTTGAGGTACTGACTATGTTCCTTAGCACGTTGCTTGGTGGTTTTGAAACCAAACTTCTCACGAAGTTGACGAACGGTATCGAGTGATTTTTGGGTTAACTCAGGTTTTGGGTCAGAACACCCAGCCATATCTGGACAGGGTCGATGTATTGGGTTGCGAGTTGTTAATTTTGAAGTATCCATTTGCTAATATCCCCATAAGCAAGTTTTTGCATAGCTGCATGAGTATTATTAGCAAGAGTTTTCTTGTGAGCAAGATGCCGCTTGCTATGTAAAGACGCAATATGATCGCCTATTATTTAACAAACAGGGACTTAGGAACGGCTAACTTATGACTTACACAATTGAATTGCTCAACATGGTAAAAGCTAGGTATAAACTGGGCTCAGACTACCAACTTGCGAAGAAATTGGGCGTAAGTACAGCTCGAGTTAGTAACTGGATGAAACGTAAAAATACAATGGAATGGGAAATTGCTTTTAAAATCGCTGACTTACTAGAAATCGACGATCAAAATGTCGTTTATGGATTATTAAAAGACAAATACGAAAACCCTCGCGTTATCAGTGTTTTAGATGAAAATATTTAAGCTTTTTTGTGTTTAGCAACTTAACCTTACTATACATAATGCGCACCGAGGGTGTAGCCACAAAGCTAAAATGTCTCTTTTCTACAAAGTGAAAATGTCCTGTTTTTCCTATGTTGATCAGACTCTGTCTGGTCTGTGTGAGATGAACTTAACGATGTTGGTAACTATGAATGATAAAGAGATTTTACGCCTGAGTGCTATCCGCGATGTTTGCGAGCAACGCATTCGTCGTTCCGATGCTGCTCGTATCCTTTCTCTCAGTGTTCGCCAAGTACAACGATTAGTGACACGTTTTCGTGAATCAGGTGCCGCAGGCCTTGTCCATCAACGCCGAGGCAAACCTTCTTCGAATAAAATCAACGACAGCATTCGCTATCGTTGTTTAACTTTGCTCGATCAAAATTACTCTGACTTTGGGCCAACGCTAGCGCACGAAAAACTCACCGAGCGTCATGGTCTTTCCGTCTCATTGGAGACTCTGCGCCAATGGATGATCGCTGATGGCCTCTGGGTTCCCCATGCCAAGCGCAAGCCTCGCGTTTATCAGCCTCGCCACCGGCGTGATTGCCTGGGTGAACTGGTTCAAATTGACGGATCCCACCATGACTGGTTTGAAGGCCGCAGCCCCAAGTGTTGTCTTCTGGTTTACATCGATGATGCCACCGGCCGCTTGATGAACCTGCGCTTCAGTGAAACCGAGTCAGCCTTCGATTATATGGTGGCTACCCGCGAATACCTTGAACAGCACGGCAAACCCACCGCATTCTATAGTGACCGGCATGCGGTCTTCCATGTCAGCAAGCGCGATGCCCACACCGAGCGCTTGACCCAGTTTGGTCGTGTACTGAGTGATCTCAACATCGAACTGATCTGTGCCAACAGCTCACAAGCCAAGGGCCGTGTTGAACGCGCGAATAAAACGTTACAGGATCGCTTAGTCAAGGAAATGCGACTGCAAGGTATTGATAAGATTGAACAAGCTAACGCATGGCTCCCCGACTTCATCGCCGATTTCAACCGCCGCTTTGCCAAACCGCCAAGGTTTCCCAAGGACATGCACCGGCCAGTACGGGAGTCTATCGAAGAGCTCGATGATATCTTTGCCTGGCAAGAACTGCGTAAGCTCACTAAATCGCTGACGTTTCAATATGATAAGGTTCTCTATCTCATTGACCCCACAGAAGAAAACCAGCGGCTCGTCAATCAGATGGTCAAGGTGCTCGACCGGCCTGACGGCACCATCGCCATCCAGTATGGGCACCGGAAGCTGGGCTTTAAAATCTTCGATAAGCTGGAAGCTGTAGACCAAGGCCAGATAGTCGATAACAAGCGCCTGGGGGCGGTACTCAAATTCGCCCAGGATAAACAGCAGGAATTCGAGCAGCAGCAGAAACGTACCCGCAGTAAGAGAGCCCCCAAACGTACAGCCCAGCAAAGAGCCATCCGCCAGCTCGAAGGCATCAACCCGGTATTAATCCATCCGGAACAGTTCAAAGCCAGCAACAGGAAAAAGCCATGACATCCCTACTCTGCAGCCACTCAGCTGCAGGATGAACTAGCTTAAAGAGAGACAGTTTAATCTGGGAAAACAGGCAGACATTTTAAAGTGGGATAAACAGAGGGTGTAAGATCTAATTAGAAATGTCAGGTTTGAGCCAGATTGAAATGTCATGTTGCTCTAGCTTCAAAACACGCTTTCTTTGCCGTGTTTGATATTGACCATGACTAACAATGAATTACTGAGAATCAAACTAATCCAAGACATCTGTGACAAACGGATCTCTGGTGTCGATGCCGCCCGCTTACTTAAGCTGAGTTCTCGTCAAGTTTATCGCTTGGTCGAACGCTTCATCGAATTTGGTGCTGCTGGTTTGGTTTCTTTAAAACGTGGTCAGCCTGGCAATCTTCGCCATGATAATAAATTAAAATTACAGACGCTGGCCTTGCTCCATCGGCAATACGAAGATTTCGGCCCGACGTTGGCTCATGAAAAACTGATAGAACTTCATGGTATTCATGTCTCTGTTTAAACCTTGCGCCAATGGATGATCGCCGATGGACTCTGAGTTCCTCATACCAAGCGCAGAGCACGTGTCTATCAGCCTCGCCACCGCCGTGATTGCCTGGGTGAACTGATTCAAATTGACGGCTCCCACCATGACTGATTTGAAGGCCGCAGTCCAAAATGCTGTTTGCTGGTTTACATCGATGATGCCACTGGCTTCTTGATGAACCTGCGCTTCAGCGAAACCGAGTCGGCCTTCGATTATATGTCTGCAACCCGTGAGTACCTTGAGCAACATGGCAAGCCTATCGCATTCTACATTGATCGCCACGCAGCCTTCCACGTCAGTAAACGTGATCCGCACACTGAACGTTTGACCCAATTTGATCGGGTCTTGAATGATTTTAATATCGAAACTTGGGCCATTCGTTATGATCGCTACCATGCGTTAAGCCGAATGTATAAATTGGATTATGTTCCCGTGCGAACCAACGTTGTCACACCATTGCCGTTCCGTGGTGGCCGACGTTTGAAGCAACCTCGGGAAGAAACGATCACCAAAGGAAAAAATAAAGCCCACCATAGAGTTAAGAAAAAGTAGATGCTAAGAAGCAAGCATCCGCTCCCTAGCCTTTGATCAGACGTAAAAAAGCCCGCGATTTGAAGTGACCCCGTAAAGTTGGACATTTCTGTTAAGCGGCTTTCAAGGCCTGAGTTCGATATTCTATCGGAGTCAGGCCTTTTAGTTTCACTTTTATACGTTTCGTATTGTAGTACTCTATGTATTCTTTAATTTGCTCTATCAGAGCATCTGCATCTTCAAAGCTTTGGTTGTGATACATCTCTGTTTTGAGTAAAGCAAAAAAGTTTTCAGCAACAGCATTATCCAAGCAGTTACCTTTTCTCGACATGCTTTGCGTTAACCCACCCTCCGCTACCTTTTTCTGATACTGTCGATGGCGATATTGCCAACCTTGATCGCTATGTATAATTGGCTTTGAGTTGGGTTTAAGCTTTGATATAGCCTCCGTCAGCATATCCGTGACAAGCGGCAAGCAGGCATTTTTGGCCCCTCTATAAGCAACCACTTCCTGAGTAAACAAGTCGACAACGGGAGACAAGTACACTTTCTGCTCTTTGACTTTGAACTCCGTGACATCAGTTACCCACTTTTCATCGGGTTGAGTCGCACTAAAATCTCTTTCAAGCACGTTGGGAGCAGCTTTTCCAGACTCTCCTCGGTATGAACGATACTTTTTAATCCTGACCGTCGATTTAAGGTTGAGCTGAGCCATAAGCCTTTGAACCGTTTTGTGATTAAGCACGAACCCCTGATTTTTTAGTTCCAAGTGAATACGGCGGTAGCCGTATCGACCCTTATGTTCATGATAAATTGACTTTATCAACCGCAGCTCACGTTCGTAGCTATTTGGGCGCTTACTCGTTTGAGCCTGATAATAAAAGACACTTTTTGCCAGCTGTAGAGTGTGCAGTAAGTGCTTCAACGGGTACTTGCCTTTAAGAGTTAGAGCTATGACCGCTTTTTCTTTGTTCGACGGTTTTTTTCCTGCTCCAACTCTTCCAACTTTTTTAGAACGGCATTCTCGGTTCGTAAGTAGACCAACTCCTCTTTTAGCTCCTCAAGTGTCATTTCATTATCAGGCTTAGTGGTACGTTGAGGTTGCTGTTTCATTGAGGGTCTTCCTTTCTGGCGCATTTGGAGCCCTTTGATACCGAGCTCATTAAATCTTTTGAGCCAGACAGAGAGTATCCCAGGGGACGAGAGGTTTAATACTGCGCTAGTGTGCGTGAGAGACCAATCATTCGTCCACATTAAATTTAATGCTTTTCGTTTTGTCTGAGCAGTAGCAGCATGCTTAGTTGGTAAAAATGAACCTGCACCATGGATGGCAAAGACTTGAACCCAATACCGTATCTGTCTCGAAGAGGTTGAATATTGTTTTGCTAAATAGCGAGATGACGCGCCATCTAAGCATTGTTTAGCAATGATACATTTTAGCTCGCGGCTATACTTGCACATAAAAAGACCCCCAATAATTGGTGTCCAACTATTGGGGGTCAGTTCAATTGCGGGCTCTTCTATACATGAATTTAATTTAACATCGACAAACGCTTGTCTGTAAATACACATAAAACACCAGCGTTGTTGTACATTACGTCGTAATTAAAGTCACAATATGCCGCTGCAACGTTAAGGGGTAACTGTTCATTGCCCCACGTGCTTGGTCTGAACCAAGCTAATTCACCAGCTTTACACGCTTTAGCCTCAACATCAGTACTAAAAGCACATAACTTTGATTGGTCAACTTGAACATTAGCTTGTTGATTACAACCAGCTAATGCCAATACAGCTAGCGTAATGATGACGATCCGTTTCATTTCTGTACTCCATGTGAATTTAAAGTGATAACAAACAATATGCAACTACACGCTATGCTGCAATATGATTTTTGGTGGTTTTCTTATTTATTCACTTAAAAATAAATAGGTAACATTCTTTGCTGCGCTGTGTTTATCTATTCAAACTTAGAAATACGCTTATCAAGATGTTCAAGCGTTTTTTTAATCCACACGATATTAGTCTTCATCGCGATTCCAGCCCCAGAAGCAGAAAAGCACCCCGTAGCTGCAGCAACAAGCATTGTTTGGTAAACATCCATCCAAGCCCCCTAGCCTTTTTCCTGGCGAACCATATCCAACAAGCCAATCAACACATCTACTTAATAAGGAAAGGAAATATATGATGTGATCACCAACCCATGACTAATCCTGGTTGATACCTGGCCGTAGGCTTTAATGATAGTATTCAGAACCTTACAGAGCATTAGACCAAGTTGGTGACGCATACCCCTTCAATCACACAGGGAAATGCAAGTCCGTTTTACTATTAAGGCAAACAATGAAAAAGTACATCATCGCGTCTGTCCTTGTTTCAGCACTTTCAGGAAATGTCGGTGCGAGCACACAAACATTACAATTTACACCTATATCAAAAACGATAATTGGTGATTCCTATACAGCCTATGAAGCTTCTAAGATTTGTGCGAAGGAGCTTTTCTCTGTTCCTTCTGCTGAACAGCAATTCATCTATATATCAGAAGAAGCGCAATCCTGGGCATTAACGTTTCAGACCGACGTACTTTTGAATTCGGGTATTCAGAGGATTACAGCACGACTAAGTACCAACGTTGAGAGCGATAAAATTAATGTAATGATTGATACCCCAATGTTGGGAACACATAACGCAAAAGAAACTAGCACAATATTGAATAAACAATCAGAAGTCGAAGAAGTTGAAGACCGGCTATACGATACGTACGAGTCATTCATGATATGTGTAAGTGACTTTTAGTACTTTAATATGACCATTAGAAGGTTAATTTTGAAGCGAAAGTTTGCGAACTTACCGTGCTCTGGCTAAAAAAGATAAAATAAGTGCTACCGAAAAGTGTATTTGTAGTATTGAAAATCTCCACTCCTTCTAACCTTATTCATCAAAAACCTTTATCGTCCCAAGCAGAAACTCGATTAGTCGAAGACTGATAACTCTGCTTTAATAGCGCCATAGATAATTCTAATCTAATTGTTAATAAACAAGGTGTTATAAATGTTTTCAGTAGACGATCGTGTTGTAGCGACTAAAGGTGTTGATCTGGGTGAGATGGTTGTTGCTGGTCTAAGCAGTGGCGGCTTTTGGGTTCACGTTAAAGTCGATGGTATGGCACTGACTTACCCTGCTCGTGATCTTAAGAAAGCATAATTATTACTATTCGGTGATTTGATAAAGGTAGCTTTGGCTGCCTTTTTTTGTTTCAAGTTTAAGCTACGATTTTCTGTCAGCGAGAAGCACTCTATACTTATGACTTGTGTCCTTACTTGGAGAAGCTTATGACCATTACCTATCATCCGGACTCCGATCTGGACGACGCAAAGATCGAACTGCTTCATAGCGAACTATTACTTAAGCGAGAGCACTTCCGAGATGAAATCACCAAGCTAAGCCATCTCATTGCAAAAAAAGAAGACTGCTCGGTCACGGACGTTGCCGAAGCGGCTAATATACGAGAAGAAGCCGACAGAGCTATGGGCCTTGTGGAACAGTATACTGAAACGCTAGTACTAATAGAGAAAGCCTTATCCCATATGGAACATGGCACATATGGCATAAGTGATAAATCTGGTAACCCTATTCCATTCGAACGTTTGAAAATCATTCCCTGGACTTCGACTTGCACCGATGACTGACAAGCCACTTAGTGACTTCCCCAAGCATTAAAGATCATTCACCTGAATGCGTAAATGTGACGATGGTGATTGATAAATGAAGTGCTGCCAAACATGCTGGTAAAATTTCCTCTGATTAGGAAATGGGACTAATTGCATTGCTTCTTCTAATGAACACCAACGGTAGTCAGTGTGTTCGTGGTTCAATATGACTTTTCTGTCTGGGTCACAATAGACCACAAACCCGGTAGTGATGAAGATTTGATCGGTTTGAGGGAAATAAAACTGCTGTAAATAATCCGCATTATATAACTGAGTTGAAGATAGTTGAGTTTCTTCCTTTAGTTCACGTAGGAATGCATGCCATGCGAGCTCACCATCCTCAATTTTACCAGCGACATTACACCAGTACCCTTCACCAACTCTTTTTAGCAGTAACATTTTAAATTGATGTTCTTCCTTTGTTAAAACAACACCAGAGACAAGGTTCGTTTTGAGTTTCATCGCACAACTCTCCATTAATGATAAGAAAACCTTATATAATCTTTTTTACGAAATTTTTGATGAATACAGAGCTGTTAGGGTCAGTTATATGTGCACAACATACTGATTAAATAGACAATAGTGAGCACATGTTCTGATATGTAGTTGCTGATTGAAAGTATTATCCACCTATCATTTTTTTGTCAATTCAAAGGACTTTGTCAACATCACTTTGCAACACATTCTTGCTTTTATATAAAAAACGACAATACCTCAATAGCATATGCATACGGTTCATGATAATGTGAACATGTTAAAAAATAAAACAAACATATAACATTTATTGGGTTGTCATTGTTAGGGGTAAGATATGGATATCAAATCACAAGATTCAAATAGCTTTGATGCTGATGTTATTCATCTGTATCTGCAAGAAATCGCGCACAAACCGTTGTTGTCAAAAGAGGAAGAAGTTCTCTATAGCAGAAAGTGCTTACGTGGAGATAAGTTAGCCAAGGCAACCATGATTGAAAGTAACCTGCGCTTAGTTGTTAGTATTGCCAAGAAGTACCGTAACAGTGGTATGTCTCTCAGCGACTTAATAGATGAAGGAAATATCGGATTAATTACTGCTGTTGAAAAATTTGACCCAGAACGTGGCTTTAGATTCTCAACCTATGCGACATGGTGGATCAAACAGACCATTGAACGCTCTATCCATAACCAAGCACGTACGATCAGGCTGCCAGTACATGTGTCAAAAGAGATCAATACCATCCTGAGAACTCATAAGCAGCTAATGAAAAGTACAAACCAAGAGCCAAGCCAAGAAGAAATTGCTGCTAAACTAGAGCGCTCAGTAGAAGATATCTCAAACGTTCTTGCTTACGATGCACCGGTTGTTTCTATTGATCAGCAGATCACAGACGATTCAGGCTCACAAACTATTTCTGCTTTTATTGCCGATAGTGAAGGCGAAAAGCCTGAAAACGAACTCGACCGCCAAGATATCAGTAACCTTGCCATTAGCATGCTTGAGAGTTTAAACAAACGGGATCGCGAAATCTTGTGCCGCCGATTTGGCCTGCTGGGTTACGAGGCTCAAACGCTTCAGCAAGTTGCTGACGAAGTTGGCCTAACACGTGAACGTATTCGTCAGTTACAAGTCAGCTCATTGAAGAAACTTAAAAATACACTAAGCCGTGAGAATTACGATCTTGAGTTACTTTTTGCTGAAACGGCATAAACAGCTTGCGAATGAATTCATAAGCCCTCCTTCCGGAGGGCTTATTAGTTTTATGTAACCTTTATATCCATCACTTCCTTTTTCTTTGATGGATATTCAAAACCTTCCATCTGTGTATATTTTTCGCTTTCACCCCTAATTACAGTGACTTCTGTCCCTCATCAGGAGTTTGAACATGACAAATCACACCCTACTTATATCATATCTTTCTGTGCTATTGTTTTGGCATACAGGGATAGTGCAAGCCTCTTCCAATACAAAGAAAGAAAAATGTGAAAAAGTTAATAACAAAATCACCAAAATACAAAAAAAAATGCGTAATGGATATTCAGTAAAGCAAGGCATAAAGTATAACAAGCGATTGAATAAGTTATACAAAAAGCAATTTGAGGCCTGCCTTTGAATAACTACTTTTGTAACTAGTGATCTCGTATGTGAGCCGTTGCTGCGCTCTAGCTCTGATAATCTTTAAAGATAATTATTATTGCCTGAGGCGTTCATGTTGAAATTTTTCTGTGCCCTATGTGTATCATTTCTTTTATCTTCATGCGCGAGTTACAGCGTCACAGAGCAAGAGGTACAGGACTATCTTGATGATAGAAGCGGCTTTGAACGGACAGTCGGAATCAAAGGCCTAGCACATGCCAATATAAAGTTTGAGAATGTAAAAGTAGGTATTGGTAGGGTTGCAAATGACCGAGTTAACTTAGATGCGGATTCAAAAGCCCAGATTTCCATTCAAGGACAAAGCCCGCAACAACTGCAAATAAAAGTGAGCTTCAGTGCCGTACCCTATTACGATAAAGAAGAAGGGGCTATCTTCCTTAATGACTTAAATGTTGAAGACATCGACATAAAGCCAAATGAACTGAATCTTCCAAGCAAACAGCTGTTGTCGCCTATTGTTGAGATGGTTGGGCAGTATTTATTGACCAGACCAGTATATCGTTTGAGTGACGAAGACTTTAAACAATCGATGTTGAAAACAGCAAGACCCGAGCTTTTAATCAAAAACCATGAACTAGTAATACAAATTTAATCGACACTTTGCACCATAGATGCAACCATACCTATGGTGCTTCTGTCGATTGATTTACATAAATGTATTACCTGTTGCCTCTCTCGAGGAAGTTTGTACCAGCGGCCTCATCAATAATATGAATGACACGTTCGGTTTCAAACGCTTTTTTCATAGCTTCCGCCGCATAGTTTTGTATTGTCGTTTCGTGTGAATTAACAAAAACATAGATAAACAACGCAAGAGCAAATAAAGCTGCAATGACGGCCATAACGGTACGTTGAATTATTCGCTTCTCCGATGCTCTCAATTCTTTTTCAAGTATTTCGATAACATCATAATTCGTAAGATTTGGTCTTATTTTTCTTTGGTTTTTCATATATTTAATTCTGACCAATAAGTCCGGGATAATGCATGCTACTTTAGCAATTGATTCTTAACTTTACCTTAATCAGCATTAAACATTGCTATAGCACATTGTTGTTGTTGATGTGTAAGGTTGATATCTCACCGAATTGATAGTTATAGTGCGTTAGGATTAGAAGGTCACAGCCCGAAGGCTGTGACCTTAAAATGTTATGACTAAATTATCAACTGGTATCCAACAAATAGAAGAATCAATCCCCATACCGGAATGTTTCGGTACTTCAAAAGATAGAAACCGATTAACACGGCAACCACATCAAATACAGATGCAATAGATGTAGAGATCACAGGTTTTATGAATGCACTAGCGAGAAGACCAACAACACATGCATTGACCAGTAAAATCGATTCTTGCAAACGTTGATGCTTGAACAACGCGCCCCATGCCGGCAAGAAAGCAAACAATAATAAGCTACCAGGCAGGAAGACAGCAATAGTCGCAAGCAGACTACCCAACACTGGATTGGCAATAATAGTGGAAGCACCTAAATAACTAGCCATTGTGAACATTGGTCCAGGCACCAACTGCGCTGATGCATAGGCACTCAAGAATGTATCAGGTTCCACCATCCCTTCCATCATTGGTTCTAAAAGAGGAAGAACAACATGACCACCACCAAATACAAAACTACCCGCTTGATAGAAAACATTAAACAGGTTCAATAACTCAGACTGGCCAGCAATCACAGGCAAACCAATAAGCAAAACAGCAAACACCGAAATGATACCAAGGTTAGGCTTTATTACTGGTTGGCTCGCAACGTTTAAATTACGATGCTTTTGCGAAGAAAGAATAAAGCCTAAACATGCCGCAAGTAAAATCGGAGCTATTTGACCTAATAGACCAGAAGTTACAAAGACACTCCCCCCTGTCGCAACCGCAATGCCAGCTGTCAACTTACTGGTAATGTTCTTTTTGACCATTCCCCACATAGCATCAGCAACCACGACTACAGCCAACAATTTTGCTGCCTGAATAACCGTATCAATAAAAGCCACATCGTTGTATTGCTGATTACCAATAGCCAAAAAAGTCAGCAACAAGAAAGACGGGAAAGTAAAACCGACGAAAGCAGCAACAGCACCTAGGTACCCTGCTTTCTTAAAACCGATGTACATACCAAGCTGGCTACTGGCAGGTCCAGGAAGAAACTGACATAAGGCAACCGCATGGGTGAAGTCTTGATCGGTAAGCCACTTTTTGTTCTGAACGAACTCTCGTTGGAAATAACCAATATGAGCAGCAGGACCACCAAAACTATAAAGACCTAGCAGAAAAAACTGCCACATTACTTTGAACATAAAACCTCCTAATGAGGCTCTGATAATATAGCCAGAACAATAATTAATAAAATCGCTCTATTTAATCTTATCCATTGATATGGTTAATTTTATGACTATATATTCAAACGGTAGCACTCTTTAGTTACGACTAATCTAACTAAATAAACGTTTATCATACATCACCATTATCTCCCACGGTAAACAATGAATGTTAACCATTGTTTTTAATAACTTTATTTGGTGTGTTTTTTCACTTAACACAGTCTTTTTTCACGTTTTTCTGCCTACCAAGCGATTCACAAGCATTCTCCCACATTCTGTTCAGTGATATAATTTCTTCAATAACATGAAGTTGGTCTTACCTATGCTAGAAAATCTGCAACAAATGGTGATCCTTGCGACTGTTGGTCATGAACAAAATTTCACAAGGGCAGCAGAGCGTCTTGGGATTTCTAAATCTCAAGTCAGTAAACAAATTCGCTTTTTGGAAGAGCGCCTTGGTTGTCAGCTCGTACAGCGAAGCACTCGTACTGTCGCTTTGACAGAAATAGGCCTTCAATATGCAGAATATGGCCAGCAGCTTCTCGATACAGTGAATGAAGCTGAAGCGCTTGTTGCAGGTTACCGTAATGAGATTAAAGGTGTGTTACGCATTGGTATAGCGCAGTCTTTTGGTAATCCCCATATCACTTCTGCACTTGCTGAGTTTCAAAAAGAACACCCGGGATTGGAATTAGAGGTTAGCCTTTTTGATCATCGCCCTAACCTACTTGAAGAAGGCTTTGATTGCTGGGTAGCAATCCATGAACACCCACCGGAAGGCATGGTTGCTCGTCGACTTGCAGATTGCCATTTTGCCGTTGTTGCTTCACCGGACTACATCCAAGAGAATGGCATGCCCAAGGTTCCTGGAGATTTGCGTCAACACAACTGCATCACTTACCAGAGCCGAGAAAGAAAATATACAAACTGGGAATTTACTAAAGACGGTGTAAGGCAAGCCATTCGAGCGCGTGGTAACTATCGTATAGATAATGCCCCTGCTGTTCTCGATGCAGCTCTGTCCGGTTTGGGCATCGCTTATCTAGCGACATACCTTATTACCGACGAAATTGAGACAGGTAAACTGATACAGCTACTACCTGAATGGAAGGCTGACGTTGAGCTACCGATTTACGCCGTCTATCCACGTCGTAAATACCTCGCACCTAAAGTGCGTTCGTTCATCGATTTCATGGCAGAGCGTATGTCTGTTCCTCCATATCGAACACCTAATCCTGCAGCACGTTGATCTACCTAGCTATCTTATATTCGCAGTTGTGATTCATTACAGATCAGCTAAACCTAACATATATGACTTCATAATTAGGTTTAGTTGGTTTGAAAACTCTAGCCCCCATTATCGCTTCAACCCTTTCACGCATCACGCTAATTACGTTTGTTGTGTTGGCTTTAGGCTGTGGTAATGGAAGTGACAATGTCACCAACACATCTACTACGCCATCGTCTGGTAGTAATGACAATGTGGTTCCCAATGCGCAGATTTTGTTGACCGAACTGCCCGAATTACGTACCACTGTTTATTTCGATATCGAGAGCTTTGATTTAACTTCTGATGGCCAGTTGCTTTTAGACCCGATTGCTGTCCGATTACGTCAACACCCAGATAGCTATGTAATCGTCGTTGGCCACAGCGATGATTTTTCTAATGAAGATGATAACGTCGGACTTTCTTATGAACGCGCCTTTACCATCGCTATTTACATATCGTCGGTTTTTGGCGTTGAAGAAGAGCGGATTCAGATAGTCTCAGCAGGGAGTACAGAGCCATTGAGCTCAGGAAGTCGTGCAGTGGACAAACAGCGTAATAGACGTGTTGAGGTGGTGTCTCCGAAATCAATAGTACGCACCTTGAGCCCCGCTAATGATACGAATTTTTAAGTCTTTATCAACAGCGTCAAAAAAAGCAGCCTAATGGCTGCTTTCTTATTACTGATGTTTTTTCTGTGCGGGTATCGCGTACATCTGCTTGAGAATAGTAACGACTCCATCAGGTAAGCCCGAAAATTTCTCATTAAACCGAGCCACTTCGGCATCATTTACTGAGCTATCGGCCATATCTGCAGCTATGTAGTTGGCAGGGAACAAATGGTAATTAGCAGTAATCTGACGATCTATCTCTTCTGCTAGCAATTCAGGTGTTTCAAAGTCAGAGCCAATCGCATCGCCAAAGCTTACATGAATACGGCGTTTTTGGCCGACGATACCTTGGATGATGCTTTCAATATCTTCAAGCTCACCTTTCTCATAACTGCCTTCAGTTTGCTTAAGGTAAAGCTCTTTCGCCTTTGCAACATCACATGGGTCATTTTCATAGGAAATGGCAACTGGAACAATGTTTAGCTTTGACATGTATTCAGAAAATTCGATTTTCTGTTTACGGCCATCCATATAAAACATTTTTAGGATGGCTGGATCTGTCTTGTCATTTCCATCTTTGGCTCGCCCTTCTTTTTGAGCGATCCAAATGGAATTCCCTGTCTCTAGAGAATGGAAAATATAATTAGAAAGCAAACCAAGCGTTTTCATCATTTCACGCGGGCCTTTCGCTGAACGCTTAACAATAAAGCTTTTGTTCAGGCGCATTAACTCGGTCGCGCAAGGTTTCTTGAGTAGGTTATCACCAATAGCAATGCGAACCGTATCAAAGCCGCTATTAAACAAACACCAGTTCACCATCGCCGGATCCATCGCAATATCCCTGTGGTTAGACACAAAGAGGTAGGATTGTTTAGGATCAAGCTTATCAAGGCCACTAAAAGTGACACCGTCACAAGAGTGATCAATCGTCGCATGCATGTATTTTGCAATTTGGCGTTGAACATCATCGACTGTTTTGATGTTTGACCACTTGTTAATAAGAAAGCGTTTAATCAGCGGTATAAGCAGCCAGCCAAACACACCTGATAGCTGTGGAAAACGGTAATTGAGAATCGCGTTTATGAACTCTTTATCGTTAACCAGACGCGTAATAGCCCCACTGACTTCATCGTCATTGTAAGGGCGAATTTCTTTATAGATATCGTTATTAGACTGCACTGTACTGCTTCATATGTTGAAAAAACTGCGACATTTTACGCAGATTTATTAGATTTACCCAATGACATCCCCCCAACATTGCAATGGTTGGAGGTCTTACCAGATTAAATCGCATTAATTTCAATCACTTTACCTTCTTGGTGTTGTAATGTCTGCCCAACGGCTAACATTTCTAGCCAAAAAAACGCCATTTATCTGTTAAAATTCCCCGATCAGTTGACGCTTGCATTAAAAGCGAACAACATGTGCCAGCGAAATTGCTAGAGACTAACTATGAAACAAGCTATTGAATATTCACTGCATCAACATACTTTTCTGGATGTCGGTTCTAGAAAAAAAAATCATACCGCCTACATGCTTATCCTGACATCAGGTTGTGCATTTATCCGTTTAGGCAAAGCTGAATATACAGTGACGGCCGGAAATGGCTTTTTCATTCCATTCGATTGTCTGCATGCTGTCACAATGATGCCTGGGTCAACATACAGTAAAGTCGAGTTCTCCCCTCGCCTGACAACTGCCATTTGTCGTGAAGCTGGGTTCTTTCGAATGACACCTCTAATCAGTGCGCTTTCCAAAGAGCTCAATAAATGGCTAAACATGGGCAATGAGATCACTTTGGAAGGCGAAACTGGTAACTTACTCAAAGTATTAGCTGATCAGGTCGCTAAGCTGAAAGTCAGCAGTAAATCGACGAGTCCAGCGCTAAGTGGTCATCACCAGCTTTCCTTAACATCGCTACTTAAAGGTGACAAGGTAACGGACAACAAAGCTCTTGAAGAAATCACTGCCTATACTGGGTTCTCTGTGAAAGAGATTGAATCTTGTGTACTCATGCGAGAGGCACTTAAGCTATCTCGCTCTGGTCGCAAACTCCCACAAATTGCTGAGGCACTTAATACCTCACCAGAGATGATTTCTTCCTTAGCACTCCCCGTGTTAGGTAAAGCGCTATAAAAAAAGCCACCGACTGGTGGCTTTTTGTTTCCTTTTACTTGACCTTGCTGATTAAGTATTACTTAGTTCAACCTTTGTGGAACACCAGACTGTTTTAGCAATGCAACATCAAGGTTTTGGTATCCTTCATCGCTACCAGCCACCTCGGCCAAAAGGCTTTCAGGTGCCTTCACAGTCTTGAACTCACCCATTTGCTTTTCACTTCTGGACAACGGCTCGTGAACTTCGACATAGACGCTGCCATCAGGCTCAACTGTGTGCTTTAAAGGCTGGTTGATGATTTGTACCCTAGTTCCACGCGAAACTTGGCTGAACAACCATTCAACATCCCATGGGTTCATTCGAATACAACCAGAGCTAACACGCATACCAATCCCGAAATCTTTATTGGTTCCATGGATCAAGTACTGTCCGCTTCCATAAGAAAGCCTCATTGCATACTCACCAAGTGGGTTTTCAGGCCCCGCAGGCACAACTCCTGGTAACTCAATATTGTGCTTTTCTCGGTATTCTTTACGAATATTCGCAGTAGGCGTCCAAGTTGGACCTTCGGTCATTTGGCTGATGCTAGTCGTCATTTTGGGTGTTTCACGCCCTACACGACCGATCCCTATTGGGAAGACATACATTTTTTCACTGTTCTTAGGGAAATAGTACAACCGTAACTCTGCAAGGTTGATAACTATCCCCTGGCGTTTCGCATTGGGTAATACCAGCTGCATCGGGACTGTTAGTAACGAGCCTGGTGTCGGCAAGAAAGGATCAACACCAGGATTCGCAGCCATCAACTGCAACAAACCAACATTATATCGGTTGGCGATATCAAGCAGGCTGTCTCCCTTGATGACTTGGTAGTACTCCATGACACCTACTAACTTACTGTCTGCATCGGGCTTTTGATATTCAACCGCTTGAACAGAGCACGACATTACACCAGCGAGTAGCATTATTAACAAGCGTCTCACACCAGTACCTCCATCTCTACATCCCCTAATTATGGCAAATCTCATTGGCCGCTATATTACGAATAACAGCGTTTGCAAAAATGAGACATTATTTGACGATTCTACTGGTGACCATCTCTTCTTACGTCAACTAAACGTCAATGATTTTCTGAGAGCTTAACTTGTGACCACTCATGAAGTCAAAAAAGGCGGGGAAATTCCCCGCCTCTTGGTATCTATACTTTAATCATTAAACATATTGTGCTGTAAGACGCTGCCATGAACGCTGTTGTTCTTCAAGCCGTAGCTTCATTTCTTTATATTGCTGCAAGAATTCAAAACTCTCATAGTGCTTAAGTAGCTTCTTCTTCTTTAGATCTAACAAGCGCTTTTTAGCGTCATAGTAGTCTGCGATCTTTTGCAATAGCTGCTCGTACTCTTCATCTAACCTTGCCAGTTTAAGTTGGGTACTTTGGTTAGCTAGATTATCCATCAATTTTTTCTGCACCCGATTATGCAGCATTCTAGCTTTCGCCTTCTCAATACGATCTTCTGGACTGGTACGTAAATTCTTGGTTGCCCCAAGCCATGACAATGATTTGATTAACCATTTGGTGGGATCAAACTGCCACCAGCGAATGCCATTACGGTAATCATTTTCAAAGATATGATGAAAATTATGGTATCCCTCGCCAAAAGTCAGAAAGGCCAACAGACCATTGTCACGGGCGGTATTCTTTTCCGTGTAAGGTTGTGAGCCCCAGATGTGGGCCAACGAGTTTATGAAGAATGTAGTGTGATGGCTTAGTACAAGCCTGACAACACCGACTAACAAAAGCGCTCCCCAAACGTCACCATGAATGAGGCCAAACAACAGTGGTATACCAAAGTTAGTCAAAATCGCCAACGGGGCATAGTATTTGTGCTGCCACATAACTATTTTGTCTTTTTGTAAATCTCGGCAGTTTGTGTAGTCGCTATAACGGCTCGCTTGATACTCCCTCAGCATCCAGCCTATATGGCTATAAAAGAAGCCCATCTTAGCTGAATAAGGGTCTTTGTCATTCTTATCGACATAACGATGGTGTATGCGATGATCAGATGACCAATGCAAAATACTGTTCTGTAGAGCAAATGCGCCGCCGATGGCAAATATAAACCTAACGACTGCATTGGCTTCATATGTTTTATGCGACCAAAGCCGATGATAACCAGCGGTAATCGACATACCACAGAATGAAAAAGCAATGAGCAGCATTAACCATTGCACACCATCAAAGCCGACAAAATAGGCGTATAACGGTGTCGCAATCACTGCAACAAGAAAAGTAAGGGCAAATATCGTAACGTTTAGCCACAACACGGGAGGTTTGGTCGAGGTCATCCTTTAGATCCTATCCATTGAGCGTACAACTGTAAGCTAGAATAGCCTTGATGACCTTTAGCGTCAATTGGTTAAACATTTTGCAACAAAAAAAACCATCAAAAATGATGGCTTTTAATATGATATTACGTTTTAGGTTAGTAATTGAAATTACTTGTGAACACAGGGTCGACACACGCATATATCTGACCAATGGATCCATCGTCCGATAATAACGTGTGAATCACTCTTGCGACTTCGCTTCGTGTAATCAAACCATGCACTTCTCCTTGGCTTGATAAGACACCTTGCTCAGTGAGTTCTCCGTCTTTGAGACCTCCAGGACGAAGAATGGTGTAATCCAACTGACTTGTTGTTAACCATGACTCAGCTAGACTCTTTTCTCGAACCGCTTGACCAAAAACCACTTTCGCTTTGTCAGATAAGTACTGCCATGAATCGCCACAACCTAGCGATGTGACCATGATAAAACGACGTAGATTATGCTTTTCAAGCTCATCGATTACCATTCGATGACCGATATAATCGACAGGATTATCCGCTTGGAAACTTCCCATAGTCGAGACAGCAACACTTCCTTTTGGCACACCATCTAGGAAGGATTTGATACTACTCTGTTCAAGCGCATCGCCTAATACCACATTAACACCAAGATCTTCTAGATCCGCTGCACTCTCAGGTTTACGAACCATTGCATAGACATCAATATCCCTTTCACGGAAATAACGAGCAACAGCAAATCCTAATCCACGACTAGCTCCAAACAAAACAACAGGTTTCATTTTATCCTTACCTCACAAAAGAAAACGATAATGATTATAACTATCATTATCGCACTTTGTGAAATTCATCGCATTTAATTGATCTACCCCAAGAAATCCTTAGCTTGTTGATCACTTAATATACTTCACATGAGCTTCCATCTCTTCACCAATTTCCTTGCGCATATTCATAAGGCGAATAGCTGACTCTCTGAGGGCTTTGTCTTCTTCTGTTTCGGGACACCATTCAGGTATCTCTGCTGACTGACCGTTTTCATCCACCGCAACCATAATCACAATACAGTGTGTAGTCAGCTGGTTTTTCAATTCCTTCGGATCACTGGCTTGTACATCAATCGCAATGTGCATTGATGAGCGACCCGTGTAAATAACCTTGGCGGTTACCTCGACCAAATTGCCAACATGGATAGGTTTAACAAAGCGAATACCGCCAGCATAAGCCGTTATGCAATACATACCGCTCCAACCTGCCGAACATGCGTATGCCGCCAAGTCGATCCACTTCATCACCGCGCCGCCATGTACCTTACCACCAAAGTTAACGTCACCCGGCTCAGCCAAGAACCTCAGTGTTACTTCACGCTGCCTATTACTCATATCGACTCCTACTAAAGGCAATGGCTGTATTTTATGTAAATCATTATTAACAAAAACACCACAACAATCCCATAGATAGTTCACGTATAGCGTAATTAACTCAACAAAAGGTCCATTCCGAAAAAAGCGCCATTAGGCGCTTCTTTACGGTATGAGGTTTTACAGGATCGTATTAAGAGTCTTGTCCTACCGCTTCCAATTGAGATTGTAGTTGAGCTATCTGTTGCTTCAACTCTTCATTTTGCTGATTCAACGCTTGGTTTTCTAAATGGGTGTCAGCCTTTTCAGAACTGAGCTGAGTAACCTGCTCTTCAAGTTGTTTACTTGTTTCTGTAGCCGTTTCAAGGTCAGCTTTTGCCTTGCGTGCATTTCTCTGAGCCGTTTGCTTGGCTTTAGTTGCCTTTGCCACTTCAGCTTGGCTATCTAAATGCAATTGGTTCAATTCACTTATCTTAGCGTCTTGCTTCTTTATCTTGCTTGATAGCTCAGCTTCTTTACTTTTCGCCTCTTCAAGGGCTTCCTCAAGTTGATCAGCCGAACTTGTTGGCAATCCTGCCAATGCATTCCATTGATCCGCCATATTCCTTGTCACTTGATCCATAAAATCAAAGGGGAAGCATAACGACTGCTGTTGATCATTTCGATAAACAAACTGCTTATCCATTTCCTCAATTAATTTAAGGCTTTGCTGATAACTTTGTTCAAGCATCTGCTTAGTACTGTCCAACGTCATTGTTTCAAATGCTTTTCCCGCCAGCATCATGCTTTGAAAGTGCTTAACAAGAGATTCAGGTTGAGTCGCTTCGGTGAGTTTCATCAAAGGGTGTGTATTAAAGTCATATTCCATCATGTTGTTACCTGCCATGTATCTATATTTAATAGTTAAAAAAGTATGAAAAGCCAGCCATCTATTCTTATAGCAAATTGAGCTAACATTGAACAAACATTAGGCACTGCATTTCATAAAATTTGATCTGCACGCAATGATTTATCCATCCTACAAGGCATGCATGACAGTTTTTATTTCACACCGTGATCATCGTCAAGCCGCATTTCTTATTCGAAATGTCACATACTTAAGCTATATGTTTTAGTTATCTTGTAGGTAAGGATCAACATTGAATGAAACCTCTGAAGCGATACCAATACGAGCGCTATGCCATTCTCTGTAACCTTGCTTACCCCACTACCTTCAACCACACCTTATACGGATTCGATAAAAATGGCCGTCATGAAGTCACCGATCGCTGGGGCCGTACCATTATTCGGATTTTGTGGGGAGAAAGAAATGAAGTTGTTGTCGTATTTAAGGGTTCACAAAGCGTCTGGGATTGGCTAATTAACCTGGCCTTCTTTCCTAAGAAGATTCGTTCCGGTGATCAATGCTGTCATGTTCACTGGGGCTATTATTCTTTATTGGAGCAAAACAGCAAAGCCAGCACCATTCAGCCAAACCCTCACCTAAGCGAAAGTATGAATGTAGAGTTCATGCAGGCGAGTGAAAGAAACTTTAAACAAACAGCGCTAACACTTTATCAGCAAGTCGAATCGGTTCTTGTTCCACTTATCAAACAAGGTAAACGAGTAAGCTTTACAGGACACTCCTCGGGGGGCGCGATGGCCATTTTGGTCGCTCATCGCCTCTACCAACACCATCCCGCTGCTATAAAGCGGATTGTGACGTTTGGTCAACCGGCAACTGGCTTCTGGAATTTCAAGCAACGCTACCCTTTGGCTAAACGAACGTATCGGATTTGCTGTGACTTAGATATCGTAACTTTTCTACCGCCTATCCCGTTTATGTTCTGGCATGTCGGAAAAGCCCTTTGGTTACACAATGGTAAGATTTACGAAGATACACCGACACTGGTGAGGTTATATCGCTCTATTATCAGTTGGGTGCTTAGGCCCATCACCTACCACTACATGAATAAATACATCAGGAACAAAGATTTCTTTGATAAGCACTGAATCATTCAGTGTGGTCTATATAGGCGGTCCACTAAAACAGGTATAGTTGTTTCAGGTTTTCAACTTTATTGTCTAAAGGCCACAGCCCCTAACATGTCTGAATCAACTACTGTATTTACCGATCTAATCCATTCCCGTCGTTCAGTTCGAAAATATGACCAATCAGCTTCTTTTGAGCATCAAGCTGTTTCACGCTCACTCCAGTTAGCGACACTGTCTCCCAATAGTTCAAATATGCAATTATGGGAATTCCACCGCGTTGTCAGCGAAGAAAAACGAAACCAACTCGCGCAATACTGTATGGGCCAAAATGCAGCCAAAACTGCCAACGAGTTAGTGGCTTTTGTGGTTACGCCACATAAATGGAAAGGCCGAGCAGAAATGAATGCAGCCACGATTCGAGGTGCATTCGAAGGACGTGAAGATGCGACAGCAAAACGTGCATTAAAGTATTACGAAAAGCTGATCCCTTTTGTCTATAACAATGATCGCTTTGGGATCTATGGGATCGGCAGAAAGATCGTCAGTGCTTTACTTGGCATTAAAAAACCAATGGTAAGAGAAGTCAGTAAAGCTGACTTGCGCGTTTGTTTACACAAAAGCAGCTCACTGGCTGCAATGACCTTCATGACAGCAATGCGAGCAGAAGGCTATGATACCTGTCCTATGGAGGGATTCGACTCCAAGCGGACTAAAACACTGCTCGGGTTACATAAAGATGCTGAAATCACTATGATTATCAGCTGCGGCAAACGCTCTGATGATGGTATTTATAGCGAAAGACACCGCGTCGCTAATGATGAGGTTATAATCAGTCATTAATTGAGCAAATAAGTCGCAAGCCATACCCTCAAGGTTTCTTTTGCGGTATGGTGTTGGCAATCAAAGCAAAATATACGGTCAGTAGTCAAGATGAAGCAGCTCATCGAACGAAAAAGCCGGTGGATGGCAAGCCATATCACCGATGCGGAGTTTCCAACCCCTCTCAGTGAAAAAGGTCTTGCCTTATATCAGGATACCCAAGCAACTGTAGAGTTTGGTCCTTACCAAGCTTGCGACTCCTCCAGCTCTGACTCGCTGTCCATCTACCCAGTGGATTGTCACCCACTCACTATCCGATATGCACTTGTCCTTGCCAATCGCTGGCAAAATGAAACCGACAAAGAAGCCGTCATTGAATATCTCACTCAAATCATGTTTGAAGATAATTCACCAGCACAACTATATGTCGGGTTCTTCAAAGGCAAACCTGCAGCCTGTGGCATGGTCTTTCATGATAATGAGCATGGCTCTCTGATCTGCGATATTGCCGCAATTCCGCTACCGAATCAGCAGCAGTTGGTTGCTGAAATGCAACAATCACTAGCAACCAAAGCATCAAACCAGCCTCTTTATAGTGAGCAGCTTGGTTAAATGAAAGCAGTCCAATAAAAAAGAGCCAGTCATTCAGTGACTGGCTCTTTTTTATCTGTTCACTTAGCTATTTATCGAGATGATTATCTAGTGAGATGCTTGGCAAGAAATGCCGATAACTTGTCGGTGACGAAGTCGGCTTGCTCTAGATTACTGATATGCCCAGCATTTGGGATCAACACAAACTCACTACCAGTAATACCATCATGCATTAATTGAGATTCGAGAACCGGCCTCATTTTATCTTGAGCACCAACCATAATCAGAGTTGGCAGCGCAAACATTTCAGCGTCTTCAAACATATCCCGACGTCCAAACACCATTCGACCCGCTTTAACCAACGCCAAGGCTTGCTCTTTATCCGCCGCCAGTAATTGCTCGCGGAAGCGCACACGAACAGGATTGTCTTTATCTAATGCCGCAAACTGCCGTTCATCAAAGAATTCAACGGTTTCCATTGGTAAGGTAGATAGTGCTTCAGCCTCTGCCAAATGCGCAAAATACTTGGTGTGGACAACCTCAGGCTCCAAACCAACAAAGGTATCCATCAGAACAAGGCACTTAACCCGGGCCGGCGCATTGATTACTAACTCTGTTGCCCACATACCACCTGATGATAAACCGATAAGCGAAAAGTCATCGATTTCCAGATGGTCGAGAAGGAAAAGTACATCATTAGCGTAATCTTTTAAACTACGTGTTTTTTCAGGTGCAGATGAAGAACGACCATGCCCCCAGAAGTCAGGAACAATGCAGCGATATGACTGGCTTAACACTTCCACTTGCGGCGCCCACATAGCGCTGTCCCACAAATAGCTATGACCAAAAACGAGAACGGGGCCTGATCCAATATCTTGATAATGCATCGTCTGGTCATTAAGAGTAAAAGTTTTCATTCAATCTAATCCATCTTCTTGTTTTATTTCGTTAATACGAGGCTGTGTTAGCAAATTTTGCTTCAACCGCTCGCATACCTCGCTGATAACATCCCCAGGCAACAGCACCCGCCAATAAATTACCTATCATGGCACCAATAAACAGTCCTTGAATACCACCGTATTGTGCACCAAGCCAAAGCAGCGGTAAGAAACAGACAAACAAGCGCAAAGCTGAAATAACCAGTGCTCGCATTGGCATGGTAAGCGCATTACAAATAGACACCATCAACATACAGATACCAAGCGGGCCAAGGCTTAATGGTACCCAAGTTAAATGAAGTGACAAAATATCGCCGACTGCTGATTCACTCGTCAGTAATGACGTCAAAGGCGATAAAAGGATATACAAGATAACCGCGATCGCAAACTGCCACACCAATACAAATTTCACTGAGAGTGAAACCAAGGATTTAATCTTGCCAATTTCGCCCTTCCCCAGCCAACGACCGACCATTGGTGGCATCGACATAGTCAGAGCCAATATAATCACAATCGAAAAGAACTCTAGTCTCGAGCCCAGTGCCCATGCTGCAACGGTAGCAGCGCCGAAACCTGCAACCAACTTTGTTGCTAGCATCGATGACAGAGGTGGCAGCAACTGACTGAGCATCGCTGGAGCCATGATGTTTATAAGCTCCTTAACTGAAGCCAGAATATCCAAGCCTTTCCAGTCGAAGCTCAGCCAATGTCGCTGTATCACTTTAGGAAAGACGGCAATCATTCCGACACTGAAAGCAACAACAGTTGCCCAAGCGGCCCCCACCAACCCCATATCGAAAGTGAAAATAAACAATGGGTCTAGCACCATGTTAAGCAAACTGGTCACGACCATCATGATACCGGGTAGCATAGTATTACCATTGGCACGACATAAGCTATAGGCAAAATACAGCATCGCTCCACACCAAGAGCTTACCAACCATGCAGGCCAGTAACTGTCTATAACGGGATAGACATCTACGGGTGCACTGAGTAATTGCAAAAGACCATGTCGCGAAAACCAAATTAGCAGACAAATTAACAGCACACTGATCGCGCCAGTAAGCACCACCAGCCCACCAAGCTGTTTGGCTCGCAGATACTCACCACTCCCCAAGACGCGTGATATAAGTGACGTTGTCGCAATGCCTAACCCAACTTGAAGTCCAATGATCACCATTTGCATTGGAAGGGTGAAACCTTGTGCAGCCAAGGGCAATACACCAAGCTGACCGATAAAAGCACTATCAACAAGCTGGAAACTCATCAGGGAAAGCACGCCAAACAGCATCGGCCAAGTCATATCAAATAACTGCCTACCAAGTGACGTATCAGAAGAGAGCTGTTGCTGTGGTTTTGAAGGCGTAGATTTAGAAGGCATAGGTTGAGTGTCTTTTTCTTAATGACTACAGGCTATGTACAAAAAAGCTCGGTAGAGAGAATGGTTTGTTCTCACCTTACCGAGCTTTCAACACAACAAACTAGAGTTACGCTGTCACCAACTTAACCAAATCAGCTGGACGGTAGTATACCGATTTCAGGACTTTGCCTTGACGAACAAGCTTATCGCCTAAGTCTACATCTTTGGCACACTTGGCAATAATATATTCGCCCTTCTGGCTACCTACTATCTCGACACCCTGCTCGGCATAGAAAGCCTTGGTTTCTTCGAATTCTTTTTCATTACGGCAAACCTTGCTCATGTTGCTTGAATGTACTTCATCCCAGCAAGATACAAAGTCAAAGCCTAAACGCGTCGCAATCTGAAGTAGCAGGTCAATAAGGTAGCTGATACCGATATTAGACTCTACTTTCTCATCACCTAGGTGAACCAAGCGTCCCATTAGGACATAAACCGAATCAACAATCGCATCAGCTTGCTCAACCAGTGAGTCAGCCTCCGCTAATTCTGTTAACTCTTCTACCGCCAATGATGTGTGTAATGCATCAGCCTGTTCGTTCAAACTGGAAGGCGACTCAATATCCAAGTCAAAAGTATTGCGAAATTCGCGGATATCGCGGTAAAGGTGATCGAACAGTGCTTGATCCAAAACAGACAGCTTCATGCAACTTTCCTTTAAGTTAAATCAACACTGAGGAATTAACCATTCCTCAGTAAGTAACGAATCAGCCGTTGGGCACGACTGGTTTTTCAAAGTACGCTTTTAATTAAAAAGCTTTTGGTGCGTAACCTGTAACAACGCTAATGCCCATTTCACGGCCAAGTGCTGTCATTGGGTGAACAACAACTAAGCCCTTAACTGACTTCTTCAGTTTGCCCATATCGGCCTGCTCAGCTTTTGTCAGTGGACGATTGAAAGCCAGTGACTTCACATCCGAGCCTTTTTTGTTAAGTTCGTGCTTAGAGCGGCCCTTAACTTTATTAATCTTTTTGGTAATGGTCTCGATTTCTTGTGTAGCCTGACCTGCAATCGCCTGATCACCACGCTCTTCTGCTCCAGCCAACTTACGGCGAAGTTTATCTAAACGGTTATTTAGACTCTGAAGCTCTTGATTTAAATTCATGTAGTTACCTTATTTTACTTCACAATATCCCGTAACCTGATGCCGGGATAAATTGCTTGACCGACAATTATATAACAACCGTCACACTTTGGTCGAAGGTTCTCATAAAAAAAGTCGTTGATTTGTCATGATTGATGAGAAGTTCGCTGCACCTGATATTGATAACTCACTCAACCTGTCGCAATTATGATACACCTTGCATTGCGCTGCTAGCTTATTTTTGCTCTCATGACAACGTTAAGCGTCAATAAGTTGAACGCCAAGTCAATAAACAGTCACCAGAGCAAGGGTAAGCATAAGGATATGTGTATACACTGTGGAACAAATCAACATAGTCTAAGAATCAGACGTAGTTTTATCGAGCGGCATATCACCCAAAAAAACAAATATAAGTTCTACTGCCCAATTTGTAAGCGTAAAGTGTTCGTTGCTATTGGTGAAACACCAATAAAGGCTATTTAGCTAAAAAAACAGGCCGGGTGGCCTGCTTACATACGTTTACTAAAGTGCCAGTAGTTGGCCGGTAAATTCTGCGAAACCAAATCCGCCAGGTTTAGACATGACAACCTGAGGTTTGAATTGCAACTGGTCCCAATAATGCTTGATGTTCGCTACCCCAACGCTCATAGGCAGCAACTCGAACATATATTGATCATTCATAGAGTCTCCCACGTAACACGCAGTTTGTGTAATCTGCAGCTCCGTCAGGCCCTTCTCTTTAAGAAATGCAGTCGCGGTTGCTTTTTTTGAGTGTTCCCCATACCACGCATTGATGTGAATCGAGCTTGCCGTTGCATTGGCACCGAGGGTATGAATACGGGCCACAATTTCATTAACTATCTGGCTATCAATCTTAGGTCGGTTTTGACCTATATCAATCGCTACCTCGCAAACCCGGTAAGCTTGATCCAAGGTCAGGTTCAAATCAGGGTAATCAACAAGAATCGCTTCAACTTCGGTTTTAAGGCGTTGTTGAGCACTTCTGATTCCATTGATTGGCGTATTTGAGCGTAGCGTCAGGTAACCGTCTTTCTTTTCCATGATCACCGCACCGTTTTCAGCCAATACCGCATCTACCGGCCAAAGTTGTGCAATATGATCGCCCCAACCTGCACAAGCACCGGTTACAGCAATGACTTTCTTACCCGCATCTCGCAGTTGCTGCAAAGCAATTAATGCCTCTGGAGGCAGTTGCCCTTGCCAAGTCAGCGTGTCATCGACATCCGTCAACACCCATTCAATATTTTTCCACGCTGGTGATAGGCTCATCACATCCGAATTCATATAAACCTCAAAGATTTCTTACTTGTTACAACATATTCGGCAAGAACATCACCAAACTTTCTGAAAATGTCAGCAGCATCAACACAGTGAACAGCGCCAACAGTAGCGGCAGTACTTCCCTGACAAAGTCCACCATCTTCACTTTTAGGATGGAACACACCGTAAACATCATTGAGCCAAAGGGTGGCGTTACCCCGCCAATCATGATGTTTACAATAATAATAATGCCAAAATGAACCGGGTTAACCCCCAAGTTCAACACCGCAGGAAGCAGCAAGGGCGTCAGGATGATCATTGCTGCGCCACCTTCGATAAACATACCAACAACAAGGAGCAATACGTTGATAAGCAGCAGCAAAACATATTTATTGTCCGTTAACTCAATCAGGCCTGATGCAACATTGTGTGGAATTTGCTCCAGCGTCATGTAATAGCCGAAGACCATGGCACCGATGATGATAAACATCACGCTACTGGTGCCTTGTACCGTCTCACGCAAAATCATCGGAAAATGGCGAAACTCAAGTTGCCGGTATACGAAGATGCCAATAATGCTACAGAGCAATACCGCAATCGCACCGGCTTCCGTTGGTGTGAAAAGGCCAAAGCGCATACCGAGAATAATGCCAAAGGGGATCAACAGCGCAGGGATCGCTTTAAAGAAGTATTGCCAACGCTCCTTTGCTGGTGCTGGCTCACTGCGTGATGGCTTATAGTTTCGCTTTCTGGCGATAAAGGCAATGGTCACCATCAGTGAGATAGCCATCAAGAATGCAGGAACGTACCCTGCAATAAACATCTGGTGAACGGATACATTCGCCAGCAACGCAAAAATAATCAGGTTTATACCCGGTGGGATAACCGGACTAATACTGGATGAGGCTGCGGTTACTGCTGCGGTAAATGGCAAATCGTAACCGCGCTTGGTCATTTCTGGCGCCAAGATTTTAGACTGCATAGCCGCATCAGCATTAGCCGAACCCGAGATTCCCCCCATCAGGGTACTCAACGCAACATTCACCTGCGCCAAGCCTCCGGTTTTATGCCCTATCATGGCATCAGCAAAAGCTAATAAGCTGCGGCTGATCCCAGCGTAATTCATCACCGATCCCACCATAATAAAAAAGGGGATTGCCAAGAGCGGAAATGATTCCGCGGAACTAATGAAGCGCTGCATGACTAAGGTAACGGGAATCGAATTATTCAGAAATAAAAAATATACCATCGCTGACGCAATCAATGAGAAGGCAATGGGGATGTTCAATAAAAACAGAACAAAGAGAATACCGATAGGTAGATAGCTTTCCACAAAATGACCTATTACTTACCACGTTTAAGCGTGTTTATATCTGAGATAATGAATTTCACCGTGTGTAGTGCCATCAGAGCAAAGCTGATAAACAGCACACCATTAATAGTGAAATAAGACATTCCCATCACCGGGGTAACTTTATTTGACAGCATTGTGTACTGGTAGCTCAGCACTGCCATCAGAATATTGAGAGCGAGTAAAGACACATGTACCACTAGCTGAAAAGGACGTTTTGCCTTATGTGGCAACAGGGCGACAACAACATCCACCCCCATGTGGAGCTTGTGTTTATAGCAAGAGCTAATACCCAAATACACAGCCCAAATAAAGCACACTACCGATAACTCTTCGCTCCATGGCACCACAAAGCCGAAGCCATAACGCAATACCACATTCACGATAACAACAAGTACAGTGATGCTAATTGCAATTGAGGCGAGGATTTCTTCTAAGTTACGTATCAAAAACACATTTTTCTCCAAAGCAAATAAAGAATCACCGGTGCTCCCTACTTCACCGGCGATTCTTTTTAGCGCTACTACTTAGTCTTGATTTGCTCGGATAACCGCCAGTTCGTTCATGATGGTTGCATGAACACCTTCACTCCATGTCGGGAACTGGTTGTATACATCAGCCGTTAGCTTGTTGAACTCTTCTGAATCCACTTCATTGAAGGTCACACCCAGCTCTTCAAGTTTTTCGGTGTACTCTTGATCCAACTTGATAAGCTCGGCAGTGTTAGACTCGGCACCAGCCTCCAACTCTTCCATGATGATTTGCTGCTGCTCTGATGTGAACTTGTCCCATACTGATGGCGAAATATAAATGCCCACGGTGCCCAAGAAGTGCTTAGTCAGAGACATGTTTTTAGCAACTTCATAAATTTTGGTTGAGTACATGGTTAGGATTGAGCCTTCAAGGCCATCAACCACGCCCTGCTGAACACCGGCATAAGTTTCCGGGAATGGTAGCGCTGCAGGTGCAGCACCCATTGCTTGAAGCGTACTGATGAACAACTGGCTTTGCGGTACACGGATACGCATACCTTTCATATCTTCAGAGTTAACAATCTCTTTGTTGCTGATCATATGACGGAAGCCGAACATGTAATCTGCATTCAATACCTTGATACCTTTTGCTTCAGCTTGTGCTTCCAAGCCACCAACATAGTCGGTTTTCATCATCGCAAGGTATTCATCGTAAGTGTTGTACAACATAGGACCAGCCAGTGCTGCGAAATCTGGTACGTAATCGCCTAGATAGCTAAGATCTTCAACGGCAATCCAGTTAGCGCCATTAACAACCTGCTCTAGGTTATCTTTGTAAACAGGAAGCTGGCCACCCGGAAATACTTTAATGTTCACTGAACCATCGGTACGGTCACGGATCACATCTGTCGCCTTGATCAACTCTTGTGTTAGCAACTCGTTCTGTGTGAACACCAAGCTCATGTTTAGATCAATCGGAGCCGCTGTATCTGTAGTTTTATTATCAGCTTCACCACAACCAACCAATAATGCCGTGGCAGTCAAAACAGTTCCTAGTAGCTTTTTCATATCCTTTAGCCTTCAATATGTATTATTCGGATGAAAAACGATTTACGGCAGGGAGTATGAAATGAAAATATTACATTCATATGAACATTGATTGTCGCAATTTCGGCATTCATATGAAACAGCATGTCAGTTACTAATTTCCATTAGGTTATATATATGAACATGAAATCCACTCGATACTAACGGCAAGATTTGAGTGTCATAATGCGGTAACATAAGCCACATACTGTTATGTGAATTTTCAAATGAACATGCGAAATCATTGTAGGAATATTATGATCACTGGTCATCGCGGCGCAGCCGCTCTAGCCCCAGAAAATACCCTTGTCAGTATCAAAAAAGCTGCCGAAGCAGGTGCAAGCTGGGTTGAAATCGACACCCAGTTAAGTGCCGATGGAGTTCCTGTTGTTATTCATGATGAAACGGTCAACCGCTGTACCAACGGCAAAGGAAAAATTGCGGACTTGAACCTTGCGGAGCTAAAAGAACTTGATGCCGGTAGTTGGTTTAACTCAGACTTTACAGGTGAACACATCCCTACCCTTGCCGAGGCATTTGACACTTGCCTTGCCCTGGATTTAACGCTCAACCTTGAACTTAAAATCCACCATGCTGAACAAATCGAGCCACTGGTTAATGCCGTCATTGATTTGGTGAAGAAAACAGATTTCCCCATTGATAAGCTGCTTTTTTCCAGCTTCCAAAAACGTGCTTTAGAGCTTTGCCAGCAAAAAATGCCGGAAGTTCGTCGTGGGTTTATCTGTGAGGTATGGAACGGCTATAGCTTAACGTCTATCGCCGCTAGCCAGGCTTACAGCGTGCATATCGATCACCATATTTTGACGCCGACCATTGCTAAAGACATTAAAGATGCAGGATATTTGTTAAAAATCTGGACCCTAAACAATGAGAAGAAGGCGCAGTCTTTCTTCGATATGGGCGTTGATAGCATCATCACCGATGCTCCGGATAAGTTTTAAATCGCATCAGGACGTAAAGTGCAGGAAAGACAATGGAACTAAACCACCGCCAGCAACAGATCCTCGCCACTATCAGGACTGAGAGTGAAGTACAAATTGACCACCTTGCCGAAAAGTTTGCTGTCACCACGCAAACTATCCGCCGGGATGTTAATCATCTTTGCGAACAAGGATTAGCACGCCGAGTCCATGGTGGTGTTAGCTTGCCTGCGACAATGACCAATACCAGTTACCGCTACCGCTCTGAAGTGGAATCAAAAACTAAAGGCGATCTAACGGCCAATATTGCCGCTTGTATACCGGATGGAGCGACGGTGATGATAGGTATAGGAACGACACTCGCCCATCTTGCCCAGCACCTGCTATCTAAAAAGTCGTTACGAGTGATTACCAATAACTTGCAGGTTGCTCAAATTCTCGAAGCCAATGAAAATATTGAAATCTATCTTGCTGGCGGCCAATTCCGGCGCGAGCACCAAGATATCATGGGTAGCAGTGCGGTCGATTTTTTCAATAGCTTCGAGGCTGATATTGGTATCTGTGGTTGTGCTAGTGTCACCGACAGTCACCACGTGATGGAACATGAAGATATCGAAGCTGATATTTCCAAAGCCATTATCAGAAACAGCCGTCAACAATGGTTGGTTGCAGACACTAGCAAATGGGGCCGATCCGCTGCAATGAAGGTCTCGCCCATGGTTCAATTTGATAAAATATTCACCAATAATACTCAGTTACCGGCTGAATTTCCGGTCTACCTAACAGCCACCAGTAACTAAATACCCCACTGACAATGGGACAATTATGCTACCAGGGCTAAAAAAGAGACCTCGTCCCTTAGCCCTGAGCCTGCCTAACCGACACCAAATGCCCAATTTAGCACCATTTATTCCAAATTAGTCCCCACTTCTGACTATTATTGCTCTATAATCAGCGACCATATTTTTGTCAGGCTCAGCCGTCTGCTTTAGGAAAAAAGAATGTCATTTGCATCACAGAATTTTTCTCAGGATATTGTCCGTGCACTTACCGAGTGCGGCTATGAGAAATTAACCCCAATCCAGCAACAAGCGATCCCACACGCTCGTCGCGGATCCGATATTCTTGCCAATGCCCAAACAGGTACCGGTAAAACAGCCGCTTTTTCTCTACCTATCATTCAGCAGATCTTGGATAAGCCAAAATCTCGCAGCCGCTTCAATTCGCGCGCACTGATCTTGGCACCTACCCGTGAGCTAGTGGCTCAGATCGCTAAAAACATCGAAGACTACACCAAATATACCGATATCTCAGTTGCTGCTGTATATGGCGGTACCAAGATGTCTTCTCAAGAGAAGAAGCTTGAACCCGGTGTCGATATCCTGGTTGCAACCCCAGGCCGTTTGCTAGAACACATGGAACTGAACAATGTGACACTAGCAAACCTTGAGTTCTTAGTGTTCGATGAAGCTGACCGTATGTTGGATATGGGCTTCATCACTGATATCCGCCGTATCATGGGTGATATCCGCAACCAGCCACAAACCATGCTGTTCTCTGCGACTTTTTCTGCTCAGATGAACAAACTGGCTGGCGAGATCACACGTAAACCAAAACGTATTTCTGTTAGCCCAGAAAATGCAACAGCCGATACTGTTGCTCACGTGGTATACCCAGTCGACCAAGAACGTAAGCGTGAGCTGCTATCAGAACTGATTGGCAAGAAGAACTGGAAGCAAGTACTGGTATTCGTTAACTACAAAGAAACGGCTAACGAACTCGTAAAAGAGCTTAAACTCGATGGTATCAAAGCCGTACTATGCCATGGTGACAAAGCACAGAGTGCTCGTCGCCGTGCCCTTGATGAATTTAAAGAAGGCAAAGCGCGAGTGATGGTTGCGACCGAAGTCGCTGCACGTGGTCTGGATATTCAAGGTCTACCGCACGTTGTGAACTTCGACATGCCATTCCTTGCTGAAGACTATGTTCACCGTATTGGCCGTACTGGCCGTGCTGGTCTTCAAGGTCACGCTGTTTCTTTTGTTAGCCGCGATGAAGAATTGACGCTTCAGCAGGTAGAAAACCTGATTAAGCAGCGTATCCAGCGTGTCCAGCTTACAGGTTACGAGCCAAAGAGCCGTGATGCGCTATTGAACAAAATCCACAATAAAGCCGCATACCGTGACCGCCAAGGCCGTACCAATAACCCTGCAGCTGATCAGTCTGATGCTGAGCGCCGCGCTCGCCTGCGCCGTGCCGTCTTGAACAAATCTAAAGTGACTAAACTGAAAAAATAATTTGGGTTTATGTCCAAATATCAAAAGGGTTAGCAATAAGCTAACCCTTTTTTGTTCTGTCTTTATCTATCGTTCAAGACCATCGATTTTTATCGCTATTTACTGAGCAAGGAATGCCTGGAACTCATCACCGGGAACCGAGCTTGGCGTTGCTACAGCGATGGCGGCCCACTGAGAACCAACAGCCATTGACTCGGTAATCGATAATTTGGCTAAGAGACCATGAATCACCCCTGCAGCATAAGCATCGCCAGCTCCCGTAGTATCTACAACATCAGCGACGATAGCTGGCACATAGTCTTGCCCTGACTCGCTATAGACAGTGGCACCATTCTCGCCATCCGTGACGATAAAGTACTCTAATGATGCTCCAGCAACCGATTTGGCATACTTAAATGGAGCAATATCACTGGCCGATTCCACACAGCCTGAAGATAGAATATGAGCGTCTAAATCTGACTGTGACGTAATGAGTACCTGGCATGGTCGATGGTTATGGCTTTTGGGGAGTTGGGCAACGACTAAAGTAGCGTTACTTTCACCACCAGATCCGTCATTTTGCTCAAGGGCTGCTGTCGACCATTCATCAACACCTTCTGCACTGGAATTAATGTAAATGCCGTCCCAACGAGAAAAATCAGGTGCCTGCCCTAATGAAAATGCAGGCCGCTCTGGCCGGATAATGGTACGTTCACCATCTGGTGTCATCAATAGCATCAGTTCAGGGGTAACGATATCATTACGTTGTAACAAAGAGCAGTTCAAGCCCTTCAAACTGGCCTCAGCCAATAACCAGTCAGCGGTTTCGTCACGGCCAACTTGGCTTACCAGAGCGACTTGATGCCCTGCGTAAACCAAGGCTAATCCAGTATTCGCACCACCTCCTCCTAAACGACGACCAAGATCTTGATAGTGGTGTCGGCCTCCAGTTTGTAATGACTCTTTTAACTGTAAAACCCGATCACAGTTAAGGTTCGCAACCAACATAACGTTTGCCAATTGTCTGACTCCATACTTTTTAGATATATAAATACCACAAAAAAGCCGCAGTGTAATAACTGCGGCCTATATACCCAAGTGACTTCAAATTGCTGAGTTCAGAGCCTTAAACTGAATGTAACCAATCCTTAACTGTAATCAGCGTAAGGGTTATCTATCGCCAAAGGTATAGACGAAGCAAACTCAGACAACTTGATAGACTCTGGCGTCATTTCAATCGAGGTTTCATCCATCACATTATCACCAAAGTGATAACGAATAGCCTCCTCACCCACACATGCCGCCTTGTCATTGGCAACGGCTTGCTGACAGACAATCTGATTCTTGTTGCTATAAGCAGACATCACATCATCGCTGTACTTTTTCGACAGCATTGCCATTGTCTGTTGCGGAGATAAAACCAAGCCTGATGCATTATTACCACCAAAGCCTTTAGCATTTAGGATCACCGCTTTATAGTCCTTACCATTATCTCCCGCGAAATAATGATCAGTTAAAATGTTCAAATTCGACTGATGCACATCATCGGCGATATGATCGATCGTTTTGATCCCAGGGATCCAGCCGTATTGCCATACGCCCAACGATGCTATTAACTGATCACCCGGAGCAGCACTCATTGAATGCCCAACATAAGACTTAATTGCCGTTACTGGCCAGTTATCAATACTGAAGGTTTTTGCTACTTCGTTAAGGATATGGCTCTCAGTTACACGATTCTGAGGCGTGCCGGTACCATGTGCCTGAACATATGTCTGCTTTACACCCTCAGGGCCTAGGATCGCTTTGGCCAAAGCTGTCGCTTTCGCAACCGTGACGTAGTTACCCACCCCTGGAGCAGAAATCGATTTCTTGTTAGCATCGGCATTAATAAATACATCAGCAACTGCACCATACACTGTTGCACCTAGCTCTAACGCTAATTCATCATCCATCAGCACAACAAACTGTGCTGATTCGGCCATTGTGAAACCAACATTGGATGAAAATGGTCGGCAAGCACGGCGGTTATCAACAGCATCACTGCTATCTAACCCCTTAAGCTGGCTATCTTCAGCCAACGCCCCCATGACTCGGAAGCCTTCCATGATTTCGGCCACGACGGGAGCCTCAGCATTTCCTACAATAGCGACTCGGGAATTGCCCTGTTGTATATCCTGTAAGCCTTGGCGCAGGTTATACAAGAACGTGGCACAAGCCCCCATGCTGGTACCTGTGGTACCAATGCTATTAATGATATAGCCATTTATAAAGTCAGCAGGCATTTCAGCCAACGAAAGCGCCATCATTTTCGAACTGACACGACCACCAGTCAGCGGGGCCGCTAACAAACCCGACAACGAGTTATCATCGACCTGAGCAAGCGCACTCCCCGCATATACTGAGACCTGATCAGGTTTGATATGCTTCAGCACTTCATCCCAATCCATGCCCAGAGAGTTAAGAGCATCAGATGCCCCATAGACAGTTAACGTCAGGCCACGTGGATGAAAACGTGAGTTATATAGCTTAGCGGGATCAAAGCCAGTTGGTATATTACCGCCACTGGTAACAGGGAAGGAAACTCGATCTTCAAGTAATGCATTCAGCTCACCAGTGACAGTAATCGTCACTTTGCTGCCCTGCTCTTCTACCTGCCAATTGTCAGGAATACGTGTAGGCATTTTTGACTTGCGTAGCGTAAAGCTAATGGTTTCATGTCCACCATTCAAAGCGGCTTTATATTGATAGTGCAGGCTATCAGGATCGAAAGATTCAATGCGTCGAACTAATGTTCCCGACTTGATAGCTTCAATTACTTCAGGATCGAGTACAGAGTCGTTTGAGAGGCCCATGCGACGTGCGAGGTCTTGCCAAGTTAATGCCATGTCCTTGTCACTAAGCACATCTGCAACCATACGCTTATAGCTATGAAAACCTGAACTACGACCTGCGGCATTAATACCACCGAAGCCTACAATTAGCGGTAACTTAGACATCCTAAACCTGCTCTCAAAATTTTAGTCAGCATAGATTACCAATTTACACTGTTCATTCATCAGATATTTATGCCAAAATATGTGACATATAGGCCAAGTTGATTTCAAATCATTCAATACAACAGTTTTCAATTAAGAAAAAACACCAATAATCATGAAAATAGGTTTCCTTCTCTACGAAAGAGCATTAATCACTGGGATATCTCTTGCTGCCGAAATGCTAAGTACAGCAGCCAGCCTCAGGCCACGTACACAACAACGAAACGAGCCGTTTTCTATAAAACTGATCGCACCTAAATTAGCACCAACCAAGGTAACTGCAGGACTAAAACTGCAACCCGATATCACTTACGATGACCCACAAACCTTCGATATTTTGATCCTCCCGCCTATGTGGGGAAATCCACAACAATCAATTCGTCACTCACCCGATATTATTCCTTGGCTAAAGAATCAGTATCAAAAAGGTGCCAAGCTTGTTGCCACGGGAACCGGAGTTGCCTGGTTAGCCGAAACAGGTTTACTCAATGGCCAAGTAGCTACCACCCATTGGTATTTTTTTGATACTTTTTCTAATCGTTATCCGAAAGTTATCTTAAACCGACAAGCTTCTATCACCGCAGCAGATGGTATGTATTGTACAACCAGTATCAATTCACAATCAGAAATGATCTTGTACTTAATCACAGAATATTTTGGTCAAAAGACGGCCCAAACGATTGAAACCCATTTTGGTCATGAAATAACAAAATCAACCCAACAGCCCTTCTATCAAATTGGCGGCCAGTTGCAATTTGATGAGTCCATCGCTCTCGCTCAAGACTGGATGAAACGGAACCTAGCGAAGCCAATAACAGCGCAAAGTGTTGCGGATCATTGCGATGTCCCCCTGCGTTCCTTTAATCGAAAGTTTAAAGATCAAGTTGGTGAAACACCCCACCAGCACCTTCAGCGCTTAAGAATGGATGCCGCACAGCAACTGTTGCGCGATTTTGGCATGTCAGTCCAAGATGTCGCTGAACAGGTGGGATACAAAGACGCCCATCACTTCTCAACCCGATTTCAGCAAAACTTCAATATGAGCCCTAGTCAATACCGACGAATGGTGAAAACCAAGATCTATAACCCGTAATCGCACACTGGGTAGAATTTGATGTTTGTAGCTAATTTAAGACAGGGATCAGACAGTATGAATCACTATGCTTTGAAAAGACGTTTTCAAGGGCTGTTGTATGAAGCATCTTACTTTCGCTTTTTTGCTTATCTTAAATCTTGCTAGTACCAATGTTACCGCCAAGATCCAACCCACCAGCGGAACATTGAACAATGAAGGAATGTGTCGCCTCGACATTTACCACCTCACAAAAAGCCAGCAAAATACTTTTATTCCCGATCTACAAATCGCTGTTATTACCAATAACACCATGCGACACCGTTATGTCGATCTTAAAACAGGCATTGACCATCCGATCGGGTTTGAAAATATTCACTACTACCGATCTGGCAGTCCTGTAGAAGTATTTACCACCAACTGGCGTAATAATGGTAACAAGCATACCGTTGGTCGCTTTGTCATGCTGGGAGGCACCAGCGACAAACAGGCATTTGACATTTTTGCCACGCTTATTAAAGAAGATAAAGGTCACTTTGAGTTACGTGGTAACAAGCAGAAATATCGCTTCAATGCTAATGAGCAGGACGTGACAGACTTTCTTACTTGCGTCAAAAAGCACTACCGCCCTTAACCATTGCCGACCAAACTATTACCCACAAATAAAAAACGCCAGCTCTTAAAAGCTGGCGTTGTGTTATTCGTCTTTATTTCATGCTAACGACTGTTTTGAGCCATGAGGTGCTGACTGAGTAATGTCTTCGTATTCACCATCAATCGTTGAGCCATGCTGTTCTTGTTGCTGAGTTTGGCTATAACCTTGCTGTTTTAGCGCCTCTTTATAGGCAGCATTGATTTTCTTTTTGATAAATGGGCGTGCAATTAGTGCGCCTAAACCAATGAATAGCCCAATGACAGCCGCGAATGTCACCGTGATAAAACCCAGTACTAGAGCAAAGATGCTGGTAAGTGTATTTTTCATCGCTAACCTTCTTAATCTATCGTCTTTTCATGCTTTGCAGTTTATCGCATTAAAAATGAACCAATGATGAACAGTGTGTTTATCTTTACTATTCACCTTTCCTGATCACGGTAAAAAGAAAAAAGCCCTCATCTTTGAGGGCTTTAGGTCTGTAAATAATTTCAGTTATTTCTTAGATACTGGGATACCTTGTCCGCGAATCCCATCTTTACGAGGGATTTCGAATACAGCCGGAGTCCAGGCTGGCACCTTCGCCACAACACCTTCCTTCGCATCAACAACACTTGCCTGTGATGCTAAAGCTGATGTGTGATAAGGGCTTAGCGTTAAATCAGTCGTCCAAGTAACATCTTGTGACTGGTTGGTCGCGTTAATAACAATCACCAAGCCATCAAGGTTACTATCACGATCTGTCCCGGAGGCCGTACCGTTATCTATGGACATCACAATCAAGCCAGGTGTTTGAGTACTACCGGTATTGTGGAAATCAACACGCTTGTTAACCTCTTCACCCGTTCCCAGAGTAATCAATGGGTAAGACTTACGAAGCAAGGCCAATTCTTTGAAATATTCAACCATTGCGGTCATATCCGCTTGAGTTGGTTTAGCATTGGCACCCGCCGAAGAAATCACTTCTTCAATCAACGCGTAGTTGTCACCGTCTTTGTCCTTACGCGGTAAACCTTTATCCCAGTTGTTGTCATTCAGAGTGAAATCAACCAAGTTATACCAGTCACCAGAATCGTAAGAGTCGCGTTGCATTGATTTAGAGCGCAGCAGTTCAGAGCCCATGTGGGTGAATGGCATACCTTGGCCCAGCATAGCTGTTGCGATGGAAACCGCCTGCATTCTTACACGCTCACCAACAGTTACGTCGTAACCGATCTTGTATTGGTTGTTATCCCACAGAGTTTGATTATCGTGCTTCGATACGTAATTTTGGATCTCGGAAGGATCGACCGCATAGCCTGCAGGTTGACCATTGTAATCCAGCTCATCCCCACGAATCGTCTCGCCCGTTGAGTCAACAAACTTAAAGTCTTGCAGGTTACCAGCCATGCCTAAGCGTGTGAGATCAGCAAGGTGTAAAGCCGTTTCCTTGGTTACATCTTTATACTCGTTAGGCTGAACAAAAGCACCGTTACCAAACCCTTGTGTTTTACGGATCCCTTCTTTGCTATCAAATGGACTTCCACCACGTACTGCATCACGTAAGCGATCAGAGAAGCTACCAATTCCTGTACCACCAAGGTTTGGCTGAGTGGCCTGAACAAACAATGCGTCATTTTCTACTTCACCGAAGTTCCAACCTTCACCATAGAAGTAGGTATTCGGGTCAACTTTCTGTACTTCTAGCAATGAGCGCTGCATTTGATCCAGTGGATGGTGGCCCATCAAATCAAATCGGAATGAATCAATTTTGTAATCTCGCGACCATACCACCAGCGAGTCACTGATCATTTTCTCAAACATCGCGCGCTCTGGTGCAGTGTTCGAACAACAAGTTGTGTTCTCTACATTACCTGTGGTTGGGTTCAAGCGCTGGTAATACCATGGTACCAACTTATCAAGCACTGAAGTACGGGCTTCAGGACCTGCTGAGTTGGTGTGGTTATACACCACATCCATCACCACATTCATACCGATATCATGTTTGATAGCCATTACCGCTTCACGCAACTCTTTGATACGCTGCGGACCATCTGGATTTGTGGAGTAAGAGCCTTCTGGTACCGTGTAATGGAATGGGTCATAACCCCAGTTGAAACCATCAACATCAGAAACAAACCGGTTCAATTCCTGCACTACAGGGGCTTCTTTAGAATCGTCCTGTTTTACTTCTTCGAGCGCTTCAGCAATCGTCATGCCTGATGAACAGTACTTTGAAAACTGGGAAGATTTCACCGCAGTATTAACTTCACAAAGCTTACTGAACGGTTCTTCAATATTTGCCGCTTCATTTGGGTTTTCATTGATAGTGGCAATATCAAAAATAGGTAACAAATGAAGGTGCGTTACCCCACTTTCACTCAACGATTTTAAGTGATTAACGGGAACTGTATCTTGCTGGGTAAACGCAATAAACTTGCCGCGGGCATTAGCCGCTGTTGATTCATCTTGTGCAGAAAAATCTCGAACATGTGATTCATAAATCACAAACTGTGCAGGGTTAGATTGATCAATTGGTCTTTTAAGATCATCCCAACCTTGTGGTTTTAGATCTGGATCATCAAGATCAATCACCTGACTGTACTCAGAATTCAACGATAGGCTCAACGAGTATGGGTCAGTCACCTGATAGCTTTCAACTTTACCTGAAACCGGATGGAAAACATCTACCAAGTAGCGGAAGTAAGTACCACTCGGCGCTTTATCCGTTTCCAATGACCACACCCCAGAGGTTTCATCATAATCCATCTGAAGGCGACCAAGCTCTTCTTTGTTATCACCAAATAGGACAGTAACAACATTTTGTGCCGATGGTGCCCATACCTTGAACTGGGTTGAATTGCCCTCAATTACGGCCCCTAACTCGATGTTCGCTGCAGCGCTGGCAAACAGCTGATCGAAAGCACCAGCAGGTTGCACTTTGGTACCATTAAGTACTAACCCCTTTTCATCAACAGCGATTGCAGCCAACTCAGCTTTCATCACCGGGCGCATATCAATGGCGCTGTCGATCGAATACGCACGCTTATTTGCCAAATGAGGGAATTTGGCTTTCACATCTGCGCTTAGTACTGTTGGTTCCAATACAATATATTCAGCGTCATATTTATTTTCGCTGTTCGGACCAAAACCGCCCTCAAGCTGGACATAAAGACGTACTTCATCCGCCGATTCTGCCCCGTCCCAAATGAATGTGTGACCTTCAACTAAATGTGCTTCTGCATTAGCCACACCAAACAGTAATACGTACGCGTCACCACGTGCATCGTAAGCCTGATTGCTACCTGCAACGTAGGAAGCTGTCCTATCTTTAATTTCATTGAAATCAAGCTTTGCATCACTACCAGATAAGTTGCTTAGATTATCATCGCGAATGATGAAGTTAATACAATCAGTGCTACCGCTTTTTAGTGGTAGTTTCCAGTAAGGGCCAAACTCATCGACATCTACAGGTGCTATAGACTTGTCATCCCAACCTGAACTTTCTTTTGCGGCTCTATCACAGGTCTCATTGTTCCAAACGTGGAGGCTGTAATTTTTGTAAGATGACAATGATTTCGCAGTATCATTTTTCGCCACCATATAAACCACAGCTTCACTGGCTCCTGCTTTAATTGGCTCTTCAACCGATCCACTTTGTGGCAGGTAAGCTGTTGGGCCATCCGTTTCTGGCAGCTCAATATCAATCGCTGGTGGATTGGTTGTATCAAACTTACCATCGGCAGATGACGAGCTATTGCAACCAACAATAACAAACGCAGAACACAGTGGGATCACGGCTTTTGCAACCGTTGATAGTTTAAAGTTCACGAGGTTTTCCCTTTATACTCAGAATTTTATGGGGGGAAGTATAAAATTTGAGTTTTAATTATGGCGGGAACAATACTGAATCTATGGCTCAACATACTGTGATCGAAAGCACTAAAATGTAGTTTATTAACAACAGTTCATATCCTTTTGGGCTAGGTATCACTGTTTGTGCAGAGTGAACATTATGCACCTGATGCTATTTTGATCAACGTGGTTACCAAATGTAACACACAGACTTTACTCATAAAATACGTTTTCAGGAATCAAAAAAACAAAACCCGGCATAGTCCGGGCGGATATATTTTCAGCACGCGTTAACTACATTTTTCAATCAAGTGCCATACTCAGTCCAACAGAAATGGTATAGGCTGATAAATCATCATGCCAAATCAACTGGCTTGCTTCCGCATAACCATACCAATCGTTGCTCAATGCACCTGATATCCCTAAATGCACACGTCCATACACATCATCATCAGACTCAATCACAATGGGTAGAATACTGCCTGAGTAATTGGATTTAAGCTGAGAGATGATTCGCTCTTTACCACTGGCAATATCGTAATGGACATAACCTCTCGCATAAGGTTGGAATACACCAAACGGCGTCCTGAAAGGATGAGAGATACTCATGCCTGTGATTAGCATGGTTGACTCTAGTGCATCAACATCTTCGATCTTTGAAAACAAGTAACTTGAATTACTAAGAGACAACCGCTCTTCATAGCGATCGGTATCTGATAGGGTATATTGCAAGCTACTCTCAAATGCCACATTCAGATAGTTGTAGTCAAAAATGTAGCCTGTACCCAATGAGAATACCCAAATATCAGAATCGGCCTCACTCGTATTACTCACGACAGGATCGGTATATAACGTGACTTGCCGCTCTATATCTGTATCCATTACCGCGTAGCTTGCATTAAAGTCGATAAACCAAGAATCTTGAAAGTAGGTAAAATACCCCGACGCCATCAAACCATCGATTTCAGTATCACTGCCTTCCGATAATGGCTGGTAAAATGGCAAACCGAGTGTCAAACCAAATAGATATTGATTTTGGAATAAGTAATCACCACCTAGAGTTAATGAATAACCGCTATGGTCCTGCTCAACCGATTTGCTTAGAGAGGCATTATCTACAAGGGCTGTGTTATCAACCCGAATATAGCCAGCCACTTGTGAGTGGGAACCGTCACCGAACGCTCCAGTATCTGACAACTCTCTTTCAGGTAACCCCGGAGGGGTGTATATTGATAAAGGGTCATTACTGTACAAAGGTACATAGCCATATGAAGAGCGGCTAGCATTGTTAGCGTGCCGTACACCAGACGACGTTGAATGGTTATTTAATGAGCGGTATTTCCTATCAACTTTATCACCCCGGACGTGACTTGCCATGCCTTTGATTTCAGACATCGCTGTATCAACTTCTGATGACAACTTTTTGGTAAATGACCCATCAAATAAATCCGAACACAAAGCATTATTCGACGTGACAGAAAATACGATACAAACTACAGGCAGATAGGAAGATACCTTTACAACTGACGCAATCATATTGCCCCCAAACTTTCACGCCACTTAATTATCTAGTAACTGCGATGTGGCTTATAGTTATGAGTGTAGTTAGCAGCGGAAGGCAAAAAGTACAAAAACCCCTGTCGTCGCAAAAACTATACAAACCTCTTTTTTTTGATATTAAATCTTTCCTATTTCGAACATTTTTACTCGTAAGGGGAAGTAAATTAATGCTAACCATATGGTTGTAATATTCGATATGTGGCAAAATTATCAAGCTATAGAAATACTTATATCTATAACTTAAACATTTACTAGTCTACACACACCAGAACATATGAGACTGAGCGCACTTAATGTCCAACAAAGTTAAAGCTTCGGCTCACATAGCACAGATTTCGGATAACTATTTCTTCGACTGCCAAAAAAAAACACTATTCACAGTATTAGGTGTTATTTCTCTTAACAGGGCTGAGAAAGAAGTCCTGTTTCAGCTGATTAGCCAAGCACCAAATATGGTTAGCAAAGAGGCGCTGTTATCAGCAGGCTGGGCAAGAAAAGAGATCGCAGAAACCTCCCTATTTCAAACAATCCGTACCCTAAGGATCAAACTGAAAGAAGAAGACGTCGGTCAGTTCATTGAGCTTGTGCCCCGTTTGGGCTACCAAATCAAAATACAATGCTTCCTCACCAGTGATGAATACCATAGTATCTCGGACACACCAAACCTTGGGAAGAGAGCCAAAACTAAGTCCTGGATGTACGTTATCAGTGCAATACTTGTCACCGTCAGTATATCCTTGATGCTGATTTTACCCGGTCAATGGTCGAGTGAATATAAATATAAACTCATCAATGATAAGCAAAACAACACCATTATTTTCCTGGCCATGATGCAAGATGACTTCGATTACCTGCTGCAGGCCACTGATACCTTTATCACTCCAGGGAACCTGACTAATAAGCTCATGTTTATCCATAAATTAGACGATGAGTTTTCTATCGCTATTTGCGATAAGACCCCTAACGGCTGTGATGTCAACACAGCGCAAGCTATTAGCTTTAACCATTCACAATTAAGCACGATATGGAATCTGCTTGCTAATTACCTGCCAAAAGTTCCACCATTGGCTGCAATGAATGTGCTCATAGACAATACTTTGGTTCAATCTGGAGTAAAATCCTACAATATTTTTCTTGAAGATGGTGATTTTACAACTCATCTTTCACATCACTTCGTCAATTTGGTCGACGAAGCAACGTGGTTATTCACAACAATCAACTACCGGCCAAACGCGGATCAAAGTGAGTTTATCGCCGCTTCATTTCGCGGGGGACGATCTATTATGGCCGACTCAAGCCCAATGCCATTTTTAATTACGATGAATAACTATCCAGAATATTTCTACTGGGTCCTAAGCCCCGATGACAAAAAGCAACTAGGTATCAAACCTCTTGGCGACCATGAAAGCCGAACGAATGACTTCAACGTCGAAGTTGACGAATACGCCAGTTACTTACTGTATCGACAAGATCAATTACAACTTTGGCTCTCTGAAGGCTATGGCTTTCATTGGTTTATCAAAAGCGAAAGCGATAGCAATGTATTTAACGAGCTAGTTAAAGGTAAGTGCTCTACGCTGCCCATTAAGTTCGATAACGCATCTAGCTGCCCTTAAGGGCAACAAAGTGATTGAGACTAGCCATAATTTCCAGAGAAAGGATTGCGTTCAAGCTGAAATGTTAATAGAGTGTTAAGCTGACATCTGGAGACTCCAAGGATGAAAGGCAAACTGATGATACTAAGACAAGCTGTTTATCACTTTTTCTATAACTTGAGAGTTTTCTTCAACTTAACTTTCAAGCCATTACTCGGGCTGATTGCTATAGGTGTAGTCATTTCGCTTCTATTACTGCTATCAGCCCAAACTCAACTAGCCGGGACCTTGATCTTCACTGGCTGTATCGTAACCGCTCTGTGGATCACACTTGTCCGCTACTATTATTCGGCAATTTTAAATTGGTCTGATACACGCAAAAAAGAAAATTCAGTCATTGATTTTCCGAGTAAACACCTAAATTAATACTTAGTATCGGATACCACAATGATCGCTGTGTAACGTAAATCGCAATTAGCGCTTTTTTGCACAATACCTGATACCGGGCTTAGGCCGTAAAATGAGATAAAGCTAGAATGGCATATCAGGTACGTCAGGAGAGGGAGCCTCCTGACGTGAAGTTATTTAGCTAGACGGTGTAAAGTACCTTAATGATGTGCCAGCCGAACTTAGTCTTTACAGCTTCAGGGATCACACCACGCAATTCCGGATTTTTCAATTTAAGTGCCTCGCTGGTACTAATCGCTTTATCCGAAAATACCGCCTTATCAAACTGTGGCACCATCTGACCTTTACGAAATTCGCCCAGATCACCGCCCTTTTTGCCTGATGGACACGTTGAGTGTTTCTTTGCCAGCGTCTGGAATTTTGCGCCTTTCTTCAACTGCTTAATAATATCTTCTGCGAGTTCTTTGTGTTTAACCAGAATGTGAAGCGCATGTGCTGTGCTTGCCATGGAGTACCTCATTATTTCGATGCTGTTAAAAAACAGCATCATTCAATCCAATTAGCTTTCACCAGAAAGCATTTGGACAGAACTATACACGTCTATGGCTTTTCCACCAACTCCCGGCTTTTCTAGATACAAAAAAAGCCAGCATTACTGCTGGCTTCTCTATCTGAACACGTCGTTATTGCTCTGCTTTGAGGATCTCTGCTGTTTCCAATTGTGTCATCTGACGGATCTGACGCCACATGTAAAAGAAAATCCCCATCATCATCAACATAGATGGGATAGCGATAGCAGGGTAACTCACCAAAGTCAGACGCCCTAACTCTTCATTAAAGGCTTGTGTGCCTGAAGGGCTAGTAACGATCATTTTAGCCAATACGTAATTCATCGCAGATGAAAAAGCGAAGGTACCGGCAAACAAGTAATTTGACGTGAGCAAACGACGTTCGAAGTCATTCTTACGACCAAATTCGTTAAGCTTTTCGTTGATCAACGGAAGATTCAATACCGTATCGTTGAAAAGCATCTTGCTCACAACCGGGTACTTAGTGAACGTAGAAGCAAAAACACCAACGCCAATAAGGCCCGGGATTAAGGCTTCTTTGACCGCTAACCATTTGGGATCAAGCTGAAGTAGCCCAATACCGCCAGTAAGCAATACACTGATAAAACCCAACAGTGAGATAAAATTAAACTTTTTGTATTTAATCAGCTCATAACTACCCAGTACAACCGGAAAAGCCAAGGCCACAACGAGTGCGCCAACAGAGCCAAGGTACTCGTCACCACTTAGCTTCATCAAAACGACTGAAGGCACGATAACGTTAAAAATCAAATCATTAAAAGGACTAGCTTTCTTTTCCGTCATAATATTTTACAAAGTTATTCAAACGTAAACATCTGCATTGTTCCGTGAAATGGCCCTGCTGTAAAGTAGGTGACCGTTACAAAAGATTAAATCGCCTTGGTGAAATAGGCAAAATTCATCAGCATTCTTTTGAAAAATCCAACGTAGCTTCATTCCAAATGATGCAAACCCACCTATCCTCTCCCATACTTTCCACAATATGATTTCTCTGGATGTGGAAGTTTTTACATGAGTAAACCTGTGGTTACCGATACCAAACCGGTAAAAGTCCAGTTAGAAAAAGAACAGACTTACTACTTCTGTACGTGCGGGCGTTCAGCAAAGCAACCTTTTTGCGACGGTTCCCATCAAACGACCGACTTTAAACCGAAGACTTTTAAAGCTGAAACAGATGGTGATGCCTTTCTCTGTGCCTGTAAGCATACTGGTAATGCCCCATTCTGTGACGGTTCCCACAAACAGTTCAGCGAGGAAAATATTGGCAAAGAAGGTCCGGGCATTACTACCAGTTTAAGTGAGCTACCAACAGCAAAAGCCACCAAAGAAGAACCCAACGTCGAGTTTATCCATCAGCTAGCCCGTGAGGGGCTCAACAATCTCGGACATCACGGTGCTATGACGGCCATGGGGGTGCCAAGATATCAACTACCCGACTGGGATGATATCCAGATCATGGTGGCTCAAATGGCCCAGAAGCCTTTGATGGAAGATGCAAAGGTCAGCACTGAATTAGTAATAGGTCCGAAGGCAAAGAAACCGCTGGTACTCAATACCCCTCTCTTTGTCTCTGACATGAGCTTCGGTGCGCTCTCTGAAGAAGCCAAAACCGCCCTTGCGATGGGTGCGGAGTTAGTCGGTACTGGAATTTGCTCCGGTGAAGGCGGAATGCTTGCCGAAGAACAGCAAGCGAACAGCCGGTATTTTTACGAACTGGCCAGTGCCATGTTTGGCTACCATGAAGGTCTATTGAAAAAAATACAAGCCTTCCATTTTAAAGGCGGTCAAGGAGCCAAAACCGGCACAGGAGGTCACTTACCCGCGATTAAAAACACAGGGAAAATAGCTAAAACCCGATGTCTTAAAGAAGGTACAGATGCAATTTCTCCCCCGACATTTAAAGATCTCAAAACACCGCGTGATTTTGCAGCTTTTGCCGACAATATAAGAGTGATCACCGGCGGGATCCCTATCGGCTTCAAACTTAGCGCTAATCATATCGAAAGAGATATGGGATTTGCTCTAGAAGCTGGTGCCGATTACATCATTCTCGATGGGCGTGGAGGAGGCACAGGCGCCGCTCCGGAAATTTTTCGTGATCACATCAGTGTTCCCACCATTCCGGCCCTTGCGCGGGCACGATACTTTCTCGACAAGCAAGGCATGACTGGACAGGTGACGCTGATAATTACCGGTGGATTACGTACCCCTTCAGATTTCGTCAAAGCCATGGCGTTAGGGGCAGACGGGGTTGCCCTTGCCAACAGCGCCATACAGGCCATAGGCTGTGTGGGGGCAAGAATTTGCAATACCAATAACTGCCCTGCTGGCATTGCTACACAAGATCCCGAGCTGCGAAAAAAACTCGACCCAAATATTGCTGCCACTAAACTGGCAAACTTCTTAACGGCATCGACCCAATTAATGCAAGTAATGGCACGAGCCTGCGGACACCATCACCTAAACCAGTTTAACCAAGATGACTTAGCCACTTGGAGCCATGAAATGGCGCAACTAGCAGGGATTGAGTATTCAGGTTTCAAGCAGCGCGAGTAGAAAAATTGCGAACGCTGCATTTTCAATCAAGCGTAAATTCCTATATGGTTATATCTCAACTAATGATCGGATATTCATATGCTTACAACAAACGATACTGCCCTAGTAATTGTTGATGTCCAAGGCAAGCTTGCGCAAATTATGGACAGCAAGGATACGCTTTTTAAAAATTTAGAAACCGTTGTCAAAGGCGCTAAAATTCTGGATATCCCGATTATCTGGGTAGAGCAGATCCCGCACAAGTTAGGCCCGACCATCCCACAAATTTCTGATCATTTACTCGATCATACCCCTATCGCCAAAAATAGTTTCAGCTGCTATCGCGAACCAAAATTTGTTGATGCTTTGTCAGAATCAGGCTGCAAGAATGTTGTGGTCGTTGGCATTGAAGCGCACATCTGTGTCTATCAAACAGTTCGACAACTACTTGAAGCTGACTACCATGTTGAAGTGGTTGCTGATGCAGTATCGTCACGCAACCCGACCAACAAGCAGGTAGCGCTAGAAAAGATGCAGCAATTTGGCGCCTCATTAACTACAGCCGAAATGGTGATTTTCGAGCTTCAAGAAGTTGCTGAAGGTGAACGATTTAGAGATATCCTCGGCGTCGTTAAATAATCGAAACAATCAAAAACGCGGTGCTATGCACCGCGTTTATATTCTTTCTGTGTGGTTTTACTCTATGCTGTTCGCTTAATACCCCACACCTGCAAAATATGAGGAAACTGTACTAAGCGCCAACGCAAACGTCATGACTCCCAATACTGGCTTGCTTTTCGTCACCAGCGGCATTAACCAAACACCGACAGCTGCCATCAGTAGCCCCAAGCTGATCACTTGTGAGATAAATGGCATCATTGCACCAGTAGTATGAATCTGACGAGATAATTCTCCAAGCTGTGGAATCCCTGTAAGCAGACAGGCAAGTGCTATAATCGCCCCTAAACGAGGCAATAGCGTGTTTACCTCTTCGACTTTGTGCTTCGCCCTTACTAAACAAGCATGCGCAAGTAAGGTACCACCACAAAGCGTGGTCGCCAGAAAGTGAGAAGCAATCAACCAATACTCACTTCTTACCACCAAGCCATGAATGAAATAGCTGCCTCCAATGAATACAGCTAAAACCAAACAGAACTTGCGGAAAAGATCCGAACCTATCAGCGCTTTTTCAACGAACCAATAAAATAGCGCAGAGGCAAAAAACGTGATCGCGAGTAGTGCTTCAACACCAATACGGTATCCCTCATCGACGTGAGCCAACATCAAGTCCAACTCTCTCAGCAAGAGTGCACTGAATAACATTAACCATAAAACATGCATCGTCTTGTGCAAGCGATCTGCTTGACCGAAACACAACTTGCCACTCAATAACACCATGCCAAGGACCATAAATGCGCCAATCGACATCTGTGTTAACACATTTGAAAGAATAAATGGCCATTCAAACCAAGCCATAACTCACCTCGTCGTCATTCTGTCTGACGAATTTAAAAACATAAGGCGGCGTATTTTGCCTGACAGCAATAATTTGTCCACAAAAAAGCCCAGCTAACATATTCGCTGGGCTGATTTTTAACTAACGAATTGCCAATCTGTTATTCGACTTGCTCGGGTTTATATGAGCGTCTCGGCTTGGCAACATCAGAAGACAGTGGCTGAGCCTTCAAACACACAATTGCCACCAGCAAAGAAACCAAGGCAATCACAACTAAGCCTCCATAGGTCAAGGTAAACCCTTCAGCCAAAGCGGTGGGGTCAAACTGAGACAAGCCATCAGTACTTCCCTCGCCAACAAGCACAGGCACTTTGACATGGAATAGTGCTGCACAAAATGCAACGCCGATCGCACCGCCAAATTCGCGGCCATAGCCAAACATCGACAGACCGATCCCTCGATCTTGAGGAGGCAATACATTTTGCACCACTACATTCAAACTAGGTAACGTCAATCCTAGTCCAGCGCCCGCAAAAGCCAATGCTACGGTCATCATTACGCCTTGATACAGCATATAAACGGCAATAACTGACATAGCAAAACCAAGCACAACTAAAGACTTATAGAATCCCGTTTTAGCAATTCGCTTACCGCCAAGATACGCCCCACAGGTGATACTCATCATAAAGACCACCATGATAAGCCCACTTGCAGACGCTGTAATACCATGCTGCCACTGCATCTGTAGCGGTAAATATACAAGCACGGCAAACATTAATAACTGTGAACACATGATCAGTAACACACTGATCATATAACCTGGTAGCTGAAACAAACGTGCAGGTAAAATGGGGTCTGAAACTCGCTTTTCAACAATCACAAACGATAGAGTTGCGACTACCAACGCACTAGACAACCCAAGCTTGCTAAACATGGTCTCCGGGGACATCAACAGCAACAATATGGTGGTGATTGTCATTAATAGTCCAGCCCCCGCCCAATCAAAGCGACTGTCACGTCCTTTACTCAGGTGTTTAAGGTTTGTATTAATCATCCAAATCGCCAATGCGCCTAAAGGAAGGTTAATCCAAAACACCCAGCGCCAACTTAAATGTTCGGCAAAGTAGCCACCCAGTAGGGGGCCTGCGATACTCGAGGCGGCATATACCGCTGAGATATAACCTTGATACTTGCCGACCTCTCTAGCCGGAATACAGTCGGCAATGACAGTAAAGGCCAATGCAATAAGACCTCCTCCACCGATCCCCTGCAGCACTCGAGCCGAAACAAGCGTTGGTAAATCTTGCGCAATGGCACACGCAACCGAGCCAAGTAAAAACAAAACAACACTGATATTCAGCATTTTTACCCGACCGAAAATGTCACTGAGCTTGCCATATACCGGTAACACAGCAGTGGCAGCTAACAAATAGGCCGTAACAACCCAAGTTAATGCCTGCCCAGCCCCCAGCTCTTCACCTATGATTGGCAATGGCGTAGTGACAATACTTTTCTCTAATGAACCCAGTGCGATAACCAATGCTACGCTGGCAAAAATCGATTTTGGCGACATACGCCCTCCTATGAATGCGTCACAAGGATAATTCAAACTATTGATTTCGAAAACAGAAGATTGTTAAGCACTGCACATATAAATGCTCTTCAATAACTCAGACAGCATTGACAAACGGCAACGATTACTCTAACTTATTTTTTAAGCAAAATTAAGTTAAGTTATTTCACTTCTATTTGCATATTTACTGGGTTACGTTTTCACTTATTTTATACAGATTCAATAGTTGGGATGCTTATGTACGCTATCACAAATATCAATGTTTTTAACGGTCAAGATATCCTTGAAAACCAAGCTGTTATTGTTAATGGCGATACAATTGAAACGATCGTTCCAATGAAAGGAGCAAGTCTGCCTGCGACGGTTTATGATGGCCAAGGCCTAACAGCAACTGCGGGATTCATTGACCTTCAGCTCAACGGTTGTGGTGGTGTCATGCTAAATGTAGACATTTCTAAGCAAACACTCGACACCATGAACTTCACTAACATCCAAAATGGCACAACCCAGTATCTACCGACGTTGATCACAAGTCAGCATGAAACAATGTGCCAAGCAGTTGAACTGGTAGCTAAAATTGAAATGCCACAAAATGAAGGTATTATCGGGCTGCATCTTGAGGGTCCATTTATTAGCAAAGAAAAAAAAGGAGCTCACAATGAAAGTCATATCCGCATTCTGGATGAACTGACCGCTCACTACCTTGCTGATAATGCCAAACACATCTCTGTCATTACCCTTGCACCAGAAAACACATCACAAGCGGTTATTGATATTCTCAATAACGCAGGTATCACTATTTCGTTAGGCCATACCAATGCCAACTACCAACAGCTGACGAGCAAAAGTCATTTGAAGATGGCGACCCACTTATACAATGCGATGACACCACTTGGCTCACGAGAATCCGGCGCTGTTGGTTATATTTTTGATAAAAAACCGCATGCAGGCATTATCGTAGATGGCATCCATTCATCATATGCATCGGTGCGCATCGCTCACCAACAACTTGGCGAAAAGCTTTTTATGGTAACCGACGCTGTCGCACCAGCCGGGACAGATATGACTGAATATGACATGGCTGGCACAACAGCCTATGTCACCGACGGCAAATGCCATTACGCAGATGGTACGATTGCAGGTGCAGCCATTACGATGATTGAAGGCGTAAAAAACCTCATCCAACATGTTGGTCTAAGCAGAGAGGAAGCACTACGAATGGCTAGTCTTTACCCTGCAAAAGCCATCGGTATCGATAACCACTATGGTCGTCTTGTATCTGGTTATAAGGCTAATATTACGCTGCTGAACGATCACAATGAAGTTTGTTCTGTGTATCAAATGGGTATTAAACGCTGTTAATTTAGCCTCGTTATAAACGCTTCTGGCTACAAGCGGATATCCTCTTCATAGGTATCCGCTTGACGCGATTCACCTTCGAGTGGTACTAATCACTCATGCATATCTAAAACAGTAGCTTATCAGCCATGTTAAACACCCAATGGCTCCACACCTTTATCACTTTGGTTGAAGTTGGTCATTTCACGCAAACTGCAGAAAAGCTTTTCATGACTCAACCAGGCGTCAGCCAACATATAAAAAAGCTGGAAGAACAAGCTGGCACCCTCTTAATCAAACGTATAGGCAAGCGTTTTGAGCTCACACCGGCTGGCCAACAGCTATACCATTACGGCTTGAGACGACAAGAAGAAGAAAAACAGTTATTGGGTCAATTGCTCGTTGATGACCCATTCAGTGGAGAGTGCTATTTAGCCTGCTCTGGTTCATTAGCAATGTTTCTCTACCCTCATTTCCTTGACCACCAGAAAAACCATCAAGCTATCAGTATTCATTTGGAATCAGCGCCCAACCATCGAATTCTGGAAGGGATCAAGAGCGGTCAATTCGATATCGGCATCATTACCCATGCCGTGGCTGATCAATACTTTGACCAAACGAAAATGGGTCAAGAGGCCTTATGCGTCGTCGTGCCAGCTAATTATCCGGACAAGAAATTAGATAAAGAGTCATTGTACTCACTTGGTTTTATCAACCATCCAGACGGTAAGCATTACTTACAGCAGGTACACTTAGCCAATTACAGTGACAGCCATTTCGATTTCAACAAAATCAAAAAAACGGGCTATATAAACCAGCTCAATCAAATTTTGCTCCCTGTCTCTAAAGGCCTTGGCTTTACAGTGTTACCAGAAAAGGCCGTTGATCACTTTAGTTATCCAGACAAAATAAAAAAATTAGAGGTGCCGAATACCGTAAGCCAAGAGCTGTACTTGATCTGGAAGCAACACAGGCCCTTGCCAAAGCGCTATTTTCATATCATTAATACGATAACTCAGCTGCTAGAATGAGATAAAAAAATCCTGCTTAACAAGCAGGATAAATAGGTCAACTTTTCGCCCAATGCCAAAGCCCCTTTACCAGGGCTGAGTGTTATAGATCTCGCATCAGAATTTCATACTCTTCTTCAGCAAGCTCTATCAGTTTGGCTAGCTCTCGGGCATCATCACTCGACAGAGATAAATGCCATTGCACATCATCTCTTTCAAGCTGATTTTTGCAAATGAGTTCCGTTTCTTTTCCTTCAGAATAAAAATACAGTTGGTCAAATTCACCACTCAACCGACTATTCTGCTCCAAAATATTAACTTCAACCTCTCCAACAGGACTTATTGTCACATCCGCATGAAGTTTTGAATCTCCAGGTAAAATGAAATGCCTATGCTCAGCCAACATACGACAGCCTCCTATCTGACTTACGCCATGATTCTCCCGCGACAGCGAACTCACTAATCTAAGTCGCGGTACAACGCTGCATGCAGCGCCCCAGTCTTTTCATTAATAAGTCTAGTTAAACCAAGAACAGCCAAATCAAAATTCACGAAAGGATAACAATTATTCATTCATTTTTTTGCTCAGTATCAAATTTTCAGGATTTGAGTAAAATCATGGCACGGTTTTCTATCCTCCAAGCCCGCTTTCTGGCACAGTCATATACCCCCGCAAATAAAATGCTTGGCTAAACAGTAAATACCAAGGAAGTACCCATGATTGATTTTCGTTCTGATACAGTAACCCGCCCTACACAAGCCATGAGAGAAGCAATGGCCAACGCCTCTGTTGGCGATGATGTCTATGGTGATGATCCAACCGTCAACGATCTAGAGCAATGGGCAGCAGAGCGACATGGGTTTGAAAGTGCACTCTTTTGTAGCTCAGGCACCCAAGCAAATTTACTGTCGTTAATGGCGCATTGCGAACGTGGTGATGAATATCTATGCGGGCAACAAGCGCACAATTACATGTTTGAAGGGGGCGGCGCTGCAGTACTGGGCTCTATTCAGCCTCAACCGATTGAAAATGAAAAAGACGGTACAATCCCTTTCACCAAGCTTTCAGCCGCTATCAAACCGGACGATGCCCATTTCGCACGAACCCGCTTGCTAAGCCTTGAAAACACTATCAATGGTAAGGTGCTTCCTCTTTCCTATATGGCAGAAGCGCGAGAGTTTGTTAACCAACACAAGCTTAAACTGCATTTAGACGGTGCTCGCGTATACAATGCCGCCACCGCTTTAGAAGTTGATATAAAGGAAATCAGCCAGTTCTTTGATTCCATGACCATTTGCTTATCAAAAGGATTAGGTGCACCAATAGGTTCACTTGTACTGGGTGATAAAGCCTTCATTGCTAAAGTGCGACGCTGGAGAAAAGTACTTGGTGGTGGTATGCGTCAGGCAGGTATCCTAGCTGCAGCGGCAAAGATTGCTTTGACCGATCATGTCGCACGATTAGCAGATGATCATGCGAATGCCAAAAAGCTGGCTGAAGGATTAAACCGAATGCCTGGTTTCAAGGTTAATACCGATGTTGTCCAAACAAATATTGTCTTTGCTAAAGTCGATCCAAGCATTGACCAAAAGCAGTTAGCCACAACGCTGAAAGATAAAGATATCATAGTCACTCCGGGCAATCCGATGAGATTAGTTACCCATATCGATATTAGCAATGATGATATCGATACTTTCCTATCTGAACTAGAAGCCGCATTGCGATAATCCAAATTACGGGTGACTACACAATTAAGCTAAGCGCCTATTTATCACATCAAATAGGCGCTTTTTACGCTCAGATTAGAAGCGGTAACCTAAACTCACAGAAGATAGCCCATGCTCAACCTTAATATCACCATCATCCATTCTGGTTGGCACCACTAACCTCAGGCCCAATTCCCAGTTTTTATAATTAACAACAGTACCTAAGTGGGAGTTAAAGCCGAAACCAGAAGAGTCGAATTTCTCTTGGCTATTATCAGCACTCTTCAATTTACCGTCAGCATTGAGATAGTGTACACCCGCCCCTAACTCTACTCGCCAACTTTTACACGACGAGCACAGTTTGCGATCTCCCCACTGGTAAAACAGTACCGGTGTGAACCCAACTGAGTAGCCCTTGTAATTACCATCAACAAATTGATCATCATCATCGTCATCATAATCTAGATCAAAATAGCTAGCAGACAGCTCAGTGTGATACCCCCAACGGGTCGACTCTGAAAAAAAGTATGGAGACTGAATAAGGGAAATAACAGGAGTAACAGAGCTTGAAGAATTAAATGGGACATCGTTGAACTGCCCCTTTTTTGTAATATCGACATTGCCGGTCGACTTGGCAATAGCCAATTTTACACTTGGAACCCTAAACAGAGCTTCTAAATCCAATGCATGGGCTGTAGAGCCCGAAGAAAGCACAATAGCGCTTACAATTAAATATCCATATTTTTTCATCCGCCATTCCTATGACTACAACAACTTTAATTATAGCCAAGCACCTTGAAGTCACTTAGCTATATCTAGTTAAGCACGACAAATGCCCAAAAAAAAGCCCAGCATTTGCTGGGCTTACATTTCATCATTCTTTAGTGATGTTCTACACATTTTCAGTTTACTGTCACATCATTGATCGACTATTTTTTAAACAATATTTATTCTGGTAAACATCCTTCGTTATAGTTTTTGGCCAAGTGTGAACGACAGCTTAAAATAAATGATTGTTCAATAATAAATGGCAAACGATACTTGCCACATACCCCAATGCAATTACCGGCATCCACTTCAAATGTCCAAAGAATGTGTATTTTCCATGAGCTGCTCCCATCAATGCAACACCAGCGGCAGAACCAATAGATAGCAAGCTACCACCAACACCCGCAGTCAGTGTCACTAATAACCAGTTACCTAATGAGAGTTCAGGTTGCATCGTCAGTACAGCAAACATAACAGGAATATTATCCACTATTGCAGACAATATACCGACCATAACGTTTGCCCATACAGGATTCCACTGGGAGTACATAACCTCAGAGACCATGCCAAGATAACCCAATAAGCTAAGCCCCCCTACACACATCACAACACCATAGAAGAACAACAGCGTATCCCACTCGGCGTGAGAAACACGTTTGAAGACATCAAAGGGTACCACTGAACCTATCCGCTTTAACGCTTCATCATCTTTATTGGCAATGGCAAGCGCTTTTTTCTTTTCCAACGAACGAGGCAGTGTCTTGCGAAGGTAGAAGCCAAAGAACTGCAAATACGCCAAACCCATCATCATACCAATAACAGGTGGGAAGTGAACTAACGCATGGAAGCCAACCGCTGTGGCTATCGTCAAAATAAACAAAAAGACAATTCGCCTCGCTCCTCGCTTCAACTCAACATATTCAGTTGTAGTATTAGGCTTTGTCTTCGGTACAAAGAATGACATGATAGCCGCTGGGATTAGATAATTAACCAGAGAGGGTATAAATAGGTCAAGGAATTGGGTAAAACTAACCAGTCCGGTCTGCCAAACCATTAACGTTGTAATGTCGCCAAATGGACTGAATGCCCCACCAGCATTGGCGGCCACCACGATATTGATACACGCGATATTGATAAAACGCAGGTTGCTACCTCCCACCTTCATAACAACAGCACACATCAACAATGCGGTAGTCAAGTTATCGGCGATCGGTGAAATGACAAACGATAAACAGCCCGTAAGCCAAAACAAACTCCTGAAATTAAACCCTTTGCCCACCATCCAAGATTGAAGCGAATCAAACAAACGCCGCTCTTCCATTGCACTGATATACGTCATCGCAACTAACAAGAACAACAACAACTCTGCGTACTCAAGTAGGTTATGCTCTAAGGCTGCTTTTGCCAGTTCGATTTGCCCCTGTTGCTGATAGACAAACCCAATCATTAACCATATCAAACCAGCGGCTAACAAAACGGGCTTAGACTTTCTCAGTTGCAGGTATTCTTCTCCCATTACCAGACAGTAAGCCAAACCAAAAATAATAAGTGATGCATAACCTACTGTTGACTGGGTTAAATCGGCACCTGGTGCAGCGGCAAAAGCACTGCCTCCTGCCATTAGGGCTGCAGCGACACCCCCGAACAGTATACTTCCTCGTAACAGTTTCATTCGCTACTCAACTCCCTGAGTGATTAAACTAGCATTATTGTACACATTCCCTGTAGATATTTACGTGAAGCAATCCAATATGTTAACAGCAATTACAACACACAATTAACACCATGTGAACATATGAAGAAGGATTCACCTGCCTTCACAAGTACTCTGTGACGCACCGCATTTATTCGCTCTCTATTTAATACTGCCAACACCACCAATTTTGAAGCAAACTGCTCTATGACGATAGAAAATAATCAGATCTATAAGCGCATCATCAGAAAAGACGTGCTTAAATTAGCTGAGAATTATTTACTTTAGACTGGTATTAGGGGGCTATAGCATGAAAACAATCGAGTATTGGTTGGAAGAACTCAAGAAAAATGTAGCCCTCAATGCCAGCTGGGACGAATCGGCAGTTACTCAATTACTGAATGAAGCTCCGCCTACGTTATTTGGGGAGGTTGTTAACCCTAAGCGCAGTGAAGCCATCGCCTATTGGTTGGACGTTTGTCGCCGGTTAAGCTTATTCCATCAAAAATCTGGCAACTTTGACCTTGCGTTTCAATACCAGCAGTTTTATTACAGTAAAATTCAGATGCTAGCGACAGTACCTGATCAAGATCCCGCCACTCAGCGCTGGTGTGTCAAAAAGCTCGAGCACATGATTGTCAATATGTTGGAACTTTGCCAACAACACCCCCACCCAAATAGGCAAAAACAAAGTAAACAACTTATCGATTCACATATCTTTTTTATGCAGCAGCTCTCTCACCAAAACTTGTCATTCGGGCCTAGTATCAGACAATCACATTAGGTTAAGCCATTTAATTTAACGAGATAATTTCAACATCAACCACTGTTTCAATGTTGAGAAACTCGTAAAAAACGTTACAAGACTGATATCAAATTAATTCTACATTTAAAATATTTACTATGCTGAAAAGTGCAACGGTGCAGCACTGACGGGGTTTATTCCGATGACACTTCCAGCCTTTAGTAAACATTGCCGACAATTGATTTTTAGCGTTATTTCCCTTGCTGTAGTCTCGCCGGGTTATGCCGAAATCCACCCTACACCTCCAGAGATCGCGGCTCAGTCATGGGTGTTAATGAGTTATGATACCGGTCAGGTTATTGCGGGAGAAAACATCCATGCCCCACACGCTCCTGCCAGCCTCGTTAAAATTATGACTAGCTATGTCGTTGGCCAAGAAATCAAGTCAGGCCATATTGCCTCAGACGACATGGTCGTGATCAGCGAAAACGCCTGGGGGAAAAAATTTCCGGGCTCATCAAAAATGTTCCTTAATGTTGGCGACCAAGTCTCAGTCGATAATCTTAATCGAGGTGTCATTATCTCGTCAGGAAATGATGCGACTGTAGCCCTTGCAGAACATGTAGCCGGCCATCAACCAGCTTTTATCGAGATGATGAACCGTTATGCTGAAAAAATTTCGATGAAAGATACCTTCTTCACTAACCCACATGGGTTAGATTCCGCAGAACAGCAAACAACAGCCTACGATATGGCATTGCTAACAAAAGCGCTGATTACTGATTTACCCAACATGTACTCGTTGTTTAAAGAAAAATCGTTCACGTTTGGTAAAATTAAGCAGGGCAATCGTAACGCATTGCTATGGGATACGACTATCAAGGTGGATGGTGTGAAGACGGGCTACACCAAAAATGCAGGATATAGCCTTGTATCTTCCGCCGAATTAAATGGGCAGCGGCTGATTGCAGTAGTGCTGGGTACAAAAAGTGCGTCAATACGACGTAATGAAAGTAAAAAATTATTAACTTGGGGATTTCGATTTTACCAAGACATCGAGCCTAATTTCAGTAAAGACGAATTACTCCCACTACGTGTTTGGTACGGCAGTCCATCAACCGTCGAAGTCGTTGTGGGCTCTGGAGGAAAAGTCACGATCCCTCGTCGACAAAGAAAGAATGTAGAATACATTATTCACTATGACAACTTAGAAGCACCAATAACCAAAGGCCAGGAAGTAGGTAAAGTCGTTTGGTACATCAATGATGAAGTGATTACAGAGCAGCCACTATTAGCCACCCAAGGTGTTGATGAAGCCCCTTGGTATAAGTCCATGGTAGATGTGGTGTGGCGGCCAATAAACCAATGGTTCAGCAATCAGAATGAAGCGCTTAAAGCCTCTGCTAATCAAAGCTAGGTCCCTACAAAGCTAAGTCCCTAGCTAAACATGACTCGAACCCAGAACCGGCAAGATTGCCTGTTCTGGGTTATCAAACATGTCTACTCATAGTCGTCATTAAGATCTACAGATTCTAACCAATCATCAAATTCAATATCGTCCTGGTTTTCGTCCCATACATCGTGCTCGTTTAGATCAATATCATTCGGATCAAACTCAAACATTGTGACTCTCCATGCTAATTAAGAACATATCATGCCTACCTATTAGGCTATTAATAGATATGGCAACACATGGCTCTTTTTTAATCAGTACAGATGTCATTGCTATGAATGTAAAGTGTTAGAAATATGAACTTTCCCTTGTGCTTAAATGCAAGTATTTAGAGAGCACTGTCATCATGATCTGGTTTCATCCATACCGACTTAAAATCAAACCAACCCATAGAGTTAGATTGCATACCTTGGACAGCCCCAGTGTCATCAACACCCAGCCAGTTGTGAAACAGTGGCATGATTTGGCCAAACTCAACGAGCTTGGCACCGATATGCTGGCAAGGCGAAGTTTGTTCAATATTCGCCCTCCATCGCATTACCTCTAGCTCAAGTTGCTTGAACTCTTCTTCAGGCATCGCTCGAGCGATGTGATCAAAATTGAAGAACCATGACAGTAAGGCATCATCACGGTAGTTCATCAAACTCATTCCACCTAACCACAGATCTATCTTCTGACTATGTTTACCAAGCGCAATCTCAGTCGTGGTTAACTCAAGCATTTTCAGCTTAATACCATCTTCAGCTAATATCTCTTGGATTACTTTGGCAACGTGCGGGTAAACCGGGTGCTGACAAGCGAAGGCTATGGTTACTGTACGTTTTGCTGGTGGAGTTTGAATGGGAGATGAATGCAAGGGTACATGGGTCCAGCCCGGTAAAATGCCATAAGCATTCGTTAAACGGAAATCCCCAATCTGATCTTTATTTAACCGCTGCAACAGCTGCAAGGCGGTTAAGCGACCTTGTAGGTATCGTAACCATTGTGGGTCAGCAGGTAGGCCACCGATTCGGTTAAACAAAAGGAAATTACATCCTTCATCTAATTTCAGGCGAGTCGACACACTCACGCCACCCAGTTGGCTAGCATCCGTAGCTGGCTGCAAGTAACACGACGCCACTTCTGACAGCATCCAGATATCTACAACATCAATCAGTGCCCTGAAGCCGAAGTACTGATCAGAAGCTTCAAGCTTAAAACGCTTACTGTCATTCTGAATAACTTTATAAGGGCCCGTGCCTATCGGAAATAAAACATTGGGGTTGCCCATGTCTGCATCAGCAGGCTGGATCATAGCAATAAGGTTGGTGAGCAAATCAGGGAAGCGTTGGTCATCGCTGGTTAAATAAAAATCGACCGTATTGGTAAATGGTGCATTTATTTCACGGATATGGCTGAATAGCCGATGCTGCTTAACCTGGTCGAACGTAGCTATAATATCGTCACTGCTGAGCAAGCGACCATCATGAAATCGAACTGACGGCCTGATATAAAAACGCCAGTGACGTGGATTTAACGCTTCCCAATGGTGTGCTAAATCCCCTTCGACTTCCTCTTTTTCCTCGTTTATACGAGTTAACCCATTAAACACCTGCCGAACCAGATGCTGCTCTGAACGACGTAAAGGTTGCAACGGATTGAGGTTACTAAAGGCGCGATAATAGGGTAAACGAACAATTTGTTTACCATGTGCCGTGGTGTGACCAAGCTGTTCTTGGATGATCTGGGCAAGCCTGTCTGCATTGTGCTCAAGGGCTTCAAGAGCAGGTTCTAGCTTCCCTTCTGCAACTAATTTTCTGGCATGCATCAACTGCAATTCATTGTCTGTGCTACAAAAGGTTAACCTTGATTGCTTGCCCCTCCCGACCGCGGGCTCCCAATCAATCCAACCTTTATCGACCATTTTGTTAATCACCATCCGAACATTTCTTCGGGTACAAAATAGTACTTCAGCGATAACCTGAAGGTTGGTATCGGCATCTTGGCCAGAGAAGTGGGTATACAATCGCTGAAATTGGACTTTAAGCCGTTGACCGCTCATAAAAGGGGAACCTGTTTTTATTATTTCTTCTGTTTTAGGCTTCCTATTTTAACGTAAAAATAGCGACGTACCCAGCGGTACTGGCGGCATAGAACAAGTTATTTTTCTACTTTGTAGACCCCCAAAGAATAGCGCCTGAGTGAGCTATGCCGCCGCCCCCTTAATAAGTTAATCCGCTTTTAACACAGCAGGTAAACTCCAGGCACAAAAAAACGGGCATAAAGCCCGTTTTCAGTATTGAGTACAATGCTGCTTAAACAGTTTCTGTCGTTAGTGTGGCTGTCATACGTGACATTTGGAATTCGCGCCACTTGGAATACATATAAGTCACAACAATCGAGAAGAATAAATATGACAGCGAGAACACGAATGGCGAGTTAATAATATTCGACTCTAGTCCCCACATTACACCAGTGATCGTAACGCCAATTTTGGCCATCATCCCCATCAACAACATCAAAAAAGCAAGTTGCGGATAGCGGGTCGAGCAGCGAAAAGCTAGCCAATATCCAGCGCCAACAGCAACTGAAGCTATTCCGAAGCCAACAAGGAAAGAGTGAAAATGCTCACCAGAAAGTACACCAGCAACGGCAGACAACAAAAAAATCAGACCGAACTTCATAAACACCTCTTTTGAGAAAGTTAAAAATGCGTCCTTTCGATGTGCTTTAAACTAACAGGGATATTTTCCCACTTTTCGCTTAGATTGCATACACCCTGGTGCTTCGCCACACATTGGGTTTCATCATAACTTTCATTATTTTACAATTTGTAACACCCTAAACCACTCTCCTATTTGATATTAATATAGCACTGTAAATTAATTGTTAAGATTTAATTAAAATGTAAGAAATAGTGTCATTCGGGTATTTTTTGTGGATTTTGACTAGTAATTAGCTTAACTATTTTGAAATGTTAGAATTCAATATTGAGGTTAAAGCTCTTAACGAGATTAAATGTGGAATTTTATCTTCCACTTATGGTGCATTCCGTTTTGTGACAGACATAAAAAAACACCCAGTAAAACTGGGTGTTTAGTAATATATACAGAACAAATACTATATGACTAGAAAGACAAACTACTCTACTGTCGCTAGCATTTTTTCTACTCTAACAGCTGCCACTTTAAACTCAGGGATCTTGGCATGTGGATCGGTAGCTGTCACCGTAAGCTTATTCGCTGCTGACTCAGCGAAGTGGAACGGTACAAACACAACATTTGGCTGAATGCGTTTAGTCACAAACGCCGGCGCATCTATACTGCCGCGTCGAGTTGACAAAGTCAGCATCTCACCATTTGACACACCTAACCGCTCAGCATCAAACACAGAGATCATAACTCTTGGCCCAGCAAGATTATCCAGCCCTTTAGTCTTACGCGTCATCGTTCCTGTATGGAACTGCTCCAACAATCGGCCTGTCGAGAGCACCATTGGATACTCCTCATCCGGTAGCTCAGCGGCATACAAGAAAGGAACGGCTACCATTTCAGCCTTTTTACCCCGAACAAAGTTCTCTTGGTGCATGACACGGGTACCAGGATGATTTTCATCACGGCATGGCCACTGTAGGCCATCTTTACCAACACGGTCCCAAGTAATACCTGCATATTGAGGTGTTAGGGCATTTATCTCTGCGGTAATGTCTTCAACTGACTGATAAGCCCAGTCACTCCCCATCGCGTTAGCAATATTCTGGATGATCAACCAATCTTCCATCGCCTGTCCCGGTGCCTTAACAGCAGGATTCAAGCGCTGAACACGACGTTCAGTATTGGTAAAGTGGCCCGTTTTCTCAGCAAATGAATAAGCAGGAAGAACCACATCGGCAAGTTGAGCAGTTTCAGTCATGAAAATATCTTGTACAACCAAGAAGTCTAGCTTTTCAATGGCTTCCAGCACGTGTTTCTGATCTGGATCACTCAGAACTGGGTTCTCACCCATTACGTACAAGCCGCGTACTTCTTTCTTACAAGCGGCATCGATAATCTCTGTGAGTGTCAGGCCAAGCTCAGCAGATAAATCAGGACGATCCCATGCTTGAGCAAACTTGGCATGAGCATCTTTGTTGGTGACCTTCTGATACCCCGGGAAGTCCCAAGGCAGTGCACCCATATCACAAGCACCTTGAACATTCGATTGACCACGAAGCGGGTTGATACCGCCCCCTTCAATACCAATGTTGCCACACAGCAACTGCAAGTTCGCAATTGAACGTACGTTATCGTGCCCCGTCGTATGCTGAGTAATACCCATTGAATAGTAAATAGCCGTACGTTTGGCTGTACCAATTGTCTCTGCCAACTTGAGCAAATCAGCTTGCTTAACGCCAGTAACCAGTTCAACTTTCTCCGGAGAATAAGCGTCACTCATCACCTCAGCTTTGAGTGTTTCATAACCCTCAACACGCTGCTCAATGTAGCTCTGATCTTGCCAGCCGTTTAGGATGATTTGCTGCATGATGCCATTCAACAACATCACGTCAGTCCCTGGACGGTGTGCAACATAAAGCTCAGAATGGTCGGCAATATCCACTTTCTTCGGATCGGCGACCACCAAACGGGCAGTCCCTTTGCGAAGAGCTTGCTTGATATGTGACGCAATGATTGGGTGAGCAGATGTCGTATCCGAACCAATAATAAAGATCAGATCAGAATGGGCAATACTCGGGATATCGTTGGTCATTGCCCCACTACCCAGCGAAGCCTCTAGCCCTGTTACGGTTGTAGAGTGGCACAAACGAGCACAGTGGTCGACGTTGTTAGTACCAAACTCACGACGAACAAACTTCTGGAAAGCAAAGTTATCTTCATTGGTGGTTTTCGCTGACGAAAAACCAGCCAGTGCATTACCACCCGACTCATTTTTGATTGATGAGAACTTATCCGCAATAAGAGAAATGGCTTCTTCCCAGCTGGCAGGCTGAAGTTCACCCTCTTTACGAATCAATGGCTGGCTCAAACGCTCATCGCTTTGTACAAAGTCGAAACCAAAGCGTCCTTTCACACAAAGCATGCCTTGGTTTACCGGCGAGTTTTTCGCACCTTGTACGTAACGGATCTTATCGGTTAGTTCGTCCACATACATGGTGACCTTACAGCCCACACCACAATACGTACAAATGGTATCAACCGGCTTGAGCATCTCAATTCGGCCCTGAGATTTATCACGGGCATCAGACAGCGCGCCTGTTGGGCAAACAGATACACAGGCACCACACTGTACGCAATTTGAATCGCCCATGGTGTAGCCTTTATCAAAACCAGGTCGACATTCTGGACGTTTAGCGCTATTGCCATCAGCGTCTTTCAAGAAACTAAGAGCACCGTGAACGGCTTTTTCATTACAGATATCAACGCACTGACCACAGCTGATACAGCGGTTAGCATCGAACACAATAAATTCTGAGCTGTCATCAATAGCAAACTTCTGACAGTCGGACATATCCAACTCATCTTTGTCTACTTTGTACTCAGTAGCAAAGTCACGTAACTTACAGTCGGTATTTGCCTGGCAGCCACACTCAAGACAGCGTGCGGCTTCACGCATCGCTTCTTCATTAACAAAGCCAGTTTCTACTTCAGCGAAGCTAAGTTCACGCTGTTCGCTGGTAAGCTCAGGCATGATAGAGCGCATGGCCTTCTGGATGCCTTCGAATTGCTTAGGATCAACCTGCTTTACCTTAGCGGCTTTTTGCGAGTTATATGGCTTAACAGGAATATGTTCCATATCCCCATTGAAGAAACGATCAATCGCTTCAGCCGCAACGCGGCCATCAGCCACCGCTTCAATCGCTGTGGCTGGACCACGGCGGAAGTCGCCGATACTGAAGATATTTTCAACACCGGAGTGCATAGTCTCGTCGCTTGACTCAAGTGTTAGCCAGCGGGTAACAGGCAACTCGATATTGTCATTGTCCAAGAACGATAGATCTGGTTTTTGCGATACAGCTGAAATGACCGTGTCGAAATGCTCGACAAAGTATTCACCTGTCGCTTCTGGGCGACGACGGCCTGAAGCATCTGGTTCGCCAAGTGCCATTCTCTCAAGCTTTACATCCGTTACCCGGCCATTGCTGTCGGCAATGTTTTCGACTGGGTTGGTCAAGAAGTGGAATTTGACACCCTCATGCTCAGCTTCAACAATTTCATAGTCTTCCGCTGGCATTTCATCGCGAGTACGACGATAGATAAGTGTGGTATCTGCACCATCGCGTACAGCAGTACGTGCACAGTCAATAGCAGTATTACCACCACCAATCACGGCCACTTTCTTGCCGGTGGTGTAATTTTGCGTCGTTACGTAGTCTTTCAGGTAATCGACACCGAGATAGCAACCATCCTGCTCACTACCCTCATAATTCATTTCAACCGCTTGGGATGCACCAACAGCCAAACAAACAGCATCATACTGATTGGTTAGCTCTGATAGCAGGAAGTCTTTACCCAAGGTGGTATTGGTTTCTATCTTCATGCCGTTGCGGCAAATAAGCTCTATCTCTTTATCAAGAATGGCTTTTGGCAAGCGGTATTCTGGAATGCCGTAACGCAACCAGCCACCGGCCTGAGGCATCGACTCGAACACAGTGACACTGTAACCTTCGTTGCTCAGATAATACCCACAACTCAACCCGCCGGGGCCACTACCAATAACCGCCACGTTCTTGCCTTTGTCAGCTTTACGCGGTGGAACGTATTGTTCCTGAGCTTCAAGGTCAATATCCGCCGCATGACGCTTTAACTGACGGATAGCAATAGGCTCATCAACAATACCGCGACGACACTCTGTCTCACAAAAAGCCGGACAAACACGACCAATAGACAACGGCATCGGCAAGGTACGTTTAATCACCTCGACTGCCTTCTGATGGTCGTTTTGGGAAATGTGATACAGGTAAGACTGAATATCGACACCGGCAGGACATGCGGTTTGGCAAGGCGCCTCACAGTCTGCATAGTGATCTGACATAATGCGATTTAGCGATTCGCGGCGACGTTCAGAAAGCACATCGCTTTGTGTGGTGATGACCATTTCAGGTACAGCTGTGACTTCACATGCTCGCTGAATACCTTGGCCTTCAATATCTACCACACATAAATCACATGGTACTTTCTCGCCATTTTTATTTAACCCACACAAAGATGGGATTTCAATCTCGAACTGTTGAGCGAGCTCAAGAATTGACAATTGACCGTCAGTAGCCAGAACCTGACCGTCTATCGTGACATTACTCATAGTTGCCTCTTTCTGTTGCTGGCACTGTGCCTTTATTGTGAGTTTCAAGGCTCTATATATAGCTAACTTCTTGTTCATAGGGAGAAGCAGCACAGCGCTCAGGATGATAACCAGTAGAATTGTTGATTTAGGTTTAGTCGATCATCTTTTTTAGTTATTAGATCAGATTATCTGGCTACAGCATCAAATTCCTTGATTTGAAACATTTTGGATATTTATTTTGAAAATAATTTGATGAAAAGCGATATGTAGCAGCATTTTACCGCTAGGTTATTGACTAACTTAGACAAGACCATAGTTGTGAGGTAAGATATTGATAAATTTAATATTACAAATTCATTGCACACTTAATGACCTCTCTCCTCGACTCAGTAGACCAGCGAACAAACCTTGTCGGTGAAAACCGCTTAGAACTCCTTATTTTTCGGCTCCATACCGCACAGTTGTTTGCTATTAATGTGTTCAAAGTCAAAGAGGTCGTTAAGCTGCCTCGGCTTACCCAACTTCCGGGTTCTCATCCAAATATCAGTGGTATTGCTAGCATTCGTGGTATTTCTATCCCTGTTATCGATCTACGCAAAGCAATTGGTATGCGGGCAAACGATTCACAAGAGTGCAATATTATCATTACCGAGTACAACCGCTCGGTGCAGGCATTTTTGGTGGGTGAAGTGATGAATATTATGAACATGACTTGGCAAGACATCCAACCGCCACCGAGGCAAGTTGGGAAAGGTAATTACCTGACGGCCATAACGAAGATCAAAAAAGACGACGTAGACCGGTTAGTCAGTATCATCGATGTCGAAAAAGTACTGGCTGAAATTATTGATTACGATACACAAATATCACAAGAGGTACTCGACCAATCGCTATTGAATCACTTCCATGGTCGCAAGGTTCTCATTGTCGATGATTCATCGACGGCACGCAGCCAAATCCGTGAAACCTTGTCACAGCTAGGGCTAGAGATCATTGAAGCCCATAACGGATTACATGCACTGAGTATGCTAAAAAACTGGTGCGACAAAGGCACTAACCTAAACGATGAGTTGTTGATGGTTTTTACCGACGCCGAAATGCCAGAAATGGATGGTTATAAACTTACTCACGAAATTCGAAATGATCCTCGAATGCGAGATCTCCATATTGCTTTGAACACATCACTCAGTGGCAACTTCAATGAAGCTATGGTGAATAAGGTAGGCTGTGATCGATTTATTTCCAAATTCCAACCAGATTTACTGGTTCAAGCCGTTCAAGAAAGACTTAAAGACATCCTCTAAGCACTATCTTAGCGGTAGTGTGTATTGATCACTCGCCCAACCTTGGGCGAGCAGTCCTCAATTTCAACACGACTAACTCCGATTATAGGTATTCCTTTTAGCAGTAAATAAGGCTGAAATGTAAAAGTGATACCTTCATTAATAACTCATACCACACACGTCGTTCATTATTGCCCCCCTCGTTGCTCTGTCCCATGCAGCTGAGCCCTTGTGTGGATATGCTGCTCAGTATCAACGGGCTGCCAGCTTTCATCCCAGGCGTAAATGGTGTCACCGCCTAAGATATCTATCTTCTGTGCCGAAATATCATCAGCCCTAACGGTGAGCTGCATGGTAAGCAACAAGGTAATCAGGAAGGAAAGCACCCAGCTAGGTGCCTCCTCTTTAACTTTATTCTTTTGTTGTTCAGTCATTACTCGCCCTCTTAATGGCTTTGGGCCGTGCTGACATGGTCACTAGCGCTGCGCAATGTCACTCGACGGTCGAAGAAGTCACCTTCAAAGTTTTGCTCATTCTTAAGAGGCTCCTGATCGCCATATGCTGCAGCGTAAAGCTGAACACTCTCTACACCCTGCGATTCCAGGTAATAACGTACCGCTTCCACTCGTTGCTCTGACAAATTAAGGTTACGTTCTGTGCTACCACGTCGGTCCGAGTATCCAGCGAGCTCCCAACGAATATCTGGTGCCTGCTTCATAATTTCTGCAATTTCATCTAACTGGGCTTTAAACAGCGGCTCAATATCCGCAGAGCCCGTTCTGAAATGCACATTCATTTCCAATGCCAAATCAAGCTGACGCTCTTTGTGATTCATCAGGTCATATTTATCTTGCTCAAGACGCGCAATTTCAATTTGTGCCTGATTATATTTTTGGCTGATACGCTCAAGTTCAGTATTACGGGCGACAAGTTCACCTAGCTCTTCATCTTGTGCCTGAATTTGCTGATCTTGCCCTACAGCGGTACCAACAATACCGCCAACCATGGCACCGACAACCGCACCGATTGGGCCACCAACAATGGCACCAAACGCGGCACCTGAGCCTAGGCCGATTAGTGATTCTTGCTCACCAACATGGTAGCTGTCGTTGATATTGCTATCGTTCACAATGTCATTTGCTGTGGCGACAGGAGAAACCAGAGAAGCCATAAGTGTTGTTGCAATCAGTGTTGAGATAAGCTGCTTTTTCATTGTGATGTCCTCATCGAATTACTTAGGTTTCTTAATTCGCTTTTACTTAGCGATTTGTATTGGGTGTTTCGTTTTGATGAGGTTATTAAAGCAAGCCGATCTGGCAAATCTGAGCGCAAAAAAAGGCAATGTCATGATCAATTGTGGCAAAAAAATGGCAATTGCTCCGATTCCGGCAGCAAGCCTTTTCTATCGGCTAGATTGTTGTATAGTCAGCATCATTAACACGTAGTATGGGTACTAGGTTATGAAATATAGAGGTACTAGGTCATGAAAAAAATTGTCATTGTCGAAGATGAAAAAGCCATCCGTGAAAACTACATCGATGTACTAAAAAAGCATGGTTACGATGTGCAAGGCTATGACAATCGCCCTGATGCCCAGGCTGCTTTTGAACTAGAACTACCAGATTTGGCCATTATCGATATCGGCTTACAGGATGAGATAGATGGCGGCTTTACCTTATGCCAATCACTCCGCGCCCTGTCACCAACCGTGCCGATCATTTTCCTAACCGCCAGAGACAGTGACTTCGACACAGTATGTGGTTTACGTATGGGCGCCGATGATTACCTGACCAAGGATGTCAGTCTGCCTCATTTGATCGCCCGTATTGCCGCACTGTTTCGCCGTAGCGATCTGATGCAGCAACCTACCGAGAAAGTAGAGCTTGTTCAGCACGGGGATCTTTCCATCGATAAAAACAAAATGCAGGTATTCTGGCAGCAAAACCTTGTTGAACTAACGGTCACTGAGTTTTGGATGGTATTTGCACTAGCCAAGCGTCCGGGACACGTTAAAAGTCGACATGACCTCATGGACGAAGCACAGGTGGTTGTTGATGACAGTACTATTACCTCCCATATCAAGCGGATCCGTAAAAAATTCATGCAGTTCGATAACAAGTTTGACTGTATCAACACGGTATACGGCATGGGCTACCGTTGGGGGTCTTAATGCAAAAAAGCGTATTGCAAAAGATATCAGCTATAAACTTAAAACGGCTAAAGCCAACCTTTGGCCTACGCACAAAAATCACCTTAATTGCCTGCTTATTGCTGACACTCCCTTGGATAGGCTATAACTACATCCTCGAGATGGAGAAACTCTTGCGCCAAGGTCAAGAGCAAACATTGGTTGGTACCACACGGGCCGTCGCCACTGCGCTAAATGAGCGCCCTAACCTATTTACCGACCAAGCCAGTTTTTTGCAATCAGTGCAAAAAGGCCGTGATCTATATGCCTACGAACTCGGTTCGGCAATCAAACTTGACGGCCAACTCAGTGACTGGTCTGATTATTCCGAACAAGTTGTGCATTATGGCAAAGAATACGTTCAGTTCAGTCGCTGGCCGTATCAACGCAGCAACCTTCGCTTCAACCATATGGTCGGAAAATACGATGGTTATCTATACGCCATGTTTGAGGTGAAAGATAACAAACCAATTATGCGCCGAAAAGGCTCAGCACGAGTCGATAGAAACGATCACCTGATCATCGCAATAACCACACCCAGTGGTGAATTTCAACGCTATGTGATTTCCGTCTATGAAGATGGATGGTTCAATGCTTGGCAGATAAATGGGGATATTACGAACCCAGCCGATTTAGCCCTTGAAAGCCAAATCCAAGGGTACTGGCATACGACTGACAACGGTTATAACATTGAATTACGCCTTCCTTTAGACATGCTGGGCAGCAAGTTGGGGTTTGCCTTTTATGATGTCAATAACACCAGCAACCGTGAAGTCGACACCATTATTGGCACATCAAACACCAATCAAATGAGCAAATTGGGCACCGTACTTATCCCTTCTCCGGAGATTGAAAATATCCTCAAAGGAATGGGACATACCAGCTCACGTATTTGGGTTATTGATCGACACCAGCGAGTCTTGGCCCAAACAGGTGATATTCAGGAGTCCAACGGTGTGTGGTCGTCATCCGTCAAATATAGCGATGAAACTGATTCTTGGTGGGCAAAGCTAGAGGAAAAATGGCTTCACCCGTTGTATTACCGTTACCTAATAAATGAACCAACCGCATTTCATGATGCACTTAAAGATGCAGCCAAGGTGGAAGGAGTACACATATCACAAGCCCTCAAAGGCCGCGGATATTCGCTCTGGCGAAGGTCGAATGACGGCAAGGCAATGATATTAGCTGCAGCTTACCCTATTTGGCTTGGTGACAACGTAATGGGTGCAGTGGTTGCTGAAGAGTCGACCATAGGTATTCAAACGTTACGTAATCGTGCGCTAGAGAAGTTACTCAATGCCCTCATCGCCATTATTGTGGTTGGTACCCTAACGCTGTTTTTATTTGCCTCCAACATCTCACAAAGAGTGAGAAAACTACGTAATGAGGCTGAACATGCCATTGATAGCCAGGGAAAAATTCAGCATACCATTACTGCATCGACAGAAAGCGATGAAATTGGCGACCTAAGCCGCAGTTTGGCGGGTATGGTCAACCGGTTAGGGCAATATAATCATTATCTAGAAAACCTCTCCTCGCGCTTATCCCACGAGTTACGTACACCGGTGGCCGTTGTTCGTTCTTCTATCGAAAACCTATCCATGCAAGAACAAGATGAAGATTCAAAACGCTACATAGAGCGTGCGCAGGAAGGAATCCAACGACTCAATACCATTTTATCGAGTATGACAGAAGCCACCCGCATCGAACAAAGTTTACAGGGTGCCGAAAAGGAAGTTTTCCCACTCAATGAACTGGTTGAGGGCTGTTTGCAGGGGTATCAAATGGCCTATAAGAACCAAAGCTTCAGTGTCAATACAGGCAACATACCGGTATGGGTTGATGGTGCGCCGGATTATTTGGCACAGATGCTCGACAAATTGATTTCAAACTCTGTTGATTTTAGCCTAGATGGTCAGCCGATTGAGGTGACATTGTCACAAGTAAATACTGAGGCTTGCTTAATAGTCAGTAATAAAGGTCCACTACTGCCGGAAGATATGGGCAATCAACTACTGAACTCTATGATATCCGTTCGCACTCAAAGCCAACAAAGCAAACCTCACTTAGGGCTTGGGTTGTTCATAGCACGCTTGATTACTGACTATCATCAAGGAAAGATTTTACTTAGAAATCGCAAAGATAAACAAGGTGTTGAAGTCTGCGTCACGCTTCCTGCTGTGACACTAGAGGAAGAGCATCAAAAAACTAGGCCATAACAGCCGCGGTAAACAAACCAATTGCCGCTGCTATTGCAACGATCACTAGCACGATCTCGAATAACATTTCTCGCATATTTAATTGCTCACGAACAAACAATGGAAACTTAGTCAAATATTGCCGCATAACCATATAACTCATAACATTTAATGAAAGCAGAATAAAATCACCAACTTAATGGTGAATAAACCTGCTTTCATTAGTTGATTAATTCACCTTAGAGATACTACGCCTATCGGCTAAATATAAGCTGAACAGTTGAGTGACGAGCAATTGATTAAGCGGTTAAGTGAAACAGGGATCACCCACTGTAACCTTCTGTTTTAATTGAAATTAAATATCTTCCAAGCAATATAATCTGAATAAGCGAGATAAAAACACAAAGGAATTAGACATCGAGACAGCTTTCATTCAGCAAATAAGAGAAATAAACACACACTAACGTTGTAAAAATGCATGAACAACATTAACTCATTAACCCCATCAATAATAATTATTAACAGAGACTATTAAATTATTAATTTTTATCACTCAATACATCAGCGTTATTTTTCTCGTCCGGCCATACTTCGTCATTTTCATCACTCGTATTAGCAAAAATTTCCTGCTCTTTTTGCTCAATGGCCCTATATTGGTTTTCACAGACTGAACGCGTGATCTTGTCTGTCCCATAAGACGACATACAACGATCCATGTACTCATCAAACCCCATTAAGAGAGATTCCGCAGAGATAGTGAATGAGGTAACCATCATCAAAGCAACAAATAAGACAGGGATCTTGTGGGAGTGAGTTTCGTGGAAGTTACAATTCTTCATTTCAACCTCAGCTTTATTGGCAGTGCCTATCTATAGCAAAGTTGATTTGTGGGCATTTTTCCAACCAGACTTTGAGACAAAAAAAGGAGCCGACGAGGCTCCTTTCATAACAGTTTAAAAACTCTTTTTACATCAATAGATTATTGACATGATTGTAAATCAACCGCGGAAATAGTTTTGCGGAACAAAAGGCATTTTTTCTACTGTCATCGGCAGTTTCTTGCCTCGAACTTCAGCAAAAATTTCAGTACCAATCACTGCGAGATCCGTCTGAACGTAACCCATAGCTACTGGTGCTCCTTTTGTTGGTCCAAAGGTACCAGAAGTCACAATACCAACCTCATTGTCATCTGCATCAAACAGCTTGCTGCCTTCACGAACAGGTGCTTTAGACTGGCCCACTAGACCAATACGCTTGCGAATAACATCTTTAGTTTTAATCTGCTCAAGAATGATATCGGCGCCTGGAAAACCACCCGCACGTTCACCATCGGCACGACGTGGCTTGCTGATACCCCAAAGCAGGCTTGCTTCTACCGGTGTCGTCGTTGTATCGAGGTCGTGACCATACAGGCACAGACCACACTCAAGACGTAGTGAATCACGAGCACCAAGACCAATCCATTCGACTTCTTCCTGACCCAATAACTCACGAGCCAGTTCTTCAGCTTTATTGGCAGGCACAGAGATCTCATAACCATCTTCACCGGTATAACCTGAACGGCTTACCAAGCACTCTACACCTAATAGCTCAACATTGGCCGCATCCATGAAGACCATATCACTAACAGCAGGGTTTAAGCGCGCCAGCACTTGCGCGGATTTTGGACCTTGCAATGCTAGAAGTGCACGGTCTTCGATAATTTCCATGGTGACATCTTCAGGAAGATGGGCTTGGATATGTGCGATATCTTGTTCTTTACATGCCGCGTTAACAACAACGAACAGGTGTTCACCAAAGTTGGTTACCATCAAATCATCAAGGATTCCGCCCTGCTCATTGGTGAAGAAGGCATAGCGCTGCTTTCCTGCCGGAAGATCAATAATATCGACAGGAACTAGCGACTCGATGACTTTTGCTGCATTTTCACCATGAAGACGCAATTGCCCCATGTGGGAAACGTCGAATAGACCAGCCGACTCACGGCAATGGATATGCTCTTTACGTACACCCAACGCGTATTGCACTGGCATATCATAACCAGCAAAAGGAACCATCTTGGCGCCCATTTCAATGTGTAGTGCGTGTAGTGGTGTTACCAGTAATTCTTGTGACATATGATTTTACTCCATACACCGCGAGCAAAGCGGCGATACTCCATATCAGCTGTTACAACCATGTTAGACATAGTTTCTTATAGTAAACAAAGTTTCCTATCATTCAACCGTGCTACATCACACATTTGAACCACAGGTAAAAGTTTCTAGAATTAACACTTTTTCAAAATATGAGGAACCTATTGCTAGGTTCGCTCTTTTAACTTGCAACACACCAATTGTTAAAACCATCAATAGAATTAACAATCAACGCATCAACATATGATCCTGAAAAACCGAGACACTGACTGCTAAACAAACTAAGAACAATACGTGTTTTATGAACTAAACACATTCTGTTCACACCTGGCTCGTGACAACGTCACTTAAGAAGCTGTCACCCACAATATCAAGGCATCGTCCTCACTAAGAGAAGTCAGCATGTGCCCCATGTTGGCGTCGTAATAGACTGAATCACCTTGGCTTAATGTGACCGGCTCGTAAAACTCAGAATAGAATGTGATATCACCTTCTAACACCAACAGAAACTCTTCGCCGTCATGCCGGATCCAGTCGCTATAGTCTTCAAAAGCCCGTGCCCGTACTTTTGATTTAAACGGCATCATTTTTTTATTCGTTAATTGCGTCGCCAAAAGCTCATGTTCGTATGTCGTCGTTGGATGCGGTTTACCCTGTTCTTTACGAGTTATATCCCTACGTCCTGTAGCCTTCAACTGCTTGGGTGGTGCAAAAAGTTGTGGAAGATCAATTTCTAACCCACCAGCTAGCTTTTGCATCGCCTGAAAAGTCGGTGAGATTTGTTCATTTTCAATCTTAGATAAAGTCGAACGAGCCAACCCGGTCCGCTTACTGGCTTCTTCAAGCGTCAAGCCATGGGCCATTCGAATTTCCTTGAGCCTTTTTCCTAGTTGCATTGGCTCAATTTTATCTGCCTTATCCGATTCGAACTCTTTCACGACGGTCATTGATGGATATACATCGACCTGCTGTTCGTCACTCATTACTTCCCTCCCTGGTAACGACGTTCATTTCATTCTGGCATAGCGACCGAGAAACATAAAAGCACATCGGTAAAAAAAATATGACCAATGCATCATATTTGAAATTTAGTTTCCTAAAGGAAACAGGCCGTTTTTCAACCAGTCACACTCCCCGATTTCGCAACGATAAACTCACAACCAGCCAGATTATGCATCCATTTGTAAATGTTCTGTAGAACGTCACAACCCCATATAGAACAAGGCTCGAGATACAAATTTAACCTTTCCGACACAGTTGAGATTGTGGCATTCTTTAGCAAAAAGTTAACACTATATTAGAAATTTAGCTTGCAGAAGGCAAACGTTTGCGTAAAATTATGGTCACTAAAGTACATGGTATTCCACTATTGGAAATTTTCGTTTAATCGGCTATCTATAGTAAGGCATGTTATGCAGTTGTTAGGGGGAATACGGTGCTCAACGCGTATTACTGATAAATAGCAACGTGTAACAAGGACTATCCATAACAACGATATACGCTTTGGCTCGGAACAAGGGATACCTTTAAGAGCGCGATTAGAGGATAACGTGAAATGAAAGCTTCATACCAAAACCACGATTTAGAAGTGTTCTTCTCAACCCACCTTGCAGAGGTTGATGGTGCTGTAAATGCTGGCATTGCTGCCGAACTAACTCGCCAGAACCAGCAGATTGAGTTGATTGCCTCTGAGAACATTGTGTCTAAAGCGGTCATGCAAGCCCAAGGTAGTTGTCTAACCAACAAGTATGCTGAAGGTTATGCTGGCCGCCGTTACTACGGTGGTTGTGAGCATGTCGACGAAGTAGAACGCATCGCTATTGCCCGCGCCAAGCAGCTTTTCCAATGTGATTACGTTAATGTTCAGCCTCACTCTGGTGCACAAGCCAACGGTGCCGTGATGCTGGCCCTACTTCAGCCAGGTGACACTATCTTGGGGATGTCTCTGGATGCTGGTGGCCACCTAACACACGGGGCGCGCCCTGCTCTATCTGGCAAATGGTTCGATGCTGTTCAATACGGTGTAGATAAAGAGACTTGCGAAATTGATTACGAGCAAGTACGTCAGATTGCTATCGAAAGCCAGCCTAAAATGATCATTGCAGGTGGCTCGGCCATTCCTCGTAAGATTGATTTTGCTAAGTTCCGTGCCATTGCCGATGAAGTTGGCGCATTCCTCATGGTGGATATGGCCCATATTGCTGGCCTTATCGCTGCTGGCGAGCACCCTAGCCCAATTCCTCATGCACATGTAATTACAACGACGACACATAAAACATTGCGTGGCCCTCGTGGCGGCATGATCTTGACCAATCACGAAGACATCAATAAGAAGATAAATTCAGCCGTATTCCCAGGCCTTCAAGGCGGCCCGCTAATGCACGTTATCGCGGGTAAGGCTGTTGCTCTGGGTGAAGCCCTAGAGCCAGAATTTAAGTTATATATCAAGAATGTGATCAACAACGCGAAAGTCTTGGCAGAAGTCCTGCAAGCTCGCGGTTGTGACATTGTGACTAACGGTACCGACACCCACCTGATGCTTGTAGACCTTCGCCCGAAAGGCTTGAAAGGTAACCAAGCAGAAGAAGCGCTTGAGCGTGCCGGCATCACCTGTAACAAAAACGGTATACCTTTTGATCCTGAGAAACCAATGGTGACATCAGGTATTCGCCTTGGTACACCAGCTGGCACTAGCCGAGGTTTTGGTGCTGACGAATTCAAACAAATTGGTCAATGGATTGGCGATGTACTTGACGGTTTGGCAGCAAACCCTGAAGACAACAGCGCTGTAGAGCAAAAAGTGAAGCAACAGGTTCAGAAGCTTTGCAGTCGCTTCCCTCTTTACCAATAAGTTAACAAGTAGCTATATTTTTACTCTCGTTTTTTTGACATAGCGGCCGGCACTGACCGGCCACTGAAACAACTAATAAAATCTGCGGAAAGATTGCGCAAGGAGTTTTAAATGGAAAATACACTGAAGTTCGCCGAAAGCCATGAGTGGGTACGAGACAATGGTGACGGTACTATCACTATGGGTATCTCTAACCACGCTCAGGGCCTTCTAGGTGATGTTGTATTTGTTGACCTACCAGAAGTTGGCGATTCAACAGAAGCTGGCGAATCTTTCTCTCTTGTTGAGTCAGTCAAAGCCGCATCTGATATCTATGCTCCAGTTACAGGCGAAATCGTTGAAATCAACGAAGAGCTGGAAGACAGCCCAGAGCTTGTCAACGAAGAGCCATATGAAGGCGGCTGGATTGCTAAAATCAAAGTTCAGGATGTAGAGGAACTCTCTAAACTGATCGACGGTGAAAAATACCTAGCGACCATCGACGAAGACTAATTGAGCCTGGCTTTCGGGTGAAATAACCTGAAAGCCCTCATGACATGTAATAGCTCAACTACTCGATGACCTTAAACTATTGCAATATGCTCAATGCAATAGGTAGTAACTGTTCAGGAAAGAACCATGACCGACATGACTCTTCTAAATGCATTAAGTGACGATACGGAATTTGCTGGCCGTCACAATGGCCCGGATTCGGCACAACAAAAAATCATGCTGGAAACTATCGGCGTATCAAGCGTTGATCAGCTAATCGATGAAACGGTTCCGGCAGCAATTCGCCTACCAGAGCCTATGCAGCTCGACCTGCCGCAAAGCGAAGCGGATATGCTGGCCTCTCTGAAAGCTATTGCCAGCAAGAACATCATCAACCGCAGCTATATCGGTCAGGGTTACTACAACACCTTTACTCCGAACGTTATTCTACGCAACATACTTGAAAACCCAGGTTGGTACACCGCTTATACGCCTTACCAACCGGAAATTTCCCAAGGTCGTCTTGAATCACTGCTTAACTACCAGCAGATGATCATGGACCTGACCAGTATGGAGCTAGCCAACGCTTCCCTATTGGATGAAGCAACCGCAGCAGCTGAAGCGATGACTTTGTGTCAGCGCGCTAGCAAGAACAAGAGTAAGGCGTTCTTCGTTTCTAACGACTTGCACTCACAAACCGTTGATGTTGTCCTCACTCGTGCTGGTTATATCGGTATTGAGATCATCCGCGGTGATATTCAAGATCTAGATAAGCACGACGTATTCGGTGCCTTGGTTCAATACCCAGGAACAACCGGTAATATTCAAGATCTGACTGACATTATCGAAGCAGCACACGCTAAAAAGACATTGGTGGCTGTGGCTTCTGATCTACTAGCACTTACCCTGCTAAAAGCACCGGGTGAAATGGGTGCAGATGTCGTGATTGGTTCAGCACAACGCTTTGGCGTACCGATGGGCTTTGGTGGCCCACATGCTGGCTTCATGGCAACGAAAGACAAACATAAGCGTACAATGCCAGGACGTGTTATTGGTGTGTCTAAAGACTCCCGTGACAACCAAGCACTGCGTATGGCGATGCAAACCCGTGAGCAGCACATCCGCCGCGAAAAAGCGACGTCAAACATTTGTACCGCTCAGGCACTACTTGCCAACATGGCTGCATTCTATGCGCTATACCATGGCCCAGAAGGTTTACGTAAAATCGGCCGCCGTGTACATCACCTAACGGCAATCCTTGCTGCTGGTCTTCGCAATTCAGGGATTGAGCTAGCAAACGACAGCTTCTTCGATACCCTAACCCTTAATACTGGCAAGAAAACCACTGAGTTTTATATCAAAGCGCTAGATGCAGGCATCAACCTACGTAAGTATGATGCTCAGCTAGGTATCAGTATCGACGAAACCACAAAAGTGGCTGACATCGAAGACCTATTGGCAATCTTCAGCGGTGACAACCTGAAAGCATCCATGTTCACTGCAGACATCGCCAGTGACGAATTTGCGGCTATCCCAGAAAGTTGCCGTCGTAGCAGCCAGTACCTGTCTCACCCAGTATTTAACCAGTATCACAGTGAAACGCTTATGATGCGTTACATGAAGAAGCTGGAAAACAAAGATTATTCACTGACCCACGGCATGATCCCGTTGGGCAGCTGTACCATGAAACTAAACGCAGCAGCAGAGATGATCCCGGTCACTTGGCCTGAATTTGGTCAGCTGCACCCATTTGCACCAGCTAACCAAGCAAAAGGGTACGCGGAGCTGGCTGATAACCTATCGAAGATGCTATGTGAAATCACCGGCTACGATGCGTTCTCGCTACAGCCTAACTCTGGTGCTCAAGGTGAATATGCTGGCCTTATCGCTATCCAGCGTTACCATGAAGCCAATGGCGACGCACACCGTAATGTTTGTTTGATCCCAAGCTCAGCCCACGGTACTAACCCAGCATCTGCTGCCATGGTATCGATGAAGGTTGTGGTTGTTGGCTGTGATGAGCAAGGCAACATCGATGTTGACGATTTGAAAGCGAAGATCGAAAAACACCGTGATAACCTGTCGTGTATCATGATCACCTACCCGTCTACCCACGGTGTTTATGAAGAAGCCGTACAAGAAGTGTGTGAGCTTGTTCATGAGGCTGGCGGTCAAGTGTACCTAGACGGTGCAAACATGAACGCCCAGGTTGGTCTAACAAGCCCAGGTTTCATCGGCTCTGACGTTTCTCACTTGAACCTACACAAGACCTTCTGTATTCCACACGGTGGTGGCGGTCCGGGTATGGGTCCTATCGGTGTTAAATCGCACCTTGCCCCATTCCTACCGGGTCATGTTGAAAACACAGAAGCAGATCAGCCTCAGTACGCTGTATCTGCAGCAGATCTTGGTTCAGCGTCTATCTTGCCAATCTCATACGCATACATCGCGATGATGGGTGAAGCAGGACTGACAGAATCGACTAAGCTGGCTATCCTGAATGCTAACTACGTGATGGAACGTCTTCGTCCGCATTACCCAGTTCTATACCGTGGTACTCATGGCCGTATTGCACACGAATGTATTATCGATATTCGTCCAATCAAAGAAGCATCTGGTATTTCTGAAGAAGATGTTGCCAAGCGTCTAATGGACTACGGTTTCCACGCGCCAACCATGTCGTTCCCTGTTGCAGGCACGCTAATGATTGAGCCAACGGAATCTGAAGACATTGCCGAGCTAGACCGCTTCTGTGATGCGATGATTGCAATCCGTCATGAAATCGCTCGTGTACAAGATGGCGAGTGGGATCTAAAAGACAACCCATTGGTTAACGCACCGCACACTCAAGCCGATATCATGGACACTGAGTGGAATCGCAACTACGACCGCGAACTGGCTTGCTTCCCATCAGCACAAGCTAAAGATGCGAAATACTGGCCAACAGTAAACCGCGTTGATAACGTGTTCGGTGACCGTAATCTAGTTTGTTCTTGCCCAAGCATCGAGAGCTATATTGAAGACTAGAGTGAAGACAAAAGGTGTATAGTAACCAAATATAGATTTGGACTAACCTATTAAAAATGGACAAGCTTCGGTTTGTCCATTTTTTTGCTATTCGCTGAAGATACCGTTCTGAAGAAATCGCCACCTTAAAATACATCGTGTGGTGGAATTGGAGCACTGGACACATCCAACAAAGGAATGACGGAACATGACCTCATCAAAGGCAAAGCTATATTACGTTTACGACCCAATGTGCTCTTGGTGCTGGGGATACAAACCTACCTGGGATCAAATTACCCAAGCCATACCTGATCAAGTAGAAATCACATATGTCGTTGGCGGCCTTGCCCCCGATTGTGATGAACCTATGCCCGATATCATGCAACAACAGATTATGGCTTACTGGAAGAAAATCGAAGACTACCTTGGAACCAACTTCAATTATGACTTCTGGGTTAACAATACACCTCGCCGCTCAACTTATCCCGCCTGCAGAGCAATTATCGCAGCCCGCTCTCAAGGCGCTGAGCTAGCAATGTTAAATGCAATTCAAAAGGCGTACTACCTAAATGCCCAAAACCCCAGTGATAACGACGTTCTGCTTAACTTAGCACAAGGTATGGGCTTAGATATGGAACAATTCAAAGATGAGTTTCTTTCTGAACAAACCCACCAACGTTTATTAGATGAAATAGCCTTTGCCCGCTCCATTGGTGGCAATAGTTTTCCATCTCTGTTTATTGAAAGAGCAGGAAGAATTATCCAATTGCCAATTGATTATCAAGATGCACAAACAACCATTGTCCAGATCAGGAGTACTGCCTAAAAAAGAAGTAGCTGGCACATTAATGATTGATCTATCAGAGGCTCCTTGACAGTCTTGCTCTAACTGTACATCACCTAATCGAACTCAAGCATTACCCTCCCCCATCATTGGATTGGGTAGTTTGGTACTGCCAGTCGTATTGCGCAATAAGCCGTTGGTATCGTCCGTTATAAGATGTTATTACCTGAAGGTGTAGACGTTATAAATTAAATACTGTTGACAAAAAAGCCACCTATCAGGCGTGAAAGGTGGCTTGAAAACGTTAGTTTAAGTACTTAACACGAACTTCTTTTATCTTACCGTCAAACTTAAAAGGCATTTGCTCATAGTAAGCCTGAGAAACTGGTGAACCTAAATCTGACCCAATATCAAATCCATCATTAAACGAGAAGAAAGAAGGCGCGGTTTTAGGCACTACTCCCGTTGCATACTCTTCACCATTCACCTTAATGGTGATCTCGAAAGGTGTAAACGGCGCTGGTTTTGTCGCTTTGGATTCAATCTCAATCGTCACATCACCTTCTGGTAAGGCTTTCTCAGACTGAATATGGGTATGCTCCATCAAAAATAGATTGTACTCGTAGTTGAGTTTTCCATCTTTCACATAGACAGTCATCCCCCCAGAAAACGCGCCTACCGCATAAAGTACACCATTAGTTTCAGGCGTCACTGTCGCATCGAACTCTACGAGAGTTGAACGGTTCCCGACTTTTGGCGCTGCAATTTCAGGTATACGTGTAATTTCATCAGGGTACGTCCACTGCGTATATTTACTTTCAGGTGCATCCTGTGGGCTATGTGCGGCCGTAGACCATAGCGACCCGCCAATAGGAAACGCTTTGTTGTCTTTAGCTTCTTGCTTAAAGATTGCTTTCATTTCTTCAAGCTTCTCAGGATATTTATCCGCTAAGTCTACCGCTTGCGACCAATCTTCATCGATATGATAAAGTTCCCATTGATCGCTATCAGCACTCCACTCTTTGAAACCTTTTGGCATACCTTGAACCCATGGGGCGCGAGGACCAAATGCACTTGCAAACCAGCCATCATGATAAATACCTCGACTGCCTAAGATTTCAAAATACTGCGTTTTCTTTTTCCCTTTGGCGTCAGCATCGTTAAACGAGTAAGCCATACTCGTACCGTCGATTTGATCTTGTGTATGACCATTCACCACTTTTGGCGCTGTAATGTCTAAGATGTCGTAAATAGTTGGCGCAATATCATTAACGTGGTGGAACTGGGATCGTGGTGTTGCATCGGGTTCAATTTTAGCTGGCCAACGAACTGCCAATGGTTGGCGAGTGCCACCAAAATGAGCGGCAACGAGTTTCGTCGATTTATACGGGGAACTTCCCGCCCAAGCCCATGCTGCATGCGCCATGTTTTCAAATTTTGGACCACCCAGATCATCGATTGAACCGACTTTATTCATAGCTTCAATCTGTTGCTTAGTAGTGGTTGGAATAGCATTTTGGGCAAGTAATTCAGCAAGTGTGCCATTTTGCCCTTCTGACGACGCCCCATTGTCGCCCCAAATATAGAAGAATACAGTATTATCTTTGTAGCCAAGGTCATCGATTTCATCAACTAAACGGCCGACCTGAGCATCTGTGTGTTCAATAAACCCTGCATATACTTCCATTAAACGAGCTTGGAAGCCTTTCTCATCATCAGGAATATCATCCCATGCAGGCATACTTTCTGGCCGAGGCGTTAGTTGAGCATTCTCTGGAATCCACCCCATTTTCTTCGCTTTTTCGTACACCTCTTTGCGATACTCATCCCAGCCAGCATCAAATTTGCCTTTGTATTTATCGGCCCACTCTTTTGTTACATGATGTGGTCCGTGCGCTGCGCCACTAGACCAATACATCAAAAAAGGTTTGTCTGGCTGCAAAGACTTGTGCTGTCTCATCCATTTGATCGCTTGGTCCGCGAGGTCTTCACTCATATGATAACCTTCACGGTGAATCTTTTCTGGGTCAACGAATGTAGTATTTTCGACCATCGTTGGTTCATACTGTGAAGCACCCGCTCCAACAAACCCGTAAAAATACTCAAACCCATAACCTGTCGGCCAATTATCAAAAGGTCCAGCTGCGGTTGAATCTAATGGATGGGTGTTGTGCCATTTACCAAAAGCGGAAGTTGCATAACCATAGTTTTTTAATACTTCAGGGAACGTTGCGCTGCTCTTAGGAATAACACCAGCGTACCCATCCCAATCGTTCGCATATTCTGCAATAACACCCGCACCAACACGGTGATGATTACGACCCGTAAGCAATGAAGCACGTGTTGGTGAGCACATCGCAGTAGAATGAAAACGATTATAGGAGATACCTTCTCCTGAAATTTCATCAAGCGTAGGGGTGCTAATAGGACCACCATATGTCGACGTTTGACCTGGTCCAACATCATCAATCATGACAATAACGATGTTGGGCGCATCTTCCGGCAGGTGATTGGTTACAGGACGCTTGTTATGAATGGATTCGGCAAGAGTATGGTTCGCCACCGATGTCGATGGTTGAGATGGAAATGGCAATACCTCTTGCGCAACGGAACTCGCAGCAAAACAAGACATCATGATCGCGCTAAACTTTTTCATGAGGACACCTTTGAAACAATGAATAAACTCTCATTGTTTTTCCTCGCCTAACACACCTTTTATAAGGCAATGCACCGGAAGAACAACAATAAGAAAGAGGAGCAAAGCTGAAAAGTGTGGTTTGTCTTAAAGAAATATAACCTTGACACTAATGTGGCTTTTCAGTGACAAGGTTAATTGAGGTGGAGTTTAGGAGGTAGAGCGTGACTATTATATAAACGATAAAACGTATTTATAGTATGTGTACATTGCTTAAATGCAACCTAATATTTTCTCTTACTTTCATGTGGTTTTCAGTTTTTTGGTAACGTCGATGGTAAGCTAAGCTGTATTCCAATGGCTTATGTTCAATTGGGTTTTCAAGTACTTGCAAGTTAAGGCGTTCTTTCCAGCTCATAGCAAGATGCTGAGGGACAACGGCAACTCTATCACTGGTCGCGACGTCTAGAAGCATGGCGGAAATCGAATGTGTTTTGCACTGAATATTCCGGCCTTTAGGGCGATCTAAACGAATATGTTCAAAGCCATCCATTCCTTTCCACTGTGTTGCCAAAGCCACATGGCTCTCCTCATAAAACTGATCCGTAGAGATTTGATCACAGACTCTCGGATGATCATGACGACATACAATGACGGTTGACTCTTTGAATAGCGGCTCAGTAATGATTGAGTGGTCTTTTACCATCATAATGCCAACGGCTAAGTCAACAGACAAAGACTTGAGTTGGGCCAGAAGCATCTCTTGATCCAACGGGGTGTGCTCTATCATCATTGATGGCAGTTCCGGTAGATTCAAAGCTAGCGCTTCATTGACGTAAACCGAATAAGTAAAGCGTTCATTCAGCGCATTCTGTATTTCATCAAACCCAAGACGAAACCTGCCCGCTAAGCGAATAGCCATTGCGGTTGGCTTCATCTTTCGCCCTTCCCTAAAAAATAAGGTTTCACCTATTTCCTGCTCTAATCGCTTTATAGAAGCACTAACTGCAGGTTGTGTTATACCTATCGTTTCAGACGCTTTTGTATAAGAATGATATTGATAAACTTCTAAAAAAACCTTTAGCAAATTTAAATCAAAATCCATCGTCTCACCTTTTTCCTCCACAGCAATGCTTATATTTTACCCCACTCTTACAAGGGCATGGTTGATTACGGCCAATAATCGGTGCTCTCTTCTTTGTCATTCGTGGTTTGTGAATTTGAGAAACCCCATTTATCGTGTTTCCGGTTTCTTGATACGCCAATGACCACATTATTTCATCAGCAAAGCGGCCAACAGACAGAAGTCTGCGCATCTCTTTCATATACTTAGCACTGTGCTGGAAGAAATATTTATAGCCTTGGCAAAAGTAGTTATGATTTGGGTGTCCGCTTGGGCTTCGCTCAAAGCGATGCTTCGGACACCCACCGTTACATGCAAATTTATACTGGCAGCGCTTACAGTCTGGAGAAAGTGTACTCTGCTTCTGTAACCCAAACTCAATAGCTTTTCGGCTTATATTATATTCAGAAACTGTCTTCTCATGTATATGTAGTGGTCAAGAATAATTGGCCACCTCTTTAGAGCTTTCCCAATATAATCGTTCTGACTCATTAGGAGTCAGGCT
>NZ_JBNNXU010000013.1:0-153687 GCF_052873915.1 Photobacterium sp. DNB22_13_2
GTGAAACGTAATAGCGCCGATGGTAGTGTGGGGTCTCCCCATGTGAGAGTAGGACATCGCCAGGCTCCCAATTTAGAAATTCGCAAATGGCGGATTTCGATACAGAATTGAGTGCTGGTATAGCTCAGTTGGTAGAGCGCACCCTTGGTAAGGGTGAGGTCCCCAGTTCGAATCTGGGTACTAGCACCACGATTTTGTTCAGCGACAATAGCACAATGGTCCCACCTGATCCCATGCCGAACTCAGTAGTGAAACGTTGTAGCGCCGATGGTAGTGTGGGGTCTCCCCATGTGAGAGTAGGTCATTGCTGAACACTTCTTCTAAACCCAGCCTAACGGCTGGGTTTTTTCATTTCTGGCAGTATAAAAAGTGCCATCACCAACCCCCATGTTTTTATGAGTTTTCTTCATACTCGTAGTTCTTTGCTTAGATTCTTTTAATCTTCTTTTACTTGCACCCGCGACGGATCTCTTATAGTTTTATTTAGAAATCTGGACGTCTAAACATCCTTTTAATAGGTGGTAAAGACGAGAAAATGTTTAAGGAGAAGCACCGATGCCGATTAAGATCCCTGACAAACTACCTGCTACCGATATCTTGCGAGGTGAGAATATCTTCGTGATGTCGGAGGCCCGTGCGTCAAGTCAGGAAATTCGTCCCTTGAAGGTGCTGCTGCTGAACTTGATGCCGAAGAAGATCGAAACAGAAACTCAGTTTCTTCGTCTGCTGTCCAATAGCCCGCTACAGGTAGATGTTGAACTGCTTCGCATTGATAATCGGCCGACCAAGAATACGCCTACAGAGCATCTCGATACCTTTTATCGACAGTTTGAGATGGTCAAGGATCGTAATTTTGATGGTCTGATTGTTACGGGAGCGCCACTGGGCTTGGTTCAGTTCGAAGATGTGCTTTACTGGGAAGAGATCCAGACAATCATGAATTGGGCTAAGGAGCATGTCACCTCGACCTTGTTCGTGTGTTGGGCGGCTCAGGCAGGGCTGAAGCTACTTTACGACTTGCCTAAACGTACACGTAAGGAAAAGTTGTCCGGGGTGTATTGGCATCGAACCCATGATTGTCATAATCCGATCTTGCGTGGTTTTGATGACTCTTTCCTTGCGCCGCATTCTCGCTATGCAGACTTCTCACCAGAGTATTTGGCTGAACATACCAATCTTGATATTCTAGCCACCTCAGATCAGGCTGGTGTATACCTGGCGGCAACCAAAGACAAGCGAAATGTCTTTGTAACCGGTCATCCTGAATATGATGTCGATACTTTGCACAATGAGTATACGCGGGATGTTGGTGAAGGTATGGAGCCACAGGTACCTGTTAATTATTACCCTGATAACAATCCGGAAAACCCACCAATCGGTAGTTGGCGTAGCCATGGTCATTTGTTGTTTTCTAACTGGCTGAATTATTGTGTTTACCAGCAAACACCTTATGATTTGGATAAGTTTTCTGAAGCGAACTTCACCAAGGGTGAATAGTCTTTTTGGTGAGATAGAAAAAGACCTGCATCTGCAGGTCTTCTTTATATAGTAACTATCCCAACTGAGAACACATTAGGTGTTGTTTTCAGCTTCCCAGTGCTTGGCCTTGTGGATCAAGGAGGTGATTGTTGAGCCTTGGATCAGAATCGAGAACACCACCACCGAATAGGTCATGACCAGCATAATTTCCCGGACATCGATATTCTTATCCGGGATCACCATCACCCCGGCGGGGATTGCCATGGCCATAGCAAGGGCCAAGCCGCCTCGTAAGCCACCCCAAGTCAGGATTTTAACCGACATAGGGTTGTAGTCGCGGTATCGCTGGAAACCGATATAAGAGAGCTTGACGCTGAGGAAACGGCTCAAGAGGACCAATGGAACGGCAATCACCATCAGTACCCAGTCTTCTTGGTGGAAACTGAACTGCAGCATACTCATACCAATCAATAGGAACAGTACCCCATTGAGGAACTCATCGACCAACTCCCAGAAGTGGTCGAGGTGATCTTCACTCTCTTTGGAGAAACCGATATAGCGGGTCCAGTTACCAATCATAATTCCTGATACCACCATTGCCAGCGGACCAGACACATGGATGACATCAGCAAACACATAGCCTGCCGTTGGTATGCCAAGGGTCAGCAACAGTTCCATTGAGTGGTCATTGGTCGAACTGATGAGGTAATGGAAGATCAGACCAAGAGCAAAGCCGTAGGCGATACCGCCAATGGCTTCCTGTAGGAACAATTGGCCGACGCCAAGTACGGTAGGGGCTTCGTTACCAAAAGCGATGGTAAATAGAGTAACGAAAATGACAAGGCCAAAGCCGTCATTGAATAAAGATTCGCCCTCAATTTGGGTAGAAATGCGTTTTGGTGCATCGAGTTTTTTTACAATAGCGAGTACAGCAATCGGGTCAGTAGGAGAGATCAGAGAGCCGAAGATGAGGCAATAGATAAGATCTAGCTGGATGCCGATAGCCTGGCAAATCCCCCATAAGGCAAAGCCGATAAAAAAGGTCGAGAACAAGGTCGCGGCCAGTGCCAGTGTGGTGATTTCCCACTTTTGATCTTCAAGGTGAGGCAGTTTGATCCCCAGGCCGCCAGCAAAGAGCAAAAATCCCAAAATCCCTTTGAGTAAGAAATTTTCAAAATTGATCTCGCCAAGTTGGCTTGCTGCAATGTCTTCAAGATGGAACCAACCATTATGCCCGGCAATAATAATGCCTAACGATAGCATCAATGCCCCGGCGGTAATGGCGATAGTGGTCTGCATTTTTCCTATTTTACTGTTTATAAAAGCGATAAGCATAGCTGCTGCTGCTAGGAAACAGAGGGTGCTGTAAACTGACATCCCATGACCTCGATGGTGAATTAAAGTAAAGCTGAAAATTGTGTCAAAATATAAATCTATCACTGCTCGATAGCTATCATTAATTTCTTTCAATGAGTTAAAATTTAATCAATGAAAAGCCCTTTAGACGTCTAGATTTCCATTGTTGCTATGGTAGGATGTGAACTAGCTGTAACATTAGATAAGGAAGTAAAGCGGTGTTGACGGGCAAGGATTTATTAAATAAGCGCTTGGCAGAGCAGATCCTGATCATCGATGGTGGCATGGGCACCATGATCCAGGACTATAAGCTGGAAGAGCAAGATTATCGTGGTGAGCGTTTTGCCGATTGGCATATGGATCTCAAGGGCAATAACGACTTACTGGTACTGACACAACCGCAACTGATCAAAGATATTCATGCTGCCTATCTTGAGGCCGGGGCTGATATCCTTGAAACGAATACCTTCAATTCAACGACTATCGCGATGGCCGATTATGAGATGGAAAGCCTGAGTGCCGAAATCAATCTCGAGGCTGCCAAACTCGCCCGCCAAGTGGCTGATGAGTGGACGGCAAAAACACCGGATAAGCCGCGCTTTGTTGCTGGTGTGCTTGGCCCGACCAACCGTACTTGTTCAATCTCACCGGATGTGAACGATCCCGGTTTTCGAAATGTTACCTTTGATCTGCTTGTTGAGGCCTATGCCGAGTCAACTCGTGCATTAATCAAAGGTGGAGCCGATATCATCCTTATCGAAACTATTTTCGATACCCTCAATGCTAAAGCCTGTGCATTCGCTGTGGATACCGTTTTCGATGAAGATGGTTGCACGCTGCCAGTGATGATTTCTGGCACCATCACGGATGCGTCAGGACGAACTCTGTCTGGTCAGACTACGGAAGCCTTCTATAACTCATTACGTCATGTCAAACCTATCTCGTTTGGTTTGAACTGTGCGCTCGGCCCTGATGAACTCCGCCAATATGTCGAGGAGTTGTCTCGCATTTCTGAATGCGCCGTGTCAGCCCACCCTAATGCCGGCCTACCTAACGCCTTTGGTGAGTATGACCTCTCTCCAGAAGAGATGGCTGAGCATATTCAAGAGTGGGCCCAAAGTGGCTTCCTCAACTTGGTTGGGGGATGTTGTGGTACCACACCTGAACATATCCGCCAGATGGCAGAAGCTGTTGCAAAGGTGAGTCCTCGCGCATTACCTGAATTGCCGATTGGCTGTCGGTTATCAGGCCTTGAACCCTTGCTCATAGAGAAAGATACCTTGTTTGTTAATGTTGGTGAGCGAACTAATGTTACGGGGTCTGCAAGATTCAAACGCCTGATCAAAGAAGAGTTGTATGATGAGGCATTGGATGTCGCTCGTCAGCAGGTCGAAAACGGCGCCCAGATCATCGATATCAACATGGATGAAGGGATGTTGGATGCAGAAGCGTGCATGGTGCGCTTTCTGAATCTTTGTGCTTCTGAACCTGAAATATCCAAAGTACCTATCATGGTTGACTCCTCCAAGTGGGAAGTCATTGAAGCTGGCCTTAAATGCATTCAGGGCAAAGGGATTGTTAACTCCATTTCGCTTAAAGAAGGCAAAGAGAAGTTCATTGAGCAGGCTAAATTGATCCGTCGCTATGGTGCGGCGGTTATCGTGATGGCGTTCGATGAAGTCGGTCAGGCGGATACCCGTGAGCGTAAGATTGAGATTTGTACCAACGCCTACCGAGTATTGGTGGATGAGGTTGGTTTTCCGCCGGAAGATATCATCTTTGATCCAAACATCTTTGCCGTTGCTACTGGTATCGATGAGCATAATAACTATGCGGTGGACTTCATTGAAGCGGTTGCCGATATCAAACGTGATTTACCCCACGCGATGATTTCTGGTGGCGTATCTAACGTTTCCTTCTCGTTCCGTGGCAATAACTACGTACGTGAAGCCATCCATGCGGTTTTCTTGTATCACTGTTTCAAGCACGGCATGGATATGGGGATCGTCAACGCAGGCCAACTTGAGGTCTATGACAATGTTCCGGAAAAATTACGTGAGGCTGTAGAAGATGTCGTCCTTAACCGACGCGATGATTCGACAGAGCGCTTGTTGGATATTGCCGCCGAATATGCCAATAAAGGTGTCGGTAAAGAAGAAGATGCCTCGCTACTTGAATGGCGTAGCTGGCCGGTAGAAAAGCGGCTTGAACATGCTTTGGTAAAAGGGATCACCGAATTTATTGTCGAAGACACCGAAGAAGCCAGGGTGAAGGCATCTAAGCCATTGGAGGTCATTGAAGGGCCGCTGATGGATGGCATGAACGTCGTTGGTGACTTGTTTGGTGAAGGCAAAATGTTCCTGCCGCAGGTGGTGAAATCTGCCCGTGTAATGAAGCAGGCCGTTGCCCACCTTGAACCTTATATTAATGCCGAGAAACAAGTGGGTACCTCCAACGGTAAGATTTTGTTGGCAACGGTAAAAGGCGATGTTCATGATATCGGAAAGAACATCGTTGGCGTGGTACTTCAGTGTAACAACTACGAGATCATCGATCTGGGTGTGATGGTGCCTTGCGAGAAGATCCTCAAGGTTGCCAAGGAAGAAAATGTCGATATTATTGGCCTATCAGGGCTGATCACACCGTCGCTGGATGAGATGGTGCATGTTGCCAAGGAAATGGAGCGACAAGGGTTTGATTTGCCACTGCTGATCGGTGGGGCGACAACGTCAAAAGCCCATACGGCGGTGAAGATTGAACAGAATTACAGTCATCCGGTGGTCTACGTGAACAACGCGTCTCGTGCTGTTGGGGTCTGTACCTCCCTGTTATCTGATGAGCGGCGCCCGGCCTTTGTCGAGAAACTGGATGCTGACTATGTCAGGGTGCGTGATCAGCATAGCCGCAAGCGGCCCAAGACCAAGCCTGTTTCCCTAGAAGTGGCGCGCGCAAATCGCGTGGCGATTGATTGGGATAGCTACACGCCTCCGGCACCTCTTAAACCGGGTGTCCAGGTTTTTGAAAACTTTGATGTCGCTATCCTGCGTCAATATATCGATTGGACACCGTTCTTTATGACCTGGTCGTTGATGGGGAAATACCCGGCCATATTTGATCATGAGGAAGTGGGTGAGGAAGCTCGTCGTCTGTTTGAAGATGCCAATGACTTACTCGATCGTGTTGAACAGGAAGGCTTGATGGAAGCCCGCGGTATGTGTGCGATGTTCCCGGCCAATAGTGTGGGCGATGATATCGAAGTGTATACCGACGAATCTCGCACTAAGGTTGCCAAGGTACTGCATAACCTGCGCCAGCAGACTGAGAAGCCGAAAGGCTTTAATTACTGCCTGTCTGATTACATTGCACCGAAAGAGAGCGGTAAAGCGGATTGGATTGGCGCCTTTGCAGTAACGGGTGGGATTGGTGAGCGTGAGTTGGCCGATGCTTATAAAGCGGCAGGTGATGACTATAACGCGATTATGATCCAGGCGGTTGCCGATCGCTTGGCTGAAGCTTTTGCCGAATATCTGCATGAGCAGGTGCGTAAGGATATTTGGGGATATTCGCAGGATGAGGATTTGTCCAATGATGATCTGATCCGTGAGAAATACCAGGGAATCCGACCGGCTCCGGGTTATCCGGCCTGTCCGGAGCATACCGAAAAGGGTAGCTTGTGGGAGTTATTGAAGGTCGAAGAGACGATCGATATGTCACTGACAACCAGCTACGCCATGTGGCCAGGAGCGTCGGTATCGGGTTGGTATTTCTCCCACCCCGATTCACGCTACTTTGCGATCGCCCAGATCCAGAATGATCAACGTGACAGCTATGCTGATCGTAAAGGCTGGGATCTTATCGAGGCCGAAAAATGGCTGGGCCCGAACTTGAATAACTAGTTCTAGTTAATAGCCTCGCCTCGTTCTGAGCGGGTCACCAAAGACAAAAAAGGCGCTCACTGGGCGCCTTTTTCTTATCTTCTATTCCGATATCGATTATTCGAACAGGCCGTGATGCAATACCTTGACTACTTCGCGCGACTCTTCGGTTTTGACCAGGAAACACAGGTTGTGGGTGCTGGCGCCAAAACAGATCATGCGTGGACTGTATTGCTCCAGTCGGCTAAACACTTGGGTTGCAGCCCCTGGTGCTTCGCCTAGCTCGTTACCGATCAATGCGACTAAGCAAAGATCTTGCTCGACTTCCACACTACACAGCTTACTCAGTTGCTCCATCGCAGCGGCTGGCAGGCTTGGTGCACCACCACCGGTATCGGTTTGATCCAGAGTTAATGAAACACTGACTTCCGAGGTCGTGATCAAGTCGACTGAGATTTTGTGTTCGGCCAAAATACGGAAAACTTCAGATAGAAATCCGTAAGCATGGAACATGTTTAGGCTGGTCAGGGTGACCATGGTCTGATTGCAGCGCAATGCCAGAGCTCTGAATTTTGGTGGCTCGCTGACTTGCTGACGGATCCAGGTGCCACCTTGTTCAGGGGCTTTGGATGAACCGATGAAGACAGGGATCTGCTGGCGGACCGCTGGTAGCAAGGTCGATGGATGGAGGATCTTCGCTCCAAAATTGGCCATTTCAGATGCTTCGCTAAAGCTAATCTCACTGATCGGTTTGGCATTGGCAGTGATACGCGGGTCAGTAGAGTACATGCCCGGTACATCGGTCCATATCTCTAGGGTTTCCGCACTGATAGCCTCGGCAACCAAAGCAGCACTGTAATCGCTGCCACCACGGCCTAATGTGGTGGTTTCGCCTTCGCGGCTTGAGCCGATGAAGCCTTGGGAAACGATAATGGTATCGCCAGCTAGCAGTGGCTGCAGCTGCGAATCTGCAAGTTCGCGGATAGTTTCGATGTGCGGAATAGCTTTGCCGTATTGGCTGTCGGTACGCATCACAGAGCGAATATCGAAACGCTGGGCTGGAGCCCCCATTTCGTTGAGAATTTGGCTAAACAGGTGGGTCGACAACAACTCGCCATGGGCAACCAAGTGATCGGTCAATTTGGTCGAAGGGGTATCGGCGGCCTGCTGTGCGAGACTTGCCACGGTATTGATTAATTGTTCTATGTGGTCAGCAACGGCTTCAGGGTTGGCCAATTTGTCGATAATGTTTTGGTGTATCGATTTTAACTGCTGTAGCCGTTGGGAGCGCTGCTCGTTATCGGCAATTCCATTTGCAAGTTCAACTAACAGGTTGGTGACACCGGAACAGGCACTGATCAACACTACTTTGGCTGCAGGGTTATCCTTGATGATCGTGGCACTTCGGCTCATGGCGGCATGATCGGCTACGCTAGTACCGCCAAATTTCGCTACGGTTATCGGTGGAGGAACAGTAAAGTTATTTTCGACAAAGCTCACAACGAGTCTCCCAGTAATAAAAAGTCAAAACGCAATTCACAGGGGGCTCGGGATGGTAGTCCCGACAAAAAAGTCAGGAGAGCAAAAAGGTAAGATGTAAACCGGTACACAACCAGAAGCTCCCCATCTATTCATTACCATGGTGAATAGATGACAGCCAGAAGGATTCAACCTTCGTAGCCGATACTCCATGCCCCCTGTCATGTCGTATCTCGGCGTTACTCCCCCTCTCAAGACTGCTTCGGGGTGGGGCCCCGCAATCTAGATACCTGGGTAACGCTCCTCTTCTGTCTTCACCTGAGAAAACCTTTTCTCAGGATGAACAAAAAACGATCTATATTGAACCGGATTTCCTAGTCGGTTGTCAATTGTATAGAAATAAAATATGCATAAAAATTGCAAAAAATTGTCACAAAATTCACGGGGAGTGGTGTGCTACAAGGGGGTGTGATTTGGTATAAGCATAATTAGCCTAATACTGATATAGTCAATCAGTACCTTACAATAACGAGTTAAATGCCACGCTTACCGCCAGGGAGGAAAATAAAAATGACAATAGGTAGTTTCTATCCACCACAGCGTACCCTTATGGGACCCGGCCCATCGGATATTTACCCGCAGGTGCTACAAGCTCTGAGCCGTCCAACCATTGGTCACCTCGACCCATTATTTATCGGAATGATGGATGAGCTCAAGCAACTACTGCAATATGCTTTCCAGACTCAAAATACCTTTACCATAGCGGTTTCTGCGCCAGGTAGTGCCGGTATGGAAGCCTGCTTTGTCAATTTGGTTGAGCCGGGTGACAAGGTGATTGTCTGCCGCAATGGCGTCTTTGGTGATCGGATGCGTGAGAATGTCGAGCGCTGCGGTGGGGTTGCTGTCATGGTCGATAACAACTGGGGAGAGCCGGTAGACCCTGCCTTGGTTGCTCAAACGCTCGATAGCCACCCAGATGCCAAAATAGTGGCCTTTGTTCATGCCGAGACCTCAACTGGCGCGCTGAGCGATGCACAGGCGATTGCCAAGTTGGCTCGCGAGCATGACTGCCTGACGATTGTCGATGCCGTGACATCGCTCGGTGGCGTGCCCTTGCTGGTGGATGAATGGCAACTCGATGCGGTGTATTCCGGTAGCCAGAAGTGCCTGTCTTGTGTTCCGGGCTTGTCACCACTGACGTTTTCTGAAAAAGCGGTCGCTAAAATCCAGAGCCGCCAGGCACCGGTCCAAAGCTGGTTTTTGGATCAGAGCTTGGTACTGGGTTACTGGAGTGGTGAAGGTAAACGAAGCTATCACCATACCGCACCAGTTAATAGCCTGTATGCACTGCATGAAGCTTTGGTCTTATTGCAAAGTGAAGGCTTGGAAAATGCCTGGCAGCGCCATAAAGATGCCCACCTGGAATTGCGTGAAGGCCTAGAGCAATTAGGGGTTAAGTTTGTGGTTGACGAAGCCCATCGCTTGCCACAACTCAATGCGGTATACATTCCTGATGGCATTGATGATGCAGAGGTAAGGAAGACCTTGCTGGAACGCTATAACTTGGAAATTGGAGCTGGCCTTGGTGCGCTTGCTGGCAAAGCGTGGCGTATTGGCTTAATGGGCTATGCCGCTCGCAGTGAAAACGTAGCATTGTGCCTACGGGCACTGGAAACCACGTTGAAGTGAATCTAAGCTGCTACGGTTTAATTAGCAAAAAGAGCTACCATTGGTAGCTCTTTTTTCGTTTTGGTGTCACCCGATAGGGATCATGGCGTTTCACTTTCTCCTACCTTAGCGGGCAAGTCCGTTTCCGTTAAAAACGCATGTCCCGGATATAGGTATTGGGCTTCATCCAGAATTTGGGCGGCTTGCTCTTGCTTACCGAGTTGGTTGTAGGCGGCAATCAGGTTCTGGTATAGCGCGATACGTGGCCATTGCTTGGCCTTCTGCACAGCCCAGTCGATAAACTCATTGATCAGAACGGGATTATTACTGGTGATACCCAACTGAAGCTGGGTGATATGCAAATCCCACTCGAATCGATTTTGCCATGCCCAAGGGTTATTGACCCTAAGTAGGTAGTCAATATTGGCCGGGTGGGTTGTTTCGTACTGAGTTAGTTGGGTGCCAGAATACAGAGTGGTAGCCATAAACCCGGTAGTGATCAGAGGTACCGTCAAAACCAGCGCCCGGATCGACAGGATATACGCCATTTTTTTCTTGTAGTACTTGGCTGTCAGGTTGTCGACCCAGTAAATCATAATGATGAAAATCACCCAGTGGACCAGCGAGTGATAGAATGGGTACTCCAGCTGGGAGTGCAGAACGATTGGGAAAAATAAGCCGATTAAGGCCAGCTGGGTACCTTCCCGTGCTTTCTTTATTTTAAGCAGTACTGCCCCTGCCGCTGCCAGTAATGCGAGCAAAGGAATAATACCGCCTTCGGCTGCCCAGAAGACCAATTCGTTATGCGGGTGGGTGAGGGCAGCCATACCGGCCGGATTTTCCGGGTTTTCATGGTGCCATCTGGCGGCTTGGGTAATATAGCTGACTTCAAACGTACCGTATCCGTATCCGCTCAGAGGCTGGTTTAAGAACATATTGGCCGCTTGAGGGATATGCATCGCTCGAGCACTGACCAAGCTCAGACGGTTTTCCTGCGGAGACCAACCAGATGTACTATTGATGTGCCATGACAGGCTGAGCCCCAGCACAATCATCAGTAACCACATCCGCCATTGTGCCTTGGCGGCAAAGCGGCGCAGGTATGGGATCAGCAGTAGTATGCCGACTACCGCTCCGAGCCAACCGGTGCGGGAGCTCAGTACGATAAGTAGGGGGAGGGTAATCACTGGGGTCAGTAGCAAGAAACATTGCTGCCAGCTCCATTTCCCTCGGTACATCGGAATACGTGCCAACAGATAACCAGATAAAACGAGACCTGTAGCCAAGAAACTGGCCATGACATTGGGTTGCTGGAAGATACCGTAAGGCCGGTTGGCGACGGTGTCGTAGCCGATGGGGTTGCCTGTTTCCAGCAGCATAAATTGCACCCAGCCGAATATCGCTTGAATCCAGACTGCGGCAAGCACAAACCACAACATGCGCTGGCGCTGCTTGTGGTTGAAAGAGAACTGCTGCAGGCCGATAAAAAACAGTAAACCCGCCCATAAGCCAAGTAATCTTGGCAAGCTCTGTCCGATGTCAGAATTGGGGTAGAAGACTGGCAGCGTGAGCAAGACACAGCAAAGGGTGAGGGCAAGGGTTAGCTTTGAATAGCGCCATACCCGCTGGCGGCAAATCTCCAGCAAACCGAAAGCAATGGCGAAGCTGAACGGGATCCAGCTCATGGCATTGTATGAAAGCTCGAGTCCTGAGCCGCCAGGGTTGTGCTGGAAGTAATGCATTGCCAGCAGGAACAGGATCCCGAGAGACACCAAGAAGGGCTTTATCATTGGCTTGCTGATCCCTTTTTCGGCAAGGTTGGTGCCTTTTACATATAACACTGTCATGGTGATTCGCTGGGTCTCACTGTCTTAATCAAACAAAACCGGGCTTGATTGCAAGCCCGGTTTTTCGTTGTTGGTTAGGTTGCCAGTGCTATTGTACTGGCGTTCACTCTGGCAGCAAAGGCTTGAGGAAGCGGGCAGTGTGCGATCCTGCGATCTGTGCCACTTGTTCAGGTGTGCCGGTTGCAACAATTTCACCCCCGCCGTTACCACCTTCCGGTCCGAGATCGATGATCCAGTCTGCTGTCTTGACTACATCGAGGTTGTGCTCGATCACCACAATGGTATTACCGTGGTCACGTAGGCGGTGCAGGACATTGAGTAACTGCTGGATATCGTGGAAATGCAGGCCGGTTGTTGGCTCGTCCAAAATATATAGGGTTTTGCCGGTATCGCGCTTGGACAGCTCTCGTGCCAGCTTGACCCGCTGGGCTTCACCGCCGGACAGCGTGGTCGCAGCTTGGCCCAGGCGAATATATGATAGGCCGACATCAATCAGGGTCTGTAGCTTTCTGGCAATAGCCGGCACCGCATCAAAAAATTCACGGGCATCTTCTACGGTAAGCTCCAGTACCTCGTCGATGGTCTTGCCTTTGTAGCGAACTTCCAGTGTTTCACGGTTGTAGCGTTTGCCCTTGCAGGCATCACACGGCACGTAGACATCAGGCAGGAAGTGCATTTCGACTTTAATCACGCCATCCCCCTGACAGGCTTCGCAACGACCCCCTTTGACGTTGAAGCTGAAGCGGCCTGGTTTATAGCCACGCGAGCGTGACTCCTGGGTGCCGGCAAACAGTTCGCGGATCGGGGTGAAGATCCCGGTATAGGTCGCTGGATTTGAGCGCGGGGTACGGCCAATTGGGCTCTGGTCGATATCGATCACCTTGTCAAAGTGCTCGAGATCTTGGATTTCTCTATATGGTGCAGCTTGGCCAGACGTCGCACCGTTGAGCTGGTGGTGGGCGATCTGGAAGAAGGTATCGTTGATCAGGGTTGATTTTCCTGAGCCCGATACCCCGGTAATACAAGTCAGCAGGCCGACAGGGATCTCGACGTCGACATTCTTCAGGTTGTTGCCCGTGGCACCGAGAAGTTTGACGGTTCGCTCCGGATCCATCACCACGCGCTGCTCTGGTACCGCAATACATTTTTTGCCGCTGAGGTATTGGCCAGTTAGCGAGTTATCGTTATTGACGATATCAGCCAGCTTGCCTTCGGCAATAATATTCCCCCCATGGACACCGGCACCCGGGCCAATATCGATCACATGATCAGCGGTACGGATAGCATCTTCGTCGTGTTCGACCACAATCACGGTATTGCCGAGATCGCGCAGGTGGGTCAGGGTTTTGAGCAAGCGTTCGTTGTCCCGCTGGTGGAGTCCGATAGAGGGCTCGTCCAACACGTACATGACGCCGACCAAACCGGCGCCGATTTGGCTGGCCAAGCGAATACGCTGTGCTTCGCCGCCCGACAAGGTTTCGGCGCTGCGCGACAGGTTAAGGTAGTTAAGTCCGACATTGACCAAGAAACTCAGCCTGTCATTGATTTCTTTAAGGATCTTCTCGGCAATTTTGGCCTTCTGCCCTGTCAGAGCCAATTGGTCGAAGAAGTCGATTGCCTCACTGATACTCATTTCGCTGATGGTTGGCAACGTGGTATCGGCAATAAAGACATTACGGGCCTCGAGGCGCAGGCGTGAGCCGTTGCAGCTGCTGCATGGCTTGGTAGCGACGAACTTGATCAGATCCTCACGGACCGAGTTTGACTCGGTTTCGCGGTAGCGGCGCTCCATGTTGTTGAGGATCCCCTCGAACGGGTGGCGTCTTACCGTGATATCACCGCGGTCATTGATGTATTTGAATTCGATTTCGGTTTTGCCCGACCCATTTAGAATCACATTTTGGACTTTCTTCGGCAGGCTGTCATAAGGGGCTTCGACATCAAATTCATAATGCTCGGCCAGTGACTTGAGCATTTGGAAGTAATAGAAGTTGCGTTTGTCCCAGCCGCGAATGGCGCCACCGGAAAGGCTTAGTTCGCCATTTTGTACCACGCGAGCGGGATCGAAGAACTGCTGGAAACCCAAGCCGTCACAGGTGCCACAGGCTCCCGCTGGGTTATTGAACGAGAACAGGCGGGGCTCAAGCTCTTGCATGCTGTAGCCGCAATGGGGACAGGCAAAGTTGGCGGAGAAAATGATCTCTTCATGCTCGCCGTTGGTCATTGGGCTGACAACCACGGTACCGCCTGACAATTCCAGTGCGGTCTCAAATGATTCGGCTAAACGCTGCTGTAGATCGTCACGAACCTTGAAGCGGTCGACGACGACTTCGATTGTGTGCTTTTTATGAAGTTCAAGCGTCGGTGGATCGGACAGATCACACACTTCACCATCGATACGGGCACGGATGTATCCTTGAGCCGCCAAGTTAGCCAGGGTTTTAACGTGCTCACCCTTGCGCTCTTTAACAATAGGAGCCAACAGCATCATCTTGCTGCCTTCCGGGAGCTCGAGTACTTTGTCGACCATCTGGCTTACTGTTTGCGCGGCCAGTTCAACATGATGGGTTGGGCAACGTGGTTCACCAACTCGGGCGTAGAATAGACGAAGGTAATCATAGACCTCGGTAATGGTGCCCACAGTTGAGCGTGGGTTGTGCGAGGTAGATTTCTGCTCGATGGAGATCGCAGGGGATAGCCCCTCGATATGGTCGACATCCGGTTTTTCCATCAATGACAGAAACTGGCGGGCATAGGCCGAGAGGGATTCGACATAACGGCGTTGCCCTTCGGCGTACAGGGTATCGAAAGCCAGCGATGACTTTCCTGAACCCGACAGGCCGGTGATAACAATCAGCTGATCCCGAGGCAGCGTGAGGGAAATGTTCTTGAGGTTATGGGTACGGGCACCCCTGACTTCAATGTTATCCATATCGATGAGCTTTATTGACTAATTTATGACTGCGGCATTATTGCACAGGGCTCAGGGCCTTGAAAGAAAAAGCTGTATAAAAACACAGTTGGCTGGTTATAATAACACCATAATGTGTCGCTTATTCGTGCTGGCGTTCACTACATTTTACTCTGTTTCCCCCCTGTTCGATCAGGGGGGAAGCATGATAGACTGCGCGATTAAGTATAAACTTTCAATAACGGTTGCTGGTCTTTTCCCAGCACTGATTATGAGATCGGAGTGAACTATGGCCAGTCGTGGCGTAAACAAGGTTATCCTCGTCGGTAACTTGGGTAATGATCCGGAAATCCGTTACATGCCTAGTGGTGGTGCAGTAGCAAATATTACCATTGCCACTTCTGAAAGCTGGCGTGACAAGAACACTGGCGAGCAGCGTGAGAAAACAGAATGGCACCGTGTGGCGCTATTCGGCAAGCTTGCTGAAGTGGCTGGCGAGTACCTTCGTAAGGGCTCTCAGGTATACATCGAAGGCCAACTGCAGACGCGTAAGTGGCAAGACCAAAGTGGTCAGGACCGCTACACAACAGAAGTTGTGGTTCAAGGCTTCAACGGTGTTATGCAGATGCTTGGCGGCCGTCAGGGCGGTGGTCAGGGTATGGGCGCTCCAATGGGTGGCCAACAGCAGCAACAAGGTGGTTGGGGTCAACCTCAACAGCCAGCAGCTGCCCCTCAGCAGAACTTTGCCCCTCAGCAGCAACAACAGCAACAGGCACCTCAACAGCAGGCTGCACCACAGCCTCAGTACAATGAGCCGCCAATGGATTTCGATGACGATATCCCGTTCTAAACACTTGCTGTGTTGATAGGTCGTTGACCCAAAATATTAAGCCTCGCTAATGCGGGGCTTTTTATTATCTACATCATATTGACTGAGGGTTGAGGCTAGTGCTGAGCCGGACTGGACTTGGCTTTGATAAAATCAATGAACAACTTGGTTTTGACATGGTTGTAGTCAAGTTTGGGGTAATAGGCATAGGCTGAATTGACGGGTTGTTTCAGCTCAGGCAATACCGGTACCAAAAGGCCCTTGAGCAGTTCTCTTTTGACCGTGTTCTCACCTGATAGAATGATCCCCATACCCGCAACAGCCGCCGCGACCAGGGCCTCCGGGTTCTGGGTAGTAAAATTCCCCTTGAGCCTCAGTCGAATGTCGTTTTCAAACACGTGCTCCTGTTCATGGCCGTGGGTGCCGTACATCAGGCAGTTGTGCTGTGCCAATTGTTCAGGGCTCTCAATCAGTGGCTTGCCTTCCAGATACGAAGGAGAAGCGTAGAAGCCATTGCTATAGTTGAACAGCTTTGTCGCAATGTAACTCGACGAGTTGAAGTCGGTTAACTCCCTGCTGATAAACACATCCAGGTTGAGATCTGGCAGCTGACCCGAGGTGTTGGTATGGAGTTCAACTTGGATGTTGGGGTAAACCTCAATAAATTCGGCTAGGTAGTTCACCAGCAAACGGCTGCCGACGGCTAGCGGCGCACCAATTCGCAATACGCCGCTGACCTCACCGTAGGTAGAGGTGGTCTCTGCCAGCATCTGGTGCCAGTCATCGAGCAAGCGTGCACTGCGTTGGTAGAAAAGGCGGCCAGCGTCGGTCATGGTGAGACTGCGGGTAGTGCGTTTGAGTAACTGCACACCCAACTGCTTTTCCAGCCAAGCTAACCGCTTGGACAGGGCTGAACTGGAAGTATTGAGCTTGGTAGCGGCCTGAGCGAGGGAGCCCTGGTCGACCACGGTGACAAAGCTTTTTGTGCAGGTGATCCAATCCATGTCGTAAATAACCCTATAGCGCTGGTGGAGGAGTCGAAATTGCCATTTTCCCTACATTACCATGAGTTTATGCTCGGTTCAGATTGTTTCTATGCCTGCCTGTTTTTACAAAATTGTTAATTTGTCGACTTTAGCACTGACAGTATGATCAATAGAATGGTATTTTGCTTGCGATATACCACTGTTGCTTCGTCATTCAGGAATGTGAACTGACGAGGTATCTGTTTGACTCATTGAATTTTTTTGGCTGCTTATGAGAAAAGCTTCAGGGATGCGCTTAACCAACCGTTTGGTTGCCTTTGTTACGTTAATTGTGATTTGTGCAATTTTCGTCATTTTTATTGGCGGAGCGGTGAGTTTTCGCAAGTTAGGACAGGACTATCTCACTCATTACCTTGATGGTGTTGTGGAAGTTATCGACCAGGAACTGGCTGATCCGCAGGGCTCGCAGGCCATTTCACGCTGGCTGCCAAAATTGCTCAAGGCCAGTAATGTGGTTGAGTTAGAAGTAGGCAGCGTCGCTGGGGCGGTTTACTCCTTCCAAGGGCTGCAATCTCTAGCTGATCCGAGCATCCTTCATGAAAGTCGCTACGATCTCGAGCATAACCCCGGTTTTACCGTCACCATGAAGTCGATCCCGCCTTACACCGAGTTTACCTATTCGATAGGGGCCATGTCGTCGATAAGTCTGGCGATCGCTATCATCATTATGGGGTTAGTCTGGGGTATGGACTGGCTACGTCGCCAGCTATATGGCTCGGAACTGCTTGAGCAGCGCGGCCGGCTGATATTGGCCGGGCGGGTCGAAGAGAATGAAGTGGGCGATGAAAGGGAGTGGCCGGCAACAGCTAGCCTTGCCTTGGATAAAATGATCGCTGAGCTCAAGGATGCCCGCCAGGAACGAAGCCGATTCGATACCTTCATCCGTACCCATACATTCCTTGATCAGCTGACAGGGGCGGCAAACCGCGTGTTGTTCGATAGTCGGCTGCAATCAATGCTGCAAGATCAGGAAACCCACGGGGCGGTTATCCTGATCCGGATCACTGACTGGGAAGAGCTGCTCGCCGATAAGGGCAAGACAGAGGCCGATGAGTTGGTCCAGGATGTTGGTGGGATCTTGTCGAACCTGATCCAGCGTTACCCGGATACAGTGCTATCACGTTATTTTGATGCTGAGTTTGCGATTTTGTTGTCTCAGCAGTCAGTGAAAGAGGTTAAGCAGTTCAGCAATGCGCTGATGAATGCGCTGGACAGACTATCACCGCCAGTGCCGCTGGAACCAGATAACTGGTGCCATATTGGTGTGACCTTTTGTGCCAGCGGTGAGCGCCGTGGCCGGATCATGGATGAAGCAGATATGGCCCTGCGCAGTGCCCAGTTGCAGGGAACCAACAGTTGGTATGCCTTTAAAAAGGATCAACAGTTTGAAGATGCCCGTGGCAGTGTGCGTTGGCGTACTTTGCTTGATGCAATATTTAATAGTGGCGGCCCGGTACTGTACCAGCAACCGGTACAGTTAGTTGATGGCAGCCCGCTTCACCGTGAACTGCTGTCCCGTATCCGCGATGAGAACGGCATGCTGATCAAAGCGTCACGTTTTCTTACCGCTGTCGAACAAGTGGGTTTCAATGCCCGGATGGATAAATCCGTGGTGACTAAGGCATTGCATATGCTCAAGAGTGAGCCGGTGACCGAGTCAATTTCCGTCAACCTCAGCGTTGAAGCCTTACTGGAGAAGAGCTTTGTCAAATGGCTGCGGGATGAGCTGTTGCAGACTCCGCGTACAGTACTTAATCGGTTGTCGTTTGAAATCCCCGAAGGGGGCTTGGTCAAACACCTTGATGCAATGCGCCCGGTGACCCGGATGTTGGTGGGACTCGGCTGTAAGCTGGTGGTCGATCAGGCTGGGCGAACTATTGTCAGTACTCATTATATCAAGGATATTCGGGCTGATTACGTCAAGCTTCACCGTAGCTTGGTACGTGAAATAAACCTGCGTCAGGAAAACCAGTTATTTGTCAGGAGTATGTTGGGGGCTTGCGCTGATTCAGACGTCAAGGTGATTGCTGTAGGGGTAGAAAACGCCCAGGAGTGGCAGGTATTAAAGCAGTTAGGGGTAAATGGCGGTCAAGGTCGCTACTTTTCGCCTGAAGTTTCAGCAGAAAAGTGATGTTGGCAAACATAATAACTCACGGAAATTGTTTGGAAAAAATACCGAGTAGAGCAAAAAATCACTATTCATTAAGGGAATTATCATTATAATGGTCAAAATATTGACACCTTGTAGTCAAAATAGTTAATGCCTTTCGATATCTCCTGATATTAGCCTGTGAAAACCAAGTAGCCCGACATGATAGTAAAGAAGTTATTTAGGAAGAAGACACATTCTCCTGTTACGGGAATGGCATTATTCGCCGATACCGTGGCCTTGGTGTATCAGGAAAATAAAACGTGGATCACCGATGAGCAGCCGGTGAACGGATTGGTTGGTTGGCCTAATGCCATTAAGTCACTGATCGATAAACACCAGCTCAAAGGGGCTGATGTACGCCTTGTCCTTGGCCATGGCTTGTACCAAAGCATGCTGATAGACAAGCCTGAGTTGCCACGGGAAGAATACCCGACAGCCTTGCCGTTTTTAGTCAAAGAACTGGTCAATGAATCGCCGATGGAGCTGGTGGCCGATGGTTTTGTCGCGCCGCTGAAAGATCGTCTACAAGCCTTCTCGACCCAGAAAAAACAGATTGAACAGCTGGAAAAAGCCTGCCGAGAAGTCGGTTGCGAGTTGATGTCAGTGTCTGCCGAGGAAGTGGTATGGGGTCAGTTAACGGCGTTTGAACGTAGCCAGTTGGTGCTGCACCGCCGGGGTAAAACCAACCTGCAATTATCAGCCTTCAAACATCAGGTGCTTTGTTTCCAACGCCAGCTTCGTGGTTTCAGTGTGCCGTTGTTGGCCACTGATGATGCCCCGTCACTGGAAAAAGGCTTGCTGCTTGATGGCTTGGCTCTGGAGCTGCAGCGCTCGCTTGATTTTCTCAGCGCCCAACTGCGTGATGCTCCGATCACCCAGCTGTTGATATCTTGCGATGACGATGATGACAATGAATTGGCCCAAGCCCTGAGCCAACGCCTCAATGTCAACGTTGAGCCTGTCACGCCTTCTCACCCGTCTTTGGCGAGCAATGCTGTTCGTGTTGCTTATTGTGCCGTCATCGAATCAGAGCATGTGGGGATTAACTTTTACAGCGATGCCCTCAAGCCGAAACTTGATCTGCTGACCTTACCCAATATTGTCATGAGTTGGGTAGCGATCACTGTTGCTTTGGCTGCACTGGCTGGCTGGTTCAGTTGGCAGAGTTACCAACAGCAGCAGGAGTTGGCTTCAGAGCAGCAGCACCTGCAGCAGAAAACAGCAGAGGTCGAACGGGCCAAAGCCGCACTGGCGAAGCATTTGCCAAGTCAACTGAAAGTGGATGTTGCCAATGGGTTGGAACAGCACCTTGCCGATAAGCGGGCAGCACTTGAAGCCATCGCCTTGCATGACAGCAGCTTGCAAGTTGGTTATGCCGGTATGATGCAGCAGCTCTCGACCGCAGCCAGTGGCGATATTTCGGTCCAGCACCTGCGGGTGAAAGGACCACAGCTTAACCTTGAGGGATTGGCGCGTACACCGGATGCGGTTCCTGCTTGGCTACAGATGTTTAAGCAATACCCATCGTTATCTGATCGCCGCTTTAAATTGATGTCCTTGGGGCGAAACAAACAAAATATTGTGACCTTCAAATTGCTGGCAGAGCGAAGCCAGCCAGCGGCTCAGGCTGTTACGCAAGGAGTCGCCCAATGAACCAGTGGCAGACGTTATGTGACAAATTTGAACTGCTGACCCAACGCGAAAAATGGCTGATCGCCTTGTCGGGTTGGATAGCTCTGTTGTTTGTTGGCTTTATCGTCATTATTGAACCTCAGGTCAAAGCCGTTGATGCCGCTAAAGGGCAGCTTCAGTCTGTGAAAAACGCCTTGATGACAAATACGAATCAGCTCTTGGTGATGGAGCGCAAGCTCAAGGGTGATCCAGATGCTGACATTGATGAGCAGATCAGTAACCTTGAGCGTCAGAATACCGAGATGGATGCGCAGCTGGATGGCCGCGTATCGAGCTTGGTTACCCCGGTGCAGATGTCGGCACTGATGGAAAAAGTGCTCCAGCATTCGCGCAAGCTCAAGCTACTCTCGCTTGAATCATTGCCGCCAGTCCAGCTGGTTGGCGGGGAAGATCAAGGCTACTACATCCATCCGGTCAGGCTGACATTGCGTGGCCGCTATTTCGATTTGATTAGTTACCTCGAGCAACTGGAGGCGCTGCCAGTTCAGTACTATTGGCGCAGCCTGGATTACAAAGTAGATAACTACCCTTGGGCCGATATCAAGCTGGAAGTTTACACACTCGGCGTTAGCGAGGACTTTATTGGTGGTTAGATTAATTATGGTGGCAGTAGCATGGTTGATGATGCCACTGGCACAGGCTGCGCAGGATCCTACTGCGCCATTGGGCTGGCAGGCGCCAGCGGTCAAAACAAGCCCGTCACGGGCGCGCCTGCCTCAGCTGCAGGGGATATTTTGCGATCAGGATGGCCTGGCATGCCGGGCGATTCTTAACAGCGTGTCTGTCGGGACCGGCGGACGGATCAGCGGTTATACCCTCAGTCAGGTGACGGATGATTTCGTCATCTTGCAGCGAGGTGGTCGACAATGGCGGCTGGAAATGTTCGCCGATAACATAAAGTCAGAGTAAACAAGAAGTGGTAAACATGCGTGGATTAATAATAGCCGTTGTCATGGCTTCCCTGGCAGGATGCTCGACCAATATGGGACACCGTGATCCGGTGGAAGTTAAAGGTGCCCTGAATCAGGCCGCCAACGAAGCCAATAGTCGGCCGTTGATGGATCTGCCGACGGCGGTCAGCAATGACTTGATGCCGGGTCTCGATGGGATGGATTATGCCAGCCAGTCGGTGCTTGAAAAGCGCTTTCGGGTCAATGCTCGCAATGTCGATGCCAAAGCCTTTTTTGGTAGCCTGGTCAAAGGCACGCCATTCAATATGGTTATCCACCCTGAGGTTCAGGGCCGTATCTCCTTGACCCTACGTGATGTCACGCTTGATGAAGTGTTGTCCGTGGTTTCTGACATCTACGGCTACAACACCACTCGCAAGGGCAATATTATCCAAGTCTTCCCGGCAACTCTTCGTACCGAAGTGATCCCCGTAGACTACCTTCAGTTGAAGCGCCGCGGCATTTCCCTAACGACGCTGACCACAGGTTCAATTACCAACAGTGACTCCGGTAGTTCGGGCAGTTCAAGCAGTAACTCTGGCAGCAACAACAGCAATAGCAACAACAGTGGCAGTAACAATAGCTCGAGCACCACGACGGGTGGAACCACCATTCAGACCACGTCGGAGAGTGATTTCTGGGGCCAGTTGGAAAAAGCCATCCAGGCAATGATTGGCAGTGGGCAGGGGCGTAGTGTTGTTGTCTCACCACAGGCCAGCTTGATTTCGGTTCGTGCTTACCCGAATGAGTTGCGAGAAGTGAAAGAATTTCTCGGCGTCTCGCAAAAACGCCTCAAGAGACAAGTGGTGCTGGAAGCCAAAATTATGGAAGTCACCTTGAGTGATGGCTACCAGCAGGGGATCAACTGGAGCAATATCACCAAGACCATTGGCGGTACAGAAATTATCTTCGGCCGCGGTAACATTACCGATGGCAATATCCCAACATTGCCGGGGGCTGACCCTATTGCCGCATTGCTTGGCGGCCAGACCAACGTGACCATCTCAGACGGTAACTTCGATGCGGTACTGAGCTTCCTTGACACCCAAGGCGATTTGAACGTGCTGTCTAGCCCGAGGGTAACAGCCGCCAATAATCAGAAAGCGGTAATTAAAGTGGGTAGCGACCAGTATTTCGTGACGGATGTGTCTGGTGGTGAGGTCAACAGTGATGGTGGTACGGCATCGCCGGATATCGAATTAACCCCGTTCTTCTCCGGAATATCATTGGATGTCACCCCACAAATTGGAGATGAAGGCAGTGTCTTACTGCATGTTCACCCAGCAGTCATCGATGTCGAAACCGAGGTTCGCGACATTGCTCTGGGTGATACCTTTGGTACCTATCAGTTACCGTTGGCCAAGAGCTCTATTCGTGAGTCAGATTCGGTGATCCACGCCCGCTCTGGAGATGTGGTAGTGATTGGTGGTCTGATGAAATCAGCGACTACCGATCAAGTGTCTAAAGTGCCATTGCTCGGAGATATCCCAATGTTGGGTCACCTGTTCCGTAATGTGTACAAGCTTCAGACCAAAACCGAACTGGTGATCTTGCTCAAACCAACCGTTGTCGGTGAGCAGACCTGGCAGCAGGAAGTAGAGCGCTCGCGCGCCTTGATCAATGAATGGTTCCCTGAAGAGGGCTAAACCATGTACCTCGAGCATTTCGGCATGGTGTCAGCGCCTTTTGGTCTGACACCCAATACACACTTTTTCCATGCCTTGCCTCCGCACTTGGAGGCTATCGACACCACCTTGGCGGCGCTGGGGATGGGCGAGGGGATCATCCAGATTGCCGGAGAAGTGGGAACGGGTAAAACCTTGGTGTGTCGGATGCTGATCAACCAGCTACCTGAACACTTTGAACTGGCTTACTTGCCGACACCGGCAGAGAGTGGTTCAGCGTTGCGTATCGCGCTGTCTCGTGAGTTGGGATTGGAAAGTGAAGGTGATAACAGTCTATTGGCCGACAGGTTGCAACAAGCGCTGTTAGCACGCAAAGCAACGGGTAAAACCGTTGTGGTATTGATCGATGAAGCCCAAGCTTTGTCGGATGGTGCCCTGGAAGCGATTCGCTTGTTGGGAAACTTGGAAACCGAACAAGAAAAGTTGCTGCACATTGTACTGTTGGGTCAGCCTGAGCTCGATAACCAACTTGCCAGACACGAACTGCGCCAGTTCCGCCAGCGGATCACGTTCCGAAGTGAATTAAGACCTTTGAATTTGTCTGAAACGGTGGCTTATATCGAGCACCGCCTACAAACCGCCGGTGTCGAACACGAGCTGTTTGCCTTACCGCAGGGCAAGGCGATTTGGCAAGCTAGTGGCGGCATTCCGCGACTAATTAATCAGCTGTGTCACAAGGCGTTGATCGCCGCATACAGCGAAAACAAATTGATGGTTGAGCGTAGTGAGGTACTCGTGGCGATCCGCGATACCTTGGATGCGCGTAAGCCCAAATGGACATACCCGGTACTGTGGGGATGGCAATAACCGATGAGTGAATTGAATAAAAAACTGAGTGCGTTAAGCCGCCAACAGGATCAGCAACAAGGCTCTGATTCAGGTGAAAGACGCATTGAGATAAAGCCAGCAATGATTAAGCCCATAAAGCAAACGAACCTGAAACCTTGGGCTGCATTTGGCGTATTGAGCCTGGGTGTAGTGATAGGTATTGGTGGCTGGCAGTTGTGGTCTAGTGACAATGCCGTTGGTGGAGTGGTGATGGCGGTCAATCCGGTTGCGCCGGTGGAAGCTGCGCCGGCATCGATTGAGACACAACCCATTGTTAAGGTCGTTGATACCAAACCAACACCAGAAGAAGTCGTTGATAAAAACGTTAGCGCTCCTGTTAACAAAGCCCCAGTGAAAGTAGTGGAAAAACCGGCTGCCAAGACAGTGAAAAATCCAGCAGCACCAAACCAACAGGCGAAGAAGTCGTATACCGCCCCCAAACCTGTTGTTGCCAAGCCGAGCGTTGAAAAACCGGTTACACCGGTGGTGACACCGCCTGTTGAAGAAACTCCTGATAACAAGGTTGTCGAAATGCTGGACGGCGATGAGAGCCTGATGATCGAAACGGTCGAGCTCGATGCCGGTCAATTGGCCCAGATTGAATACAACAAAGCGGAAAAAGCCCTCAAGCAAGGTGACAGTCGTAAGGCGATTGGTTACTTGGAATCGGCCGTCAAATACCAGCCGGAGTGGATAACGGCACGCCAGAAGTTGGCGGCGCTGCATTACGGTCGGGGAGACACCCGCCGTGCGATAGCGACACTGCAAAAAGGGTTGTCCTTGGACGCAAACCAAGCGGACTTGCGTTTGACCATGGCTAAGCTGTTGGTCAATGAGTCGCAGCAGCAGGCGGCACTGAATGTACTGAATCAGTTACCAAGCCACACCCATAGCGGCTATTTGGCGATGCGAGGGGCACTGGCCCAGCAGCTTAATCAGAATGACTTGGCTCTGAGCAGTTATCAGAGCCTGGTTAAAGCCGAACCTTATGATGGTCGCTGGTGGCTGGGTCTCGGGGTCGCGCTTGAGCGTGGGCAAGATCGGGATCAAGCCGAAGAAGCTTACCAACAAGCATTGCGTATGGGGCAGATCTCCGGTGAAACACAGAAGTTTATTCGTCAACGCCTGGCCGTACTGGCCAGTATGAAGGGGTAACAATGGCACTTCGATTACGTAAACGCCTTGGCGATCTGCTGATAGAAGAAGGCATTGTCTCTCCTGACATGCTCGATCAGGCGTTGGACAACCAGCAGTCTACCGGCCGCAAGCTGGGTGATACCCTGATCAGTTTGGGCTTTCTGAGCGAGCAGCAGATGCTGCAGTTCCTTTCTCGCCAGCTTGATATTCCGCTGGTCGACCTTAACCGTTTGACGGTTGATACCAATGCGGTCGCCTTGCTGGCCGAAGTCCATGCCCGCCGATTGCGAGCACTTGTGCTCAGCGAGCAGGATGGAATGGTACGGGTTGCCATGAGTGATCCGGCGGATCTGGCCGCGCAAGAAGCGGTATACGATCAGCTGGGACAGTATCGTATCGAGTTGGTGATTGCCTCTGAGCGTCAGCTAATAACGGCCTTTGATCGCTACTACCGTCGTACTCAAGAGATTGTTTCTTTTGCCGAGCAGTTACAGGCCGAGCACCAGCATCACTCGGACTACTCCTTTGGCCTGGACGATAACGACAATGATGAAGTCACTGTTGTAAAGCTGATCAACTCGCTGTTTGAAGATGCGATTCAGGTCGGTGCTTCGGATATCCATATCGAACCCGATAGTGATGTACTGCGGATCCGCCAGCGTATCGATGGCGTACTGCACGAAACCTTGCTTAAAGAATCCGGCGTTGCATCGGCCTTGGTGCTGCGCCTCAAACTGATGGCTAGCTTAGATATTTCCGAAAAACGCTTGCCGCAAGATGGCCGCTTTAACCTGTCGGTGCGCGGTCAGTCGGTCGACGTGCGTCTTTCGACCATGCCGGTTCAGCACGGCGAATCGGTTGTGATGCGTTTGCTCAATCAGTCGGCAGGGATCCTCAGTCTTGAGCAGATCGGCATGCCCGATGACATCTTGCAGCGCTTGCGTCGTCAGTTACGCCGGCCGCACGGGATGATTTTGGTCACCGGCCCGACCGGCTCGGGTAAAACTACCACCTTGTATGGCGCACTGAGCGAGCTCAACCAGCCGGGCAAAAAGCTGATCACCGCCGAAGATCCCGTGGAATACCGCTTGCCGCGTGTCAATCAGGTTCAAGTTAATAGAAAAGTTGGTCTGAGCTTCTCGTCGATTCTGCGTACCTTCCTACGTCAGGATCCCGATATCATCCTCGTTGGTGAGATGCGAGATCAGGAAACCGTGGAAATTGGCCTGCGTTCAGCCCTAACTGGCCACTTGGTGCTTTCAACCTTGCACACCAACGATGCTATCGACAGTGCCTTGCGCATGATAGATATGGAAGCGCCGGGTTATCTGGTTGCCAGTGCAGTGCGAGCGGTTCTGGCCCAGCGCCTGGTAAGGCGAGTCTGTAAAGATTGCGCGACTGAACATGAGCTTGAGCCTGCCAAACAGCAGTGGCTAATGGCAAGGTTCCCGCATTTGGGGGACGCTACCTTCCGCAAAGGACGTGGCTGCCAGACCTGTAACTTTACCGGTTACCGTGGCCGTATTGGTGTGTTCGAACTCTTGGAAATGCGCCCGGATATGATGGATGCACTACGCGGCGGAGATGCTGTGCTGTTTAGCCAGATCGCCCGCCAGTCAACGGGCTATAAGCCGCTCATCGAATCAGCCATGGAGCTGGCGCAGCAAGGTGTCACCAGCTTGGATGAAGTGCTGTTGCTCGGTGAGGGCGACGAACACAATAGCTTTATGTTGTAACGGCTAGCAGGAAAGAAACATGGCAGTTTTTAATTACCGCGGCCGCAGTGCCCAAGGTGACATCAAGCGGGGACAACTCGACGCCGCGTCGCAAGATGCCGCAGCAGACATCCTGATGCGCCAAGGCATTATTCCGCTGGAAATTCGCGAAGGCAAAGCCAAATCGGCAGGGATCGATTTAGATCGCCTGTTCAAAAGTCGGATCCCGCTTGAGGTGCTGGTGATCTTCTGTCGCCAGTTATACAGCTTAACTAAAGCCGGCGTGCCATTACTCCGTGCGATACGTGGCTTAGGCCAGAGTGCCAGTCATCCTTTGATGCGCGAAACCTTGGATGCTGTGGTCGTGGAGTTGACTAACGGTAAGTCGTTGTCAGCGTCAATGAAATCCCACCCAAGGGTGTTTTCTGAGCTGTTCGTGTCGATGATCAGCGTCGGCGAAAATACCGGTCGGCTGGATGAGACCTTGCTGCAGTTAGCACAGTATTTCGAGCAGGAAATGGAAACCCGCCGCCGGATCAAATCAGCGATGCGCTACCCGACTTTCGTGTTTATCGCCATCACCTTGGCGATGTCAGTTTTGAACATCAAAGTGATCCCGCAGTTTGCCTCTATGTTCAGCCGCTTCGGGGTAGAACTGCCGCTGCCGACTCGAATATTGATTGCGACCTCGAACGTCTTTGTTCATTACTGGCCTTTGATGCTCGGTGCGGTGGTGGTGAGTTGGATTGCCCTTAAGGCGTGGCGTCAAACCCCTGCCGGTGGCGAGAAGTGGGATAAACTGCGGTTAAAAGTGCCTATTGTGGGCGATATCATCAATCGAGCCCAACTGTCGCGTTTTTCCCGAACTTTCTCACTAATGATACGTGCTGGTGTGCCGCTTAATCAGGCAATCCAGATGTCGGCAGAATCGCTCGGCAACAATTACCTGGAAAACCGCTTGATAGAGATGAAAAACGGTATTGAGAGCGGTAGCAGCATATCCTCAATGGCTCGCCAGTCTGGGGTGTTTACCCCTTTGGTACTGCAGATGATCGCGGTTGGTGAAGAGACCGGTCAGGTTGATGATCTATTGCTTGAAGTGTCGGATTTCTACGATCGTGAGGTCGATTACGATCTCAAGACACTGACTGCGCGTATCGAGCCTATCTTACTGTTTATTGTTGCGATTATGGTGCTGGTACTGGCGCTGGGGATCTTCCTGCCAATGTGGAGCCTGCTCGATGTTGCGCGCGGTGGCTAACCTCAAGTTTTCCAGTCATGTGCGGTGGTTTCTCTGGGGCGGCGTCATTTTCTTGATGATCTGGGTGTTGCTTGTGCAATGGCATAAGGTCAATGAAGAGGCCGAACGTACAAGGGTCAAATTATTGGCACAAGCCATGAGCCGAAGTGCATCGACAATACGCCAACAGTGGGAGCTAGAAAATAAACCTAGCCATTCTGAAATACATGGCATCGAATATTCATTTACCCGTTATGGTTGGCCGATAATCATACAAAATGAGCATGTTGATTGCGCAGAAATGTGGGAATTATTGTCTTCACGACAGACTCCGGTTAATTACATAAGTCTTGTTGATAAAAGAAATGTGATATCAGAGCGTTATAATTCGTGTTATTTCCAAATTACTGACGGAAAATGGCTAGCATTATTTTATGAAAATGAGACAATACACACCAACAGTTTTTTGACGCTTCCCGAGTGGTGGTGACGTCGATTTGACAAAAAAACAAAAAAAGGGTGAGTAAAGATGAAAAAACAAGCCGGTTTTTCGTTGGTGGAGTTGGTGATTGTCATTATCGTGGTTGGCCTGCTTGCGGTAGCAGCTTTGCCACGGTTCCTGAACGTCACGGATGAAGCGAAAAAAGCACAAATTGAAGGTGTTGCAGGGAGCTTTGCTACTGCGGTTCTTTCTGCTCGTGCGCAGTGGGAAGCATATGGTCGACCACAAAATAATAACTTAAATGCTGTGAATTATGACGGCACTGAGTTTTATCTATCGACAATCACGAATAGTAATAACTTCCTGACTCGTGAGGGATACCCCCTTTCTGAGGCTCGCCGTAACGTGGCTTCAATACGAGTGAATGATTGTGAATGGCTAATGACTGAGCTACTGCAAAACCCTCTACAAGTAACGTCAAAAGAAGCTGACTTAGCTAATGGCGACTATCAGTACTTTGTTGAAAAAACAGATGGTGCAGGTGTTGATACTGAGTGTCGTTACTATCAGCTAGCTTCTTCAGACTCAAGTGGTAATACGATTAACCCTACGTCTGGGCACTTTTTCTCATATAAACCTGCTTTGGGCCAGGTATCTGTAAGTCTTCAATAAAAACATTAGGAGTAGTATATGAAACGTCAAGGCGGTTTTACGCTGATTGAAATGGTCGTTGTGATCGTAATTTTGGGCATTCTAGCAGTAACAGCGGCGCCTCGTTTTTTGAACTTACAAGGTGATGCTCGTGCGTCAACTATGGAAGGCTTGAAAGGTGCGATCAACGGCGCGGCTGGTATTGTTTACGGTAAGGCTGCTGTTGAAGGTAAAGAGCAGTTAGATGGTAGAGATGAAGATGTATCTGATGCCGTGGTCGACAATATTAAAATTAGCTTCGGTTACCCGCAAGCTGATGCTAATGGTTTAACTGCTTCATTGAAGCTTGATTTAGCATCAGATAATAATAAGGGAGAGTGGCGTGTGGCTTATGACGCTGATGCTGCTCCATATAAGGCGGCTTATACCCTAGCTGCAATTTCGTTGCCTTCGGGGGATACTCCATTCGAGCAAATTCAAGCAACGGAATGTTATGTTGAATATACAGAAGCTGTTTCAGGTAGTACAGAAGCAGAAGTTAAAGTAATTAACACCGGTTGTTAATTCTTTTATAGCGCTCCTTGGAGCGCTATTTCTTCAGGGGGATAATTTCGATTATTGCCCTGAATAAATAGCTATCAACAACAACCTCCCGGGTGATTAATGCCCCGACATTACGGAAAAAGCTACGCAAAAAGCACTGGCTTTACACTTCTTGAACTCATCATTGTTATCGTGCTGGTTGGCATTATCAGCGTGACTGCTGCTTCGCGCCTGTTTGGCCGTAGTGGGTTTGATGCGGTATTAGCCCGTGACCAAGCCATTTCTATCGCCCGTCAAATTCAGTTGGTGGGAATGAATAGCCCGGTAACCCCAGCCAACCCAAATAGCTGTCTTGCCCTCCAGATAAGCACCACAGAGTTTGGTTCAGAACACTGTGCTAGTAATAGCGATTCTACTCGCAAGCTGACTTTTGAAAATGACATGGTGAAGTTCGCCTTTTTTGATGGCACAACCCCTCTGGCACCAGCGGCCATTTATTTCGATATGCTCGGTCGCCCTTCAGTCATTGAAAATCAGCAATTGAAGCGTATCTGCACCGCATCAAACTGTCAGGTGACGGTGACTTCACGCAATGGTGCACAGGCAAGTTTGTGTATAAATAGCGAAGGGTATATCAATGACTGCGCGATTTAACCCTTCAACGTCTAAGACCTCTCGGATGCAGAAACCACAACGCCAGCAAGGTGGTTTTACCCTGATTGAAGGGATCATCACCATAGTGATTTTAGGGATTGCCATGGTGACCCTAACTAGTTTTTTATTTCCGCAGGTCGAGCGTTCGGCCACGCCTTATTACCAAGCTCGTGCCGCGGCTATTGGAAATGCCTTTCTCAATGAAATTCTCTCGCGCCAATTCGATGAGAAATCAGACCCATTTAGCGATAGTGTGGTGCGTTGTGGCGAAACCTCTGAGGGGAACACTTACGCCTGTAGTGAGCCTAATGAGCAAGGTGTCTGGCCGTTAGATAAAGAGAGTGAGTACTTCGACTATGTGGTGCCGGGCAGCTCGTTGCCTGCAGGGAAAGGGCTGGTGGTTGCCATTGCCAACGATGTCGACGATTTTCATGGCTGCTGGGGTGATTTATCGCTTTGTTATGAGCGTTATAACCACAATCTGTTTCCTTGGCGCGGGGCGATAGAAAACCTCACTGGTGAGTCTGTGGCTGATACAAACACCTATAAGAATATGACCGTAACGGTGAATGTTAGTTATGACGCCAGCTTCAATTCTGATTATCCCGATGAGAGGTCTTTTTCCCATCAACACAAGCGCATTGTGGTCGAAGTCGATACCGGTCGTTACGGCAAGTATGATTTTGTTGCCTACCGGAGTAACTACTGATGCTGGCTACGAAGCAATGCTCAGTGAGAAAAAGCCAAGGCTTCACGCTGATGGAGATGGTCATCGCTTTGGTGATCCTCGGTATTATCTCGCTGGCGATTGGTAGTTATCTTCAGTTGGGGGCAGAGGGTTATGTCAGTACGGTCAGTCGTGATCGTGTCCAATCCCAGGCTCGTTTTGCCCTTGAAAAAATGACCCGTGAAATTCGCCATGCCGCGCCAAACAGCCTTGCTTCAACGGGAAACTGCGTAAGCTTTTACCCAATCCACTTAGCCGGTTTCACCCTTGGCAATACTCGAACAATGAGTGTTGAGTTAGTGCCTACTATCGGTACGGATAAGAATTGGCAGGCAATAACCAGCAGTGACAAATTGGCTCTCGCGGGTGGCTTGGGTAACTCAGCTGAGTATGCCGCACAACCTTTTAAAATCAGCCGGGTTGAAGCAGGGCCTAATGAAAGTGGTACGGTGATAGTGAATGTCACAGCGCCGCTCGATAACCGCTCCCCGGCAAATCGTGCTTACGCCTACGGCCAACCTGTCTCTTTCTGTTTGGAGGCCAATGTACTGAGGCGTAAGTCTGGTAACAGCAGTGCAGTAATAGCAGAACAGGTGTCAGGCTTTGATGTTGCTGTGAATGGCAAAGGCTTGGAAAACAACAGTATGGTTCATCTAAATCTGTCTTTTAAAGATAGTCGCACGGGTGAGGACTTCAGCTACGAGCACACAGTGCAGGTGATCAATGTTCTATAGCAGGCAGCGCGGCAGCGCGTTAGTAGTATCACTCTTTATTATTACCGTGATGGGGGCCTTTGCCGCTGCCATGATCCGCATCGATTGGTCTGGGCAGGACTCCACGGCCCGTGAAGTATTCTCGACCCGCGCTTGGTATGCCGCCCATTCCGGCAACGAAATTGTCCTGAGCAAAATATTTCCGCTCGGCCAAATCACATCAAACCCTGATGCCTGTATCGATTATTCGAAAGATAAATCATTAGATGCCAGTTTGTTTTCCTGCCAGTCATTGACGGTTAAGTGCACCAAAACCAGCTATCAAGAAAATGGCCAACCAGCCAATAAGTATCAATTAGAAAGCACGGCAACTTGCGGCAGTGGGCAGTTTACAACAACCCGTACCCAAGAACTGTGGGCGAAGGATTTGGAGATTGCATTACCATGAGAGCCATTAAACTCTGTCTTTGGCTATTGATGTTGGCAATAGCTCTACCGGCCTCCGCGCTGGAATTCCGCTTTGGGGAGTACCAGTTATCAGAGCAGGGAATAGCCCATTGTATCGGCTCTGGAACGGCGACCCAAAGCTGTGAAATTAAATTTGATCAGCCATTTAGTACTAAGCCTCTCGTGTTTTTGATGCCCACGATCGAAGAGGGGGATGGCCGGGATGCACCTTCTACCTTGCGCCTTATCAATGTGACTAAAACCGGTGCTACGTTCCGGCAATATATTGCTCCGATGAGAAGTGGGATCGAGCTTAAGTCAATTGGACAGAAGTGTTCGCCGAATAATAAGCATGAATACTGTCTAGAGACAGTACCGATGGACAAAGTGCGTTATTTTGCCATTGAGCCCGGGACGTTGAATTTTGGTGATAAAGGGCGGATACAAGCGGGTACCGTTGAGATCAGTCGGTACTTGGTGGGAGGGAAAAATGTTAATAATAGTAACCTTCAAGATGTCTCAACGCCGGTAAATTATAATGCCGCGTTCAATAACCCTGGCGTGTTGCTTAGCCTGCAAGGGAATGGTCAGACTGACATTGGCTCTCAGCAGCGCTGGGTAACACCTGTGGTGACTGCTGTACAACAAAATTTGAATAGGATCTTTTTGGCCTTGGATCGCTCGGAATTGACGAGTGGTAATCACTATGGCGGAAGTGCTCAGAAGATAGCGTATATCGTTGCCGAGGGACGGGGAAGCTATAAAGGGCTCCAGTTTGCGATGGGTGCAGGGGCAACACTAAATACCTTAGTTAACGGTTTAAAGAAGTTTGATCAAGTGACTGAGCCGACGCTGCGCCAGTGTGCTGCGACAGTCCCTGTTCCTTCCGGTTTTTCTAATGAACCATTTATTATTGCTTCAAAAAACTCACGTAAAGGTAACAATGGCGGGTGGATCCGCTTATGCCGGCTGGAGTCATCGGGAGACAATGGCTATCAAGTCAGCTTTGTTAATGATGAAGATCTTAATGAAAAAAACATTAATAGCGTTGAGCGTAAGCACCTGAGTGAAAATATTGGCTTTATGGCTTTCCAGCGTAAGGTCAGTGAGGATACATGTGACGTATTTCCTGGCCCTGCGCAAACCTGGACAGACCGAAATAACTATCAGGCTTGGCTTCATCATAAGGCTTTGATCAAGGGGACATACCAAGAAAACGGTAAGCACTACTTGTGGTTTAAAACTACATCTAACGGTAAAGCCGTGGCATGTGATGGGCAAGAGTGTAATTATCCTACGAATGCTCAGCCAGACAAGTGGGCTAAAGAATTAGATCTCGGAGATTTTGTTGAAGCTGATAGTAATGCCCCTATTTATAACGGCGACAACACGTTAGATGAATATTCCCTTTTTTATATGGGGAATGCAACTGATGACATTGAGGTACTTCGTGATGGAGCTGGTGAACGTATTAGACGTTTGGACCTAAATGATGGCGTGACGTTGCACTTGTATGCGGGAACATATTGGTTTGAAGAGATGCGTATCAGTAAGGGCAGTAATATTGTGACCCACGGCAATGTTGTGGTACACACAAAATATTTAAATGTTGCTGAATTTTCTAGCATTATGCCTGCTAATAATGAACCTGATTCTCTTCAGATTTATGCTCATTATAGTCAGAATAATATCAAGAAACCTAATGTATTAATGAGTCAAGGAAGCTCAATTACAGGTTTAATATACTCTGAGAATACTGTCAGTATGGCTGCAAGTTGTACCTCCGAGACAAGCTGTGATGTGACTTCCATTACCGGTGCGGTCACGGCTGCAGGGCTTGAAATGAATAGTAGCGCACTTGCTCCTAGCACCATAATCAATGGTAAAAGTTCGTGTTTTGACACCACGCCAGACTTCACTTTGGACATCAGCCCTGAGTCGCAACAGAACATGCTGTGCGAGAGCCAGGAAGTGCTGTTTAGTCTTGCACCCGATAATGGCGGGGGAGATACCTTTGACGGGGATATCACAGTCAGCATTACGGCTAAATCCGGACAAGCGGCTGCTGGGGTTTGGTCGACCTCGAAACTTGAAGGGGGTAATAATGGGACACGATTTACAGATGGGGTACCTTTTACTGTGCCTGTGATTGCTTTTGACAATAATCAGAAAAGAATTTGGCTTAAAAGCGACTACCTTGGTGAACTAGAGTTAACGGCGACCATTGAAGACTTAAGTGGTAACTCTCCGGTTGGGCTGTACCAGTTTTTGCCCGGGGGCTTTGTTATCACTCCTAACCCCTTGCCGTTAGTCGCAGGAAGGCCTGCGGAAATAACAGTGAAGGCGATGGCCTGTGACACCGGTGATTCTGTTATCAGTGAATATTCTGGAAACAAAACGCTGGACATCAAAACAAAGTACGACAAGCCTGCAACGAGCAATAACCGTGCTGATAAAGTCATGTTGCAAAATACAGCGGGCAGTGACAAGACGGCATGGCAAGGCTCTCAAGGTCAGTTTACTTTTAGCAATGGTGTCGCCAGTAATATCCCGGTCAAATATGACGATGCCGGTGAGATGACGCTGACTTTGTCTGATCCCAAGTGTACCAAAGACAGCTGTGATTTGGCTTCTATCGGTGGCGAGTCTTCACAGAGCAAGCAGTTGCCAACAGGCTGGCAGGGATTAACTGGATCGGCATTGGTTCAAAGTCGCCCCTACACTTTTGCTTTGTGCCAGTCAGGTACTCCGAATATTGAACAGGCGAGTGGTGATGCCAATAGTGGGAATGGTTTTGCTGCCGCAGGTGAAATGTTCCATACCTTTGTGAGACCCGTTGTTTGGAAGCTAGGCGACAGTGTCGCTGAATCGGGTGCACAACCTGCGATAGATAGCAGCACAATGTGTCGTAACCGTCTGATCACTGAAAACTTCTATAAGTCTCAGGCTCCTGCGGCACTAGTGGAGCTGAGCCACCAGTTACAGACACCTAATGACCAGCAGGCAGTTGCGGGGGCGCTTTTTGGTGGCTCCGCAAAGACGAATATCCAGCTAAAGACCCAGCCATTTAGTTTGCAGTGGGATGAGGTGGGCAGTATCCGTCTGACAGCCGATACACAAAACAACTACCTTGGTATGGATATTAATTCAGGCTATCGTGATGTTGGTCGTTTTTATCCTAAGTACCTCAAACTCATCCGCGATGATTTGCAATATCCGTCACGACAAAGAGAGTTTGCTTATATGGATCAGCCCTTTTCCTTTGATTTCTCTGTCGGTGCTTTTGCTGATGGTGGACAGGGAAAAGCAGGTCGCGCTGTAAAGAATTATTGGTTGTTTGAAAAAGGTGTTACCAAGCCAAAATATAAGGCTGGGTTAGAATTTGTGGTGTTAGATAGTACCCAAACCGATGAAGTTGTCGAACGTGATCAACGCATTGAGTATGCTTCTCGTAAAGGGAGCCCTTATGTATGGTCATGGAGCGGGGCTGCATGGGCTCCAAGTGCTGATCAAGAAAAGACGGCACAAGTTACAGTCAGTGAGCCTAATTTTACTTTTGTTCGTGATTATACCCAGGGGCACCGTGGTACCCAGCCTCGTACCAGCCAGCAAGATGGTCCCTTTGATACAATGAATACCCGTTTGGGGTTGAAGCTTTTACCTGCTAGCGATCCGATTGGTTGGGCTTATCTGAGCCTCAATGATGATGCTGTATTGGAAGAGAGTGCCAAGCGAGAAGATATTCAAATCTGGCGCTCCCACCCTGATATTCGCTATGGCCGCATGGCGCTGGATGATGTTTCCGGTCGCTTTGATAGTGAATTTTCGATACCTCTACGTGCTGAATACTGGGATGGTTTTGATTTTGTGACTAACAAGCAAGACAGCCGTGCTGTTTTCGATGGCCAGCTAGCATGCAAACAAATTCTTTCTCAGTCTGACACTGACGTGACAAGCACCTCGTACACTCAAGGGTCAGGAAATGTAGAATCTGGAGAGATTCGCTCAGGCGAGTTTGTTGCGGTTCCTACCGAAGTGAAGGATAGCGAAGGTAATCGATTGATTTACCGTGAGCAGGTACGTTTTTGGCAGAAAGTGATTAGCGATAAGCCTAAAGCGATAGATAATGAGCCAGAGATCCGCTGTGAAGGAGGACCTTCTAGCGATCATAGCAATTATCAGCCATGGTTGACGTTCGACTGGCGGGGTAAAGGTGATGAGAGCCCGCACTCGACAGTGACCTTCGGAGCCTACCGCGGTAACGATCGTGTGCTCTACCGCGGCGAAAAGGGCATTAATACAATGCTCAATTAAATTAAATGCCGATCTGTGGCAGGTTTGACAAAGCTTACCTTGTCTCGATCCGCCCCCCTTGATACATTTAGCGCAATTTAACGAATTTGTGAGCTTGCAGGATTAGCCGAAGACTATGTTTAAAAAACTTCGTGGCATGTTTTCTAATGACCTGTCTATTGACTTGGGTACAGCCAATACCCTTATTTATGTCAAAGGACAGGGCATCGTACTGGATGAACCATCAGTAGTAGCGATCCGTCAGGATCGTGCCGGAGCAACCAAGAGTGTGGCCGCAGTCGGTCACGACGCCAAGCAGATGCTGGGCCGTACTCCGGGCAATATCGCGGCAATCCGTCCGATGAAAGACGGTGTTATCGCGGACTTTTATGTTACTGAGAAAATGCTTCAGCATTTTATCAAGCAGGTGCATGACAACAGCCTGCTGCGTCCAAGCCCACGAGTTCTAGTTGCGGTTCCTTGTGGCTCTACTCAGGTTGAACGCCGTGCTATCCGTGAATCTGCCCAAGGTGCAGGTGCCCGTGAAGTATATTTGATCGACGAGCCAATGGCGGCGGCGATCGGTGCTGGCATGCCAGTATCAGAAGCAACCGGTTCGATGGTGATCGATATCGGTGGTGGTACGACGGAAGTTGCCGTGATCTCGCTTAACGGTGTGGTTTACTCATCGTCTGTGCGTATCGGTGGTGACCGTTTCGATGAAGCTGTTATCAACTATGTACGCCGTAACTACGGTAGCCTGATCGGTGAAGCAACCGCTGAGCGTATCAAGCACGAAATCGGCTCGGCTTACCCGGGTGACGAAGTGCGTGAAATTGAAGTTCGCGGTCGTAACCTAGCCGAAGGTGTGCCACGCAGCTTTACCTTGAACTCCAACGAAATTCTAGAAGCGCTGCAAGAGCCGCTAACAGGTATCGTATCTGCAGTTATGGTTGCACTCGAGCAGTGTCCACCAGAGCTAGCGTCGGATATTTCCGAGCGCGGTATGGTACTGACCGGTGGTGGTGCGCTACTGCGTGACCTTGACCGTCTACTGACCGAAGAAACCGGTATTCCAGTGGTGGTGGCAGATGAGCCGCTAACGTGTGTTGCCCGTGGCGGCGGCAAGGCCCTGGAAATGATCGACATGCACGGTGGCGATCTATTCAGCGAAGAATAATGCCCGCCCGGGCATATCGACAAACAGGTTATAGTGTTACATGAAACCTATCTTTGGCAGGGGCCCTTCCCTGCAACTGCGCCTGTTTCTAGCCATTTTACTGTCGGTTGGCCTTATGCTAGCCGACAGTCGTCTTGACGCCTTTGCCAACGTTCGTTACCTGCTCAATTCGGCTATCTCTCCATTGCAATATGCGGCCAATTTACCGCGTGATTTGCTCGGTGGTGTATCCGGACAGTTCAGCTCGCACCGGCGTTTGCTGGCCGAAAACAAAGCCTTGCAACGTGATCTGCTGGTTCAGCAGAGCGATGTATTGTTGCTAGAGCAGCTAAAACAAGAAAACCAGCGCCTGCGTGAGCTGCTGGGATCGCCGTTTGTCCGTGATGAGAAAAAGTTGATTGCCGAGGTAATGGCGGTTGATTCAGATCCGTACAGTCATCAGGTGATGATCGATAAAGGCCGAGTAGACGGGGTTTACGAAGGCCAACCGGTGATCAATGAGAAGGGGATTGTCGGCCAGGTCTCGTATGTGGGGGCCCACAATAGCCGGGTGTTATTGCTGATCGACCCAACCCATGCGATCCCGGTTCAGGTGGTCCGTAATGATATTCGGGTTATCGCCTCTGGCAGCGGCCAGATAGATCAGATCCAGCTGGAGCACGTGCCAAGCAGTACCGACATCGAAGTGGGTGACTTGCTGGTGAGCTCAGGTTTGGGTGGCCGTTACCCAGAAGGGTATCCGATTGCCAATGTGACTGAGTTTTCGTTTGATAACAAACGTCCGTTTGCTCAGATAAAGGCAAAGCCAACCGTACAGTTTGATCGTCTACGTTATCTGCTGTTGGTATGGCCAACCCCGCGTGAAACCTTGACTGAGGGAGAGTTCAATAGTGGCGAATAGTCGCGCTAACGGCCGAATTTGGATTTGGCTGTCGTTTTTAATTGCGCTGATTTTGCAAGCTGCCCCTTGGCCGGGGGAGCTGGAGCCTTTCCGTCCCTCTTGGGTGGTGTTGGTTGCTTTTTACTGGGTGCTGGCGTTACCGCATCGGGTGAACGTCGGGACGGCATTACTGTTGGGCTTGCTGTGGGATTTGATGCTCGGCTCGACGTTAGGGGTACGTGGCTTGATGATGGCGGTATTGTGCTACATTGTTGCACTTAACTTCCAGGTACTGCGTAACCTCTCATTATGGCAGCAGGCCATGCTGGTAGCCTTATTGACACTGGGTGGCAAGCTGGTTGAGTTCTGGGCGGAATATCTGGTCTCAGTGATCACCTTTGACCCGGAACGACTATGGGCTGTATTACTTAACTTCTTGTTATGGCCGTGGTTATTCCTGCTGCTGCGACGCATGCGTCGTAAGCTCTCAATTCGTTAAATTAGTCTCCCAATGGGATCCGTTCAATGCTAGGGTGTAACGATACACATCGAACGTGCTTGAATGGATCACATTGATTTATCACACAAAACCAAATGAATGATATCATGTCGACACCGCAATTGTATTTGGCCTCGGGCTCTCCGCGCCGTAAAGAACTCCTGACCCAGCTCGGCTACCAGTTTGAGCGGGTCGTGGTAGATGTTGAAGAGCAACACCAGGCTGGCGAATCGCCTGCAGATTATGTCCAGCGCTTGTCGGTGGATAAGGCGCTGGCTGGGGTTGCGGTGGTCGATGGTAGGGCGCCGGTATTGGGGGCTGATACTATTGTGGTCTCGGGCGAACGTATCTTGGAAAAACCCAAGGACTTTGACGACGCTCAGCAGATGCTTCGTCTGTTGTCAGGTAAGCGCCATCAGGTGATGACGGCTGTGACCGTGGCCAGTGATGAGCGCCGAGAAACACGCTTGGTTGTTACCGACGTGTGGTTCAAGACACTGTCAGAAAAAGAAATCGAAGACTACTGGCACAGTGGTGAGCCGCAGGACAAAGCAGGAAGCTATGGCATTCAGGGGATCGGCGGCAAGTTCGTCGAGCGTATCGATGGCAGTTATTACGCTGTGGTGGGGTTACCTTTGGTGGAAACCGACATCATGGTTCAAGACTTTTTAGGTTTATCAAATTAGAGGCAACCATGAGCACAGAGCTGCTAATTAACGTGACCCCGAGTGAAACTCGTGTCGCCATGATCGAGGCAGGGAGCCTTCAGGAAGTCCATATCGAACGCGAGTCCAAGCGCGGGATTGTTGGCAATATCTATAAAGGGCGTGTCAGCCGGGTATTACCGGGGATGCAGGCTGCCTTTGTTGATATCGGCCTTGAAAAAGCAGCGTTCCTGCATGCGTCAGATATTGTTCCGCACACTGAGTGTGTGGCAGAAAACGAAAAGCAACAGTTTCAGGTGCGCGATATTTCAGAGTTGGTTCGTCAGGGCCAAGATCTGGTGGTGCAGGTGGTTAAAGATCCACTAGGTACCAAAGGTGCGCGCCTGACAACTGATGTAACGCTACCCTCCCGCTACTTGGTGTTTATGCCAGGGGCAAGCCACGTAGGTGTATCTCAGCGCATTGAAAGTGAAGATGAACGTGAGCGCCTGAAAGCGGTGGTCAATGAGTACTGCGATGATCTGGGCGGCTTCATTATCCGTACCGCTGCCGAAGGAGCGACTGACGAAGAGATGGCGCAAGATGCCGCCTTCCTCAAGCACCTGTGGCGTAAAGTCCTTGAACGTCGTGCGAAATACAAGCCAAAATCCATGCTATACGGTGAGTTGGGACTGGCACAGCGCATCTTGCGCGATTTTGTTGGTACCGAGCTCGATGGAATTCAGGTCGACTCCCGTTTGGGCTTCGAAAAACTCAAGGAATTTACCGATGAGTTCGTGCCTGAGCTGAGCGAAAAGATGGAATACTATGCCGGTGAGCAACCAATTTTTGATTTGTTCGATACCGAAAATGAAATCCAGCGCTCGCTCGATCGCAAGGTCGAGCTGAAGTCGGGCGGTTATCTGATCATCGATCAAACCGAGGCGATGACGACTGTCGATATCAACACCGGTGCTTTTGTTGGCCGCCGCAATCTTGAAGAGACTATCTTCAATACCAATATCGAGGCGACCAAGGCCATTGCTCGCCAGTTGCGATTGCGCAACCTTGGCGGGATCATCATTATCGACTTTATCGATATGGCTCACGATGATCACCGTCGCCGGGTGTTGGTGGCGTTGGAGCAGGCATTGTCCTACGATAGGGTTAAGACCAACATTAATGGTTTTACCCAGTTGGGCCTGGTTGAAATGACACGTAAGCGGACTCGCGAGAGTATCGAGCATGTACTGTGCGACACCTGCCCGACCTGTGAAGGGCGTGGAACAGTGAAAACTGTCGAAAGTGTCTGCTATGAAATTCTGCGTGAAATTACTCGTGTCAACCGTGCCTACGATGCGGATAGGTTTGTTGTATATGTGTCTCCGGCTGTGGCTGAAGTACTGGCGGGTGATGAGTACCATGCGCTTGCCGAGCTAGAAGTTTTCATCGGTAAGCAGGTGAAAGTTAAAGCTGAGCCGCTGTATATACAAGAACAGTTTGATGTCGTGATGATGTAAAGCGGGGCAATAGCGTGACAACAGTTCCAGTTCGACTGGCACGTGGATTAATGTGGCTGGTACTAACAGTGTTAGTACTGGCCGCTGTTGCGATCAGCGGTCTGCGTTTTTATCTTCCTCAGCTCAATGAATACCGTGAGCCGATCCGCCAATGGGTCTCCGAGCAAGCTGATATGGATCTCGACATTGAGTTGGTTGAAGGCCATTGGCGCAACCTAGGTCCGTCATTGGTGCTCCAAGGGGTCAAGGTCAACCTGCCGGGAGCGCCTGAATCGGTGGTCAAGGTCGGTGATGTCTCGATGCAGCTCGATATGTTGGGCTCGCTGTTCAGGCTTCGCCCTATATTTCAAAATCTCCGGATTGATGAGTTGAGCTTGGATCTCACCCGCTTCTCGGGTAACGACAGCGATAATACCGCCGACTCAGAGCGAAGCCAGATGGCTACCATTGAGCGGTTAGAAGAGCTGCTATTTGTCCAGTTGGGCCAGTTTTCTGTTCGTAATTCAGATATTACCCTGATGTCACCGGCCGGTGAGAAGCTGACGGTCGATATTCAGGAATTGAAGTGGGATACTCATAACCGCCAACGCCGGGCGGAAGGGATAGTCAGCATCGCTGATACACACTTCAGTCAAATGCAAGTGATTGCTAATCTTTCCGACAAGCGCTCGTGGTCCAAAATGTCTGGCGACATCTACTTGCAGGCGCGAAACCTCTCAGTAACGCCGTGGCTTAACAAACAGCACCTCACTGATGCCAACATCACCGGCAGCAATCTCAATGCCGAAGTTTGGCTGAGTTTATCTAACGGTGCCTTGCAACAGAGTCTGGTCAAGCTCGATGATAGCTTCCTGCGCTGGCAGTTGGGCGAAGATAAACACCAGTTCAGAGTTAAACAGGGGTTGGTAAAGCTTCTGCCTCTGGAAAATGAAGATGGCGATACAGGATGGCGGATCGACAGCGACCAGATGGTACTGGAGACCGATAAAGCGCCATGGCCAGCCTTTGATATCGCGGCAAGTTGGCTTCCTAATGATTGGAAACTCGCAGCCAGTAACGTATCTCTGGCACACCTGAAGCCTTTTATCACTTTTTTACCGGATGACAGCGCGCTGGTCGATGTGTTGTCGACGTTGCAGCCATCGGGACAGATCCGCGATATTCGGGCTGCGGCAAGTGAAGGGAATGCGCCTGATTTTTCTTTCCATGTTAACCAGTTGGGGCTGAAGCAATGGGAGCTGTTGCCGGGGATCCATAAATTGGATGCCGTGGTTGCCGGGAATACCCACGGCGGTCGTGCGGTGCTTAATCTTCAAGATGATGAGCTACCCTATGGCGAAGTCTTCCAGGCGCCGCTGAAAATTGATGCGGCAGGTGTGACTGCCTACTGGCAGGTCGGTGATGACGGTTGGCGCTTATGGAGCGATAAGATAGATGTTGCCACCCCACATCTTAAGGTTGATGGGCAATTTAGGTTGGATTTCCCGACGGATGCCCCGTCCTGGTTGTCATTCTACGGTGAAGCAAGCCTGAATAATGCTGGTGAAACCTGGCGTTACCTGCCGACTTTGGCGCTGGGCCGCAGCTTGACCGATTACCTGTCGGCGGCTCTCCGTGGTGGTCAGGCTAAGTCAGCCCAGCTGCTGTGGTATGGCGAGCTTTCTGATTTCCCTTATGGTAACCATGATGGTGTATTCCAGGCCTATGTCCCGCTGCGAAAAGGTATTTTCAGCTTTGATACCGCCTGGCCTGAGTTGACCGATCTCCAGCTCGATCTACTGTTTGAAAATGATTTTATGTACCTCGATGCGACGCATGCCAAAACCATGGGAGCAACGGCTTCTCGGGTGACGGGTGACGCTGAACTAAGCAGTGATGGTCACTTGAAACTTAACGTAAATGTGGCTGCTGAAGGCGAGCAGGTGCGCGATTACATGTTGGCGACTCCGCTGGTGGACTCGGTGGGAGCAGCGCTGACGACAGTGCAGGTCGGTGGGCCGGTTACCTCACAGTTCAAACTCGATATTCCGTTTGACGGCACCGATGTCAGGGCTTGGGGCAGTGCCGAGCTGACGGATAACCAAGTACAACTTGAAGCGCCGCCGCTCACTCTTGAGGGGGCAGCAGGAACCATTAACTTTGATGATGACAAGGTCTCGGCCGAGAAGATCACGGCTAACCTGTTGTCACAACCGCTCACTGTGGGCTTTACCGGCAACAGCGTAGCGGATGGCTACCGGGTCGATGTCGCCCTTGATGGTGACTGGCAGATAGAAACCTTGCAGCAGCAGGTTCAGGACCCGTTGTTGGCTAAGGTGAAGGGGCGAAGTCGCTGGCAAGGTCGCGTTGGGGTTGATCTCAACGATACCGGTTTTGAATATCAGGTCGGGATTGAAGCAGCCTTGGCTGATGCTGTTAGTTCATTACCTTACCCGCTGGCACTGAAATCAGGTAGCCCTAATGCGTTTAAGCTTGATGTTACAGGCAACGGACAGGCATTGGTCGGAAAGGCAACGCTGCCGGACGTGCTCTACCAAGCCAAGATTAATCTTACTGGTGATAAGCTCAAAATTGATGCCAGCCAGATGGCGGTTGGATCTACCTCTCTGCGCCCGCTAGAGCACAATGAGCACGGCTTGGATATTGTGGCGGATAAGGTTGATGGCGACCGTTGGGTTGACTTGATCTCGGCCGTCCACGACAAAGTTGAAGCTGAATCTGTTTCCGGCAGCGCATCGGTGAAACCGGATATTCCCACCCCCTCCCGTATTGCAGCCAAGGTTCGCCAGTTAAAACTGGCCTCACTGGATTGGAATCGGGTTGATCTGTCGGCGAATAAGCTAGCCAAAACATGGCAATTTAAGTTTGATAGCCGCGAGGCGAAAGGACAAGCGCGCTGGCCAGAGGGGCAGCCGATCGATTTGGCTATCGACACCTTCCACTTGAACTTACCGCAGGTTAATGAAAACCCGACAAGGGAAAAGTACAAGCCCCAGCGTGATATTCCAGCGGCGACCGATTTTGATCGCAGCATAATGGCCAATATGCCGGAGGTTGACTTGGTGTTGCGTGATGCCTGGCTACAGGGCTATCGTCTTGGTGAGGTATCCGGTAAGTTGCGCCGGGAAGGCAATATGTTGGAGTTGATCAACTTTACCGTGGATTCCGGTGCTACATCGCTCAACCTTGATGGTCACTGGAGTCTTGAAGGTGACCGCAGTGAAACTCAAATCGCCTTTGATATTGATGGCCAGAACAGTTCAGATCTGATGGGACGTTTTGGTATTTCTGGTGGGATCCAGGGCGCTAAATTTAGCACTTATGCCTCAATACAGTGGCAGGGAGCGCCGTGGTCGATGCACCGAGAGACGTTGACCGGTGAGCTGAAATCGGAAACCGGGCAGGGGGTTATTAGCGATATTGGTGGTGCAGGTCGTTTGCTGGGCCTATTCAGTATTGATTCGCTGATCCGTCGTATGCAGCTTGATTTCTCAGGGATTTTTGACGAAGGGCTGGCATTTAACTACATCCGTGGTAGCGGCCGCATTGAAAATGGCCGGTTCGAGACGGACAATATTAAGATGCAGGCTCTTGCGGGTGACATGTTTATCCGCGGAAGTGCTAATCTTGTCAATGAGACAGTGGATGCGAAGGTAAGGTTTATCCCTGATTTTACATCCGGAATTCCAGTTCTGACCGCGTTTGCGGTAGCACCTCAAACGGCAATTTATGTCTTTGCTATTTCAACGGCACTTTCGCCCGTTTTGGATGTATTTACCCAAGTGAACTACATGGTGAAAGGGCCGATTGACTCACCGGTAGTCACAGAGCAGTCGCGCTTTACTGGCGAGTATAATGTATCTGAAATGCTGGAAGGCAAGGACAAGGAAGCAAAATAATAACAATACCCGCAGTGCGGCCATCTTTGTAGGTGGCCGACTGGCGGCAGGAAAGGGAGAATGCAGATGGCGAAATTCGGTATTGTACAAATGACTTCAGGGGCTGATCCGCAGACCAATCTTAAGCACCTGAAGATGAAACTCAAAGGCCTGCAGTTGCAGGGGGCAAAACTGGTTGTGACACCGGAAAATTGTCTGGTGTTCGGTTCTAGCGAGGATTACAGAGCCCATGCTGAGTATCTCGGTGAAGGGCCGCTGCAGGCTGAAGTAGCCGCACTGGCCAAGCAGTTAGGGATCTGGGTACTGATTGGTTCGATGCCTATTCGTCAGCTCGATAGTACCATCACTTCCACAGCCTTGCTGTTTGATGATCAGGGGCAGCTTCAAGGATATTACGACAAGCTACATATGTTTGATGTGGAAATTAACGATGCCCATCAAAGCTATCGTGAGTCCGACACCTTCCGTGCAGGGCGTGAAACCAAGGTGATCACCACGCCGTTTGGCAACATTGGTTTATCTATCTGTTATGATGTTAGGTTCCCACAACTCTATGCTGCTCTGCGTGAGCAAGGGGCGGATATTATTGTCGTCCCTGCTGCATTTACCAAAGTGACCGGTAAGGCCCACTGGGAATTATTGCTTCGCGCCCGTGCCGTTGAAACCCAATGTTGGATAGTCGCTGCTGCCCAGTGGGGGGAGCATAATGAGCATCGGGAGACCTGGGGTCACTCGATGATTGTTGATCCTTGGGGGCAGGTGGTTGCCTGTCAGCAACAGGGGACGGGGGTGATGATAGCCGATGTCGATCTTGATTTGAGTAAGGCGATCCGAACGAACATGCCGCTTGTTGAACACGCAAGATTCAGTGTTCAACAACGTGAGGGCTGACCGGCAGAGGGGCCGGCTGGCAATGAATATAAGAGCAAATTAAATGACGCTGGAAACTGTAGAAAACACAATGCTGGCCCAGTCAGGGTTGGGACGTGAAGAACTAAACCAAGTACTGGGACTGGTAGCGGCACGCAATGTCGATTATGCCGATATTTACTTCCAGTCATGCTGGCATGAGTCTTTGGTGCTTGAAGACAGCATTATTAAAGACGGCTCGTTTAACATTGACCGTGGTGTTGGTGTCAGAGCGGTGTCGGGGGAAAAGACCGGCTTTGCTTATTCTGATCAAATCAACCAGCTAGCCTTGCAACAAAGTGCCAAGGCGGCCCGTGGTATTACCCGTAGTGGTGGCAACGGTCAGGTTAAGGCGTTTGCTCCTGTCTCGGTACAAGAAATCTATGCACCGGTTAACCCTCTGGATAGCTTCGACAAGCACCAGAAAATTGCCCTGCTTGAGGAAATCGACCGTTATATTCGTACCAAGGAGCCTCTAGTCAAAGAGGTCTCTGTCAGTATCAACGGTGTGTATGAGCAAGTGTTGGTTGCCGCGTTGGACGGTACCTATGCGGCAGATATTCGTCCGTTGGTCCGCCTTTCCGTTAGTGTGTTGATTGAGAAAGGCGACAAGCGTGAGCACGGCAGTGCCGGTGGCGGTGGCCGTTATGGCTATGAGTACTTCCAAACCGATGAAGGCAATGGTAAAACCGTTGCCCTGAACTATGCCGATGAGGCAATCCGCCAGGCGCTGATCAATATCGATGCCGATGAGGCTCCTGCTGGCACTATGCCGGTGGTACTTGGCTCGGGTTGGCCGGGTGTACTGCTTCATGAAGCGGTAGGCCATGGTCTGGAAGGTGACTTCAACCGTAAAGGTTCGTCGATGTTCTCGGGGCAGATGGGTCAGCAAGTGACATCTAGCCTGTGCACCATAGTTGATGATGGTACCCTGACTGATCTTCGAGGCTCGCTCAATATCGATGATGAGGGAACGCCGGGCCAGTATAATATGCTGGTTGAGGGGGGCAAGCTTAAGGGCTACATGCAAGATAAACTCAACGCTCGCTTGATGGGTGTGGCCCCGACGGGTAATGGTCGTCGTGAGTCTTATGCGCATCTACCAATGCCGCGTATGACCAATACCTATATGTTACCGGGTGAACATACACCGGAAGAGATCATTGCCAGCGTTAAGAAAGGCGTTTATGCGCCGAACTTCGGTGGTGGCCAAGTCGATATCACGTCGGGCAAGTTTGTGTTCTCGGCGTCGGAAGCCTACTTGATTGAAAACGGTAAGATCACCCGTCCAATTAAGGGTGCGACCCTAATCGGTAGTGGTATCGAAGCGATGCAGCAGGTTTCTATGGTTGGTAACGATTTGAATATTGACCGCGGTGTCGGTGTTTGTGGCAAAGCCGGCCAGAGTGTACCTGTTGGGGTGGGTCAGCCAACCCTGAAGATAGAGTCTATGACGGTGGGCGGAACCCAGTAAAAGAAAAGCCAGCGAAAGCTGGCTTTTTTGTATCGGCGCATCAACAAACAACAAAGCGGTTGCTTAGTCAGTTAGGTACAGCTCTTTGAGGTACTGGAAAATTTCGCGGTACGCTTTAGCTGGCTTGTTCTGGGCCTTTTCTTTGTTGGCTTGGCGAACAAGCTGGCGCAGGCGCTGGCGATCAGCGTCTGGGTGATCAACCATGATGGCATTGATCATGCTATCACCGTTTTCAATTAGCCTTTCGCGCTTTTGCTCAAGCTTCTTTAGTTCGGCTGTCGCTTGGTTGTGCTTGTTGTTCAGCTTGTCCAATGCCGCTTGGATAGGCTCAACTTCCACTTGGCGCATCAACTTACCGATACGCTGCAGCTGACGGCGACGCGCTTCTTTATTAAAGCGCTGTGCATCTTTAACGGCTTCAAGCAGCTCTTCATCAAGAGGCACTTTGGCTAGTGCATTAGGTTTAAGCTCAACCAGCTGTTCACCTAGCTTTTGGAGGGCATCCATGTCGCGTTTCATCTCGGATTTACTTACCCAGATGATTTCTTCTTCCGGTTCCCATGGGGCTTTTTGGTTTTTACGGCTCATAACAGGCTCATGACGATTGCATTTGGTTTTTATTTTACCAGTTTAATCACGATTTGGGGCGCAAATTCCACCTATGCAGTGTTATCCTAAGAGTAATACCAAATTCATTGGCTTATCCTTCACGCTGCCAAGCGGGCCTGAACGGAATGGCCATTTTTGAGACGATAAGTATGGACGTGAGAGAACAGGTTGCCCAGCAGCGTGTGGAATTAGAGGCCGCAGTGGCAAAAGCACTTGAAGTTGCCGGCCAACAAGCCGATGCAGCGGAAGTTGCGATTAATAAAACCACAGGGATCAGCGTATCGACCCGGATGTGCGAAGTCGAGAATGTTGAGTTCAATAGCGATGGTGCTCTGGGTATCACGGTCTACCGTGGCCAGCGTAAAGGTAGCGCTTCAACGTCGGATTTGAGTGAGAAGGCTATTGCCCAGACAGTTGCGGCTGCGCTGGATATTGCCCTTTACACATCAGAAGACCCGTTTGCCGGCCCAGGCCCTGCCGAGCTTATGGTTAAAGATATCCCTGATTTGGATTTGTTCCACCCAGATGAGCCTGAGCCAGATCATGCTGCAGAGATTGCGGCACGTGCTGAGCAGGCGGCACTGGAGTTTGATCCTCGTATCAAGCAGAGTGACGGTGCTAGTTATGACAGTCATTACGGGATCCGCGTCTATGGTAATAGCCACGGTATGCTGGCTAGCTATGCTTCAAGCCGTCATAGTACCAGTTGCTGTGTGATTGCCGAAGGCAAGAACGGCGAGATGGAGCGTGACTACAGCTACACCACGGCACGTCATGCGAGTGAGCTGTGGACGCCGGAAACGGTTGGCCGCCATGCTGCTGAACGAACTGCTGGCCGTGTTGACCCACAGAAACTGTCAACCCGTGAAGCGCCTGTGATGTTTGCTGCCGATATTGCTACCGGTATGTTTGGTCACTTGGTGATGGGGATCAGCGGTTCTAACCTGTATCGTAAATCAACCTTCCTGCTTGATAAGCTGGGTGAGCAGATCTTCCCTGAGTGGCTCAACATCAGCGAGCGCCCTCATATCCTGCGCGGTATGGCCAGTACGCCGTTTGATAGCGAAGGCTTGGCAACCAAAGATCTAGAGATCATCCAGGATGGCCGTCTGCAATCGTACTTGATGACTAGCTATGCTGCCCGCAAACTTGGCCGTCAGCCTACCGGGCATGCTGGTGGTATCCACAACTGGTTGGTGAACTCGACCGGTGAGAGCTTCGAGCAGATGCTCAAGAAGATGGATCGTGGCTTGCTGGTGACTGAACTGATGGGCCAGGGCGTAAACATAGTGACCGGTGATTATTCCCGCGGTGCGGCTGGTTTCTGGGTTGAAAATGGTGAAATCCAATACCCGGTCAGTGAAATCACCATTGCCGGTAACCTTAAAGATATGATGCAAAATATCGTGGCAATTGGTACAGATACCGAAACCCGTAGTCAGATCCAAACCGGTTCGATGCTACTTGATAGCATGAAGATTGCGGGTGAGTAATTAAAAAAGCGAGAGTGATTTCACTCTCGCTTTTTATTGTCCGGTATCCGGGCTTAACGGCTTATGCAAAGGGGTTAGACAAGGAATAGGGTTGCCAAGCCGAGGAAGACGGATAGACCGATGATATCGGTGATGGTGGTCAGGGCCATTCCGCCAGCCAATGCCGGGTCAATGTTCATTTTCTTGAGCATAATTGGAATACAGACCCCGGCAACACCGGCGACTAGTAGGTTGGTCAGCATCGCGCCAGCGATAATCGCGCCCAGTAGCAGGTTTCCTTTCCAGAACACTACCACGCCACCAATAATCGCAGCCCATAGAATACCGTTGAGTAGGCCGACTCGGGCTTCTTTACTCAATAGCCAGCGGGTGTTGGACTCCCCGATGTGGCCGACGGCCAAGCCGCGGATCACCAGTGCAACGGTTTGGTTACCGGCAACACCGCCCATAGAAGGCACGATAGTCATTAAGATGGCAATAGCAGCCATTTGCTCAAGGGTTTCTTCGAACAGGTTTGAGACCGATGCAGCGGCCAGCGCGGCCAGTACGTTGACACCCAGCCAGATACTGCGTCGTTTGGCCGACTTTACCACCGGGGCGAAAGTATCTTCGTCATCATCCATACCCGCCATACTCATCATTGAGTGCTCAGCATCTTCACGGATAATATCGACCACATCATCAATGGTGATACGGCCGACGAGCTGGTCGTCGGTATCAACAACCGGGGCTGATAACCAGTTACGACGCTCGAACAGGTTGGCGACTTCACCATCATCCATATCGACCGGGATCGCCTCGTCGGCGTCGTCCATCACATCATGGATTTCGATGTCCGGCTGGGTGGTGATCAGGGTGGCAAGTGACAAATGGCCGATCAGTTTCTCGTTCTGGTCGACAACATACAGGGCATCGGTCGCTTCCGGTAGCTCGCTTTTCATGCGCAGGTAGCGAAGTACGACATCGGCGGTGACATCGCCGCGGATAGTAATGAAATCGGTGCTCATGATCCCACCGGCAGTTTCTTCCGGGTAGGCAAGCGCCTTTTCTACCCGGTGTCGGTCGGTGGCATCCATCTGGGCCAGTACTTCCTGGTACTTGCTGTCAGGCAGGCTACGCAGAACATAGGCGACATCATCTGTTTCCATCCCTTCGGTAACAGCAGCCAGTTTATCTGGTGCCATCTGAGCGACAATGCCGTCTTTGACGTCTTCTGATAGCTCGTCAAGGATCTCGCCCTGCTCTTCGGGATCGGTTAACTGCCATAGAACCTGACGCTCTTTGGGCGGGGAGGCCTCTAGCAGGTGGGCTATATCTTCCGGCTCCATATCCTGGAGCATACGGCGGACATGGACAAACATGCCGTTTTCAAGCGCCTGGTTGACTTCTTGCAGCGTTTGATGAGTTTGATCTTGATCGATGACATCGGCCATTGTTTGCAGTACCCCAAATGACTCTGATGCGAAATACCTCAGCACACCCGTCTTGCAAATGGCGGATGACTAGATGGTATAACAGCGCAATAAATTGAATTTTAACGCAATCATCGGGGTGTGTCTCACCAGATGTGAGAGGAATTGATGAATTATTGCAGTAAAGGTTTACTGGCTGGTAAGGAGTAGCCGGAGAGTATGCCGGCTGTTAGCGCATACAGAGGTTTGATACGGTTAATTTTCTTCGTCAAAGCCGGCTTCGATCAAAGTGCTGACCGCGATAATCGCTTGTTCTGCATCGTCGCCTTCGGCGCAGACGAGTACCTGCTGCCCCTTGGCCGACTCGAGCATCAATAGTCCCATTACGCTGTCGGCGGTGGCACTCTTTTCGCCATTGCTAATGGTGATGCTGGATTCGAAGCTCTGTGCCAACTCAACCAGTTTAATAGCAGCCCGGGCATGGAGGCCCAGGCGGTTTTTGATAAACAGTTCACGTGAGAAAACGGTCATTATTTACTTTTTTCCAGCGTTCGGTGCCTAACCTGAACTTGGTGGCCTTCGTAACGGAAATACTCCGCCAGTTGCTGGGTAATATAGACCGAGCGATGCTGGCCTCCGGTACAACCGATAGCTACGGTGATGTAGCTGCGGTTGTTTTTTTCCAGCATTGGTAACCAAGTTTCAATGAAGTTTCGCACCTGGTAGATAAGCTGGCTGACTTCGGCATGGCCAGAGAGGTAGTCTTTGACTTCCTGATCCAAGCCGGTCAATGGCTTGAGCTCCGGGATCCAGTGCGGATTAGGTAGAAAGCGGACATCAAACACATAGTCGGCGTCGTTGGGTAGGCCGTGCTTGAAGCCGAAAGATTCGAATACCATGATCAGCTCGCGCGATTCGCGGCCAAGTACCCGTGCGCGGACCGTTTCACTTAAGTCATGAATCGATTTTGTGGTGGTATCTATCACCAGATCGGCTCGTGCCTTGAGGCTCGAAAGCTGGGTGCTTTCCGACAAAATGGCCTGTTCAAGGGTCATATTATGGCGAGATAGCGGGTGCAGGCGACGGGTTTCGCTGTAGCGTTTGACCAGCGTCTTGTCATCGGCATCAAGGTAAATCACATTGACATCGACGTCATCACCGAGGGTGTCCAAGGTATGGCTGATTTCTTCGGGATCTTCCGGCATGTTACGCACATCAATACTGACGGCGATGTTTTGCTGGTTGCCTTGCTGGGTCTCAATGAACTGAGGAAGAAGGTTAACCGGGAGGTTATCAACACAGTAGTAGCCCAGATCTTCCAACACCCGCAGGGCGATAGATTTTCCTGAGCCCGAGCGTCCGCTCACGACCATTAACATCATGGCTGGCAATCCTTAACATTCATGGAGAGTGTGGGAGTCATTATGCGTCACAGGTGAGTATCTGATAAAGCTCTTCGTCACTTTTTGCGGTACGAAGCTGCTTACAAACCTGCTTGTTACTCAGCTTTTCAGCCATGCTGGACAAGGTCTTGAGATGCAGTTGGCACTGCTCATCAGGAACAAGCAAGGCAAAAAGCAGATCCACAGGTTGATTGTCGATAGCGTCGAATTGGATAGGATCCTGGCACTGGATGAGCACGGCAATGGCTTGATCGCTGCTGCTGATCCGGCCATGAGGAATCGCGATACCGTTGCCGATACCTGTACTGCCCATCTTTTCACGGTTGAGCATACACTCGAACAGCGGCTGGGGGTTTTGGTCTAGGTGCTTGGCAGCAACTTCGCTGATGATTTCCAAGGCTCGCTTTTTGCTGGAGCAGGGGACTGCACTTTTCGTGCAGTCCAGGCTCAATACATTACTCAGTTGCATGATTCAGTGGCTGTTGAGCTTATCTTTGTGTTTGTTAAGTTGACGAACCAGTTTATCAGTTAATGCATCAATAGCTGCATACATATTTTCCGAATCCGCTTTTGCGTGGATTTCTCCTGAGTTAATGTGTAGCGTTGCTTCAGCAACTTGTTGGAGTTTTTCAACGTTCAGGATGACATGGACATTATTGATTTTATCGAAAAACCGCTCTAGCTTATTGAACTTCGTCTCCACGTACTCACGCATGGATGGAGTAATTTCTACATGGTGGCCAGTTAGATTGATTTGCATAGACATCTTCCTTCTTGTGGCGTCTGTTAGAGCAGACGTTTTCGCTGATTGGACGGCGGAATACCCAGCGATTCACGGTATTTAGCAATAGTCCGTCTTGCTACCATGATCCCCTGTTCCGCCAGTAATGTCGCTATCTTGCTGTCACTAAGCGGTTTGGCCTGATTTTCGGCGGCTACCAGCTTTTTCACCAAGGCCCGGATGGCTGTGGATGAACACTCGCCCCCGTTGTCGGTGCTGACGTGACTAGAGAAGAAGTATTTCAATTCAAAGATCCCACGCGGCGTGTGCATGTATTTCTGCGTCGTCACTCGGGATATGGTGGATTCATGCATATCGACCGCCAGTGCGATATCGTTGAGTACCATTGGCTTCATGGCTTCCTCGCCATATTCGAAGAAGTCCTGTTGGTGCTCGACAATGCAGCGGGCGACTTTCAATAAGGTTTCGTTGCGGCTTTCTAGGCTTTTGATCAGCCATTTGGCATCTTGCAAATGGGTGCGGATAAACTGGCTGTCAGCTGAGTTACGGGTACTTTTGCTCAGAGCTGCATACTGTTCATTGACTTTGATCCGTGGCACGCTGTCTGGGTTGATGGTGACCACCCATTTGCCGTGATCTTTGAATACCGACACATCAGGGACGACATATTCAGTATCTGAGGTTACAACGCGGTTGCCTGGACGTGGTTCCAAACCATGGATCAACTGCATCACTTGCTTGAGCTCTGGCTCCTTGAGCTTGGTGTCACGCATTAGCTGGCGGTAGTCACGGTTAGCCAGCAGGTCGATGTAATCGGTTAGCAACATTCGGGCCTCGGTGAGCCAAGGGGTATCCGGCTGGAAGGTTGCCAGTTGAAGCAATAGGCATTCCTGCAGGTTGCGGGAGGCCACGCCAAGCGGGTCAAATTGCTGAATACGCTTGAGGACGGCTTCCACTTCATCGAGTTCGACATCATCATCGCCCTGGCTGTCGAGAATATCTTCGGCCGAGCAGGTGAGGTAGCCTTTTTCGTCGATGGCATCAATGATGGAGGTTGCGATAGTGCGGTCAGTTTCGCTAAATGGGGTTAGCTCAACCTGCCACATCAGGTAGTCCTGCAGGCTTTCGGTCGTTTCGCCTTGGTATACCGGCATGTCGTCATCGAAGGCGATGCCGGTATTGCCGGTGCTGGAACTGTAGACATCGTCCCATGTGGTATCGACCGGGAGATCTTCTGGCATCTCTTGCTGCTCAATGACATCGGAGGTGTCAAAAGAGTCAGCATCAGCGACCTCAGACAGACCGTCATCGCTGCTACTATCAGTGGTTTCGGCAGTGGTCGAATTACCGTCGTTTTCGTCGTTGGTCGATTCTTGGGTCCCTTCTTCCAGCTCAAGTAACGGGTTTGCATCCAATGCTTCTTGGATTTCCTGCTGTAAATCCAGAGTTGATAGCTGCAACAAGCGAATGGCCTGTTGCAGTTGCGGCGTCATTGCCAATTGTTGACCAATTTTAAGCTGGAGCGAGGTTTTCATATTATTGTATGTACCTTTATATTTATCGCTGGTTTTTACTGCCTAGTACCCAAAATGGTAATTGAACCCTCTGCATCCATCATGGCTTCAAATAAGCCTTTATAAATTAACTATAGACGGAACTGGTCGCCCAGATAGACTCGTTTTACATGTTCATCATTGAGTACTTCTGATGGCGTACCGTGGGCAATCAGTTGCCCTTGGCTAACAATGTAGGCTTGCTCGCAGACATCCAAGGTTTCCCTTACATTATGATCGGTGATCAGTACGCCAAGGCCACGATCGCGTAAATGCTCAATGATTTTCTTGATATCGATCACAGATATAGGGTCAACGCCAGCAAAAGGCTCATCGAGAAGGATGAATTTCGGGTTAGCGGCCAATGCTCGCGCAATTTCCACCCGGCGCCGTTCACCCCCTGATAGTGCCATACCTAAGCTATTACGAATGTGCTGTATGTTGAATTCATCCAACAATTCTTCCAGTTTTTCCTGACGCTCAAGTTTTGACAGTTCTTTGCGGGTTTGCAGTACGGCCATCAGGTTATCGTGGACCGACAACTTGCGGAAGATCGAGGCTTCCTGAGGCAGGTAGCCAATCCCCATTCGCGAGCGGTTATGCATCGGCTGTAGGCTTATGTCGGTATCGTCGATGGTGATGGTACCTTCGTCACGGGCTACCAGGCCGACAATCATGTAGAAAGAAGTGGTCTTGCCTGCACCGTTGGGGCCAAGCAGTCCGACAATCTTGCCTGATTCGACCTCGAGGCTGACATCAGAAACCACTTTTCGGCCGCTGTAGCTTTTGGCTAGGTGTTGTGCTTTTAAGGTTGCCATAGCGTGGTTACTTCTTGTCGTTGTTCAACTGGTTTGGCTGTAGGATCGTGGTGACGCGCTGTTTCTTACCGCTTTCGGCCACCAATTTTTGCTGGTCGATGCGGTAGCTGATCACGTTACCTTTAATCTCGCTGCCTTCCTGGATCAGAATCGCTTCCTCTGTCATTTTGAGGAACTCGGTGGCGGTTTCGTAGCGCATTTTCTTGGCTGAGCCATCAATTGGCTTGCCGTCATCCATCAGCTGGTGAAAGGTTGCCGGGTTGCCGAAAGCATCTATGGTTTCTTTGCCTTCCTGGCCACCGGGGCGGGTGACAACTACTTTGTCGGCACGGATATCGATACTGCCTTGGCGCAGGATGACATTGCCGGTGAAGGTCACGATATTCTTCTGAATATCCAACTCTTGGTTGTCTGAGTCGATATAGATAGGCTGCTCGGTGTCATTACTCAGTGCCCAGCTGGTTGTGCTCAGGCACAGGCAGAGCAGGGTCATTAATTTATAGCGCTTCATATCTACCTTTTACATTATTTAATAAGGTGGCGATGTTACGGTCCATGTTGCCTTTCATGCCTGTTCCTTCATTTTGGAAGGCATCACCGGTAATAATGACATGATCCGGGGTGTCGAAGTCCTTGCTGATTAAATCCAATCGCAGGGTGTCGGTTTGGATGACGCGAACGGCTGAGTCTGGCAACAAATTGAAAATACGAACATTGCCTGTCATTTGCAAGATATGCTTTTTGTCTAACCGTGCTTCATTGGAGCTGATCCGCCATTCAGTTTCACTGCCGTCTTTATAGACCCACAAGACTGGCTCGACAAAGTCAGTATTGCCGCTCTGGCTAAAATGTTCGAGGTAATCGGCATCAATCTGGTAACTACGCAGCCCTGATTCATTGTAGGACGTATTGACAACAGACTCGCCAGTGAAAATCGGCTTCTCTGCATCCGGGGCGACTTGGATGTCCTCTGCCCAGTGCTTCTCAAGCAGGTAATAGCCTGTCCATGCACAGATGACAATCAGCAGTGCATAGAGTAGCCGTTGTAAGGTCATATACTTAAGCCTTTATGTTTGTCCAATTCCCCGCGGGCTTCAAGGATCAGATCACACACTTCACGTACGGCACCGAATCCACCTTGGATACGGGTGACAAAGTCTGCACGTTGAGCTAATAGAGGGTGGCCGTCGGCAACACAGACGGAAAGACCGATTTTTTCCATGACGGGCCAATCAATCAGGTCATCGCCGATATAGGCGGTGTGTTCCGGTGCAATGCCAAGGTTGGCAATGATGTCTTCGTAGGCAGCCAATTTATTGTCCTGCCCTTGGTAGACATGCTTGATACCCAATGCCGACATCCTGTTCTCGACGATTGCCGATTTGCGGCCAGTGATAATGGCCACCTCAATACCGGCACCCATCAAGGATTTAATGCCATAGCCGTCACGGGTATGGAAGGTCTTCAGCTCTTCTCCGTCATTGCCCATATAAATGCGCCCGTCAGAAAAGACACCGTCGACATCGCAGATCAGTAGCTGGATAGTGCGGGCATGGGAAAAAACAGCTTGGCTGACTGGGCCGTATAGGGTCTCGATTTGCATTACATCACTCCCGCTTTCAATAGATCATGCATGTTTAGCGCGCCGACCAATACACCGTTATCGGTTACTAGAATGCCACTTATTTTGCGGTCTTCCATCAATTTCAGGCCTTCGGCAGCCAGCACGTCAGCGCGGATTGTCGCTGGGTTGCGGGTCATTACCTCGCCGATAGCCGTGTTGTGGATATCAACACGGTTATCCAGCAGACGACGAAGATCACCATCGGTAAAGATGCCAAGCAGTTGCTGGTCTTTATCAATGATAGCTGTCATTCCCAAGCCTTTGCGAGAGACTTCAAGCAAAGCATCTTTGATCAACGCCTGTTCACTGACTGCAGGTAGGCGTTCGCCGGTGTGCATGATATCGCTGATACGTAGCAGTAATTTTCGGCCCAATGCGCCACCCGGGTGGGATAAGGCAAAGTCGTCAGCCGTAAAACCACGGGCTTCCATCAAGGCAATGGCTAGGGCATCACCCATCGCCAACGTTGCTGTGGTGCTGGACGTCGGTGCCAAGTTGAGCGGGCAGGCTTCTTTGTTGACGGTGATCTGCAAGTGGATCTGCGATAGCTTCGCCATGCTTGATTCCGGCTTGCCGGTCATGCTGATAAGAGGAATGCCCAAGCGTTTGATCACTGGTAGCAGGGTCAGGATTTCAGATGCTTCTCCTGAGTTGGAGATTGCTAGCACCACATCGCCTTTTTCTATCATTCCTAAGTCGCCATGGCTGGCTTCACCCGGGTGAACAAAAAAGGCCGGTGTACCGGTACTGGCCAGGGTCGCCGCCATTTTATTACCAATATGGCCGGATTTTCCCATCCCCATGACAATGACTTTGCCATTGCTGTTGCTGATCAATTGGCAAGCTTCAGTGAAACTACCATTAATATAATGGGTCAGGCCTTTGAGTGCTTCTGCTTCAATTTCAATAACTTTACGGCCAATTTCGCAATAATCAAACGCTGTAGACATACTATTCCTCTCCGTTAGGCCGCTAGATTATAAAACAGATAGCCTTGATAGGCGATAAAGGTTGCCAGCAGGATGAAACCTTCTACGCGGTTGATTCGGCGGCGTTTTCCAAGAGCCATTAGCACCAGCAATATTGATACTCCCAACATGACGTAGTAGTCACGCCCCATAGCAAGTGGGCTCAGGGTTGATGGGTTTAGCAGCCCCGGGATCCCCATGACAGCCAGAATATTGAAAACGTTGGAGCCGATAATATTACCGACGGCCATGTCATCCTCACCTTTGAACAGGCTGGCAATAGAGGCTGCCAATTCCGGTAGGCTGGTGCCGATGGCAATAATCGTCAGGCCGATCACCAGATCGCTCATTCCGAAAAACTTGGCAATGGTCACGGCCGAATCAACCAGCATACTTGCAGCAAAAGGGAGTAGAACCAAGCCAATCAGAGTCCACATGATGGCTTTGGGGTTACTGACGCCGTCTGGGATATCTGACTCCTGCTCATCAACAAGCGGGTCGCCACCGGTTGCTTTGGCATTGCGGCTGATTTTCAGCATCGCCAGCAAAAAGATCACAAAAAGGACAACCAGTAGGACACCTTCAAAGAATCCAAGGTGGCTGTCCCACAACAGAGCGCCAGCAATCAAGGTTACACCCATCATCAGGGGTAACTCGCGACGAATGATACCTGAGCTGATCGACAGTGGTTTGATCAGCGCGGTGATACCGAGGATAAGGGCAATGTTGGCGATATTTGAGCCCAGCACATTTCCGACCGCGGTGTCTGTTTTGCCATCCAAAGCAGCGGTTGCCGAGACCATCATTTCAGGGGCAGAAGAGCCCATGGCAAGGATAGTCATACCAATGACAAGTGGTGTAACACCAAAATTTTTCGCAAGCGCCGCAGCGCCATAAACAAGTCGATCTGCACTCCATACCAGTAAGGTTAGGCCGATACAGAGAAACACGATGGCTTCGAGCATTGTTATCCCTTTTGTAAAAGTGTGCTGGATTGAATCACAACTGCATGCCGGGTGTGGGACAGTGATTCAATTGGGGTGATAATTATAAGAGACCAATTTTGACGGTTCGGCCATGAAAAAGAAAGCAAAAGGGGTGAGAAATTGATTAATAGAGAAGGATTTTTATGTCCTTGGTGAAGAGCCTGAACGGGGCGGGACGGATCCGACTCAAAGAGAGAAGATTATTTGGCTTGGCGTATGCCGTAATTGTCAATCGGGCCGAGAAATCACAGACTTCTTACAGTTCATCTCTTGAGTTGGTTGCATAATCTACCTATCATCAAAGACATAAAGATAACTAATTAATTCTATTCATATAATGTCGCTTGTTATGATAGCAGGCTGGCAATTGGACAGGCAGGACAGCCAAATAAGGTAACTATGGAGCAGACAGAAGCGTTGGTTTCCATCCGGCATATGACCTTCTCCCGTGGTGAGCGGAAAATCTTCGATGATGTGTCGCTGGATGTACCCAAGGGCAAAGTGACGGCGATCATGGGGCCGTCGGGGATCGGTAAGACCACCTTGCTGCGACTTATTGGGGGGCAGATCTTGCCCGATAGCGGCGATATCTGGTTTGAAGGCTGGAATATTCCAGCCCTTAGCCGCAGCGAGCTGTATCAAGCCCGTAAAAAAATGAGCATGCTGTTCCAGTCAGGGGCTTTGTTCACCGATATGACGGTGTTTGACAATGTGGCCTTTCCGCTGCGCGAGCATACGGAGTTACCGGAAGATTTGTTGCGAAGTTTGGTACTGCTCAAGCTTGAGGCCGTCGGTCTTCGAGGTGCTGCTCAGCTAATGCCGAGTGAACTCTCAGGTGGTATGGCTCGACGGGCAGCACTGGCAAGAGCGATAGCCCTTGACCCTGCTCTTATCTTGTATGACGAGCCTTTTGTCGGCCAAGATCCGATCACCATGGGCGTGCTGGTCAAGTTGATCCGCGATCTTAATAAGGCGCTCGGTATTACGTCGGTGATAGTCTCCCACGATGTACCCGAGGTGATGAGCATTGCCGATCATGTTTATATTCTTTCCGGTAGCCAAATCATCGGTCAGGGTACGCCGCAGGAATTGCTGGAAAATCCCGATCCGCGCATCCGTCAGTTTATTGATGGTCACGCCGATGGGCCAGTGCCGTTCCGCTATCCCGCCCAGCCTATGGAGCTGGAGTTGTTTGCGAGTGATAGTAAGGAGCAACGCGCATGATCACTAAATTTGTTTCCCGTCAGGGCCAGCGTGCACTGGATATGTTCCAGACTATGGGGCGGGCGACGCTGGTGCTTTACGGTGCGCTGGTTAGCCGACCGCAACCCGGCAAGATGTTCCCGCTGTTGCTGCGCCAGCTTTACTCAGTGGGTGTACTGTCGGTCGCGATTATTCTGGTCTCAGGCCTGTTCATCGGGATGGTACTGAGTCTACAGGGCTATATTGTGCTGGTGGATTTTGGGGCTGAAACCAGTCTTGGCCAAATGGTGGCCTTGTCCTTGCTGCGTGAGCTTGGGCCGGTGGTGACCGCCTTGCTGTTTGCCGGGCGAGCCGGCTCGGCATTGACCGCTGAGATCGGCTTGATGAAAACCACCGAGCAGCTGTCGAGCATGGAGATGATGGCCGTTGACCCACTTCGGCAGGTGATTGCCCCACGATTTTGGGCTGGCGTTATTTCGATGCCACTGTTGACGGTGCTGTTTTGTGCCGTGGGTATTTGGGGGGGACAACTGGTAGGTGTGGACTGGAAAGGTATTGATTACGGCAGCTTCTGGTCGGTGATGCAGTCTTCGGTCGACCTTGGCTACGACATTGGTAACAGTATTATCAAGTCCGTAGTGTTTGCAATAACTGTCACATGGATTGCGGTATTCAATGGGTACGATGCGGTGCCGACCTCTGAAGGGATCAGCCGCGCAACAACCCGTACCGTGGTGAACTCGTCTTTGGCCGTTCTTGGTTTGGATTTCGTCCTCACCGCCTTGATGTTTGGCAACTGATACAGCCGCAATGCGGTAATACAACAGGAATAAACTGATGCAGCAAACTAAAAAACTAGAATTATGGGTAGGCAGCTTTGTTTTGGCTGGCTTTGCTGCCCTGCTGGTATTGATCTTCAAGGTTGCCGATGTCCAGAACTTGGGGGGCTCAGAAACCTATACTCTCGAGGCGCACTTCGACAATGTTGGTGGCTTGAAAGTTCGCTCACCGATCAAAGTTGGTGGGGTTACTGTGGGTAAAATTACCAATATCACCTTAGATACTGAAACTTATGTACCGGTGGTCACTCTGGCGATAGATAAAAAATTCGGATACTTCCCTGAGACCAGCTCGGCCGCCATTTTGACCTCTGGGCTATTGGGCGAACAGTACCTTGGGATCTCCCCAGGTTTTGTTGACGAAGATATTGATATGCTTGGAGAGGGTGATTTGATTGAAGACACCCGATCGGCACTTGTTTTGGAAGATATGATTGGCCAGGTGCTGTATAGCATTGGCGGAGACAGTAACTAAGAGAGCACGATTATGAAATGGTTTCGCTATGTACTTATGATGTTCGTCTGCCTGCCGCTAGTTTCACAGGCCGCAGTGGTCGATAAGACTAACCCTTATACAATGATGGATCAGGTATCGCAGCAGACCTTTGCCCGTTTGAAGTCGGAACAAGGTTTGATCCAGCAGAACCCTGAGCGTTTGCGTACTGTGGTTCAGCAAGAGCTGCTACCTTACATTAATACCCGCTATGCCGCCTACAAGGTATTGGGGCCTCAGCTTAAGAAAACCACGGCGCAACAGCGTAATGAGTTTGTTGCCGCATTTACTGATTATTTGGTTGCTTCCTATGCCCAGGTACTGACTCAGTATACGGATCAGGACATTGAAATTGAGTCGCCAAAATCGATTCCTGACAATCGCACTGTAGTGTCTGTCCGTGTAGATATTGTTGATACTAAACGTCCGCCGATCCGTCTGGATTTCAAGCTGCGCAAGAACAAGAAAACCGGCGAGTGGCAGGGCTTCGACATGGTGGCTGAAGGAGTCAGCATGATCTCGACCAAACAAAGTGAGTGGAGTGGGCAACTGCGCAGTAAAGGTGTTGAGGCGGTGACTCAAGATCTGAAGCGCTTGTCAGCCAAGCCAATCCGCCGTGAGTCAGAAAACAATGACTAAGCAAAAGATTGGGTGGCAAGCTCAGGAAAATGGTCTTTACTGCTTGTCAGGGGCATTGGAACGTGACACAGTTCCAGCTTTTTGGCAGCAACGCAATGAATGGATGCCGCAGGACAGCGCAGTGCAGCTGGACCTAGCCGCGGTCGGTCGGATAGATTCTGCCGGCATGGTGATGTTGCTACACGTATACCAACAGCTGAGCCAAAATGGGTCTGAGCTGAAACTATTAAATGTGCCAGAGCAGCTTGTCACGCTGCTTCGTCTGAGTCACGTTGAGTCAATGTTAGCTGCTTGCATTGAATGAGCAGCGAAAGAGGATAGCTTGTGGAAATCTCTGAAATTAAAGACATTCTAGAAAATGCTCTGGAACTTGACGAAGTGATCGTCAAGAACGATGGCAGCCACTACGAAGTGATTGCTGTTGGCGCCATATTTGAAGGTATGAACCGTGTTAAAAAACAGCAGGCTATCTACGGTCCGCTGATGGGACAGATCGCAGCGAATGAGATTCATGCGTTGAGCATCAAAACGTACACGCCTGAGGAATGGGCGCGTGACAAAAAATTGATGTCCCTGTCTTAAGAGGTAATGATGCAGAAGTTTCGAATCCAGGGCGGTGGCCCATTGAGTGGCGAAGTCTCCATTTCTGGTGCTAAGAATGCAGCATTGCCTATTTTGTTCGCAGCCCTATTGGCCGAAGAGCCGGTAGAAGTGGCGAATGTACCAAAGCTACGTGACATCGACACCACGATGGAACTACTGAGCCGCTTGGGCGCCAAAGTCTCCCGTAATGGCTCAGTTCATGTGGATGCTGGTCCGGTCAATGAGTTCTGTGCGCCGTATGACTTGGTGAAAACCATGCGTGCGTCAATTTGGGCATTGGGCCCGCTAGTAGCTCGTTTCGGTCAAGGCCAGGTGTCTCTGCCGGGTGGCTGTGCTATTGGTGCTCGTCCTGTGGATCTACATATCCATGGCCTTGAGCAGCTAGGTGCAGAAATCACCTTGGAAGAAGGTTACGTCAAAGCCTCGGTTGATGGCCGCCTGAAAGGTGCGCACATTGTGATGGATAAAGTCAGCGTGGGTGCGACCGTGACTATCATGTCTGCGGCAACACTGGCCGAAGGCACAACCGTTATCGAAAATGCGGCCCGCGAGCCGGAAATTGTCGATACGGCTGACTTCCTAAATACGCTGGGTGCGAAGATTACTGGTGCCGGTACTGACACCATCACTATCGAGGGTGTTGAGCGTTTGGGTGGTGGTTACCACGAAGTGGTCGCTGACCGTATTGAAACCGGTACTTTCTTGGTTGCTGCTGCTGTTTCCGGCGGAAAGATTATGTGTCGTAATGCCCGTCCATCATTGATGGAAGCGGCGTTGGCCAAGCTGGAAGAAGCTGGTGCCAAGGTTGAAACTGGTGAAGACTGGATCAGCTTGGACATGACTGACCGTGAGCTGAAAGCCGTTAACATTCGCACGGCTCCGCATCCAGGTTTCCCTACTGACATGCAGGCGCAGTTCTCGTTGCTGAACTTGATGGCGAAAGGGACGGGGATCATCACCGAGACGATTTTCGAAAACCGTTTCATGCATATCCCTGAGTTGATCCGTATGGGTGCTCGTGCCGAGATTGAAGGCAACACGGTGATCTGCGGTGATACCGATGGCCTGAGCGGTGCCCAGGTTATGGCAACGGACTTGCGTGCCTCTGCCAGCCTAGTGATTGCCGGTAGCATCGCTAAGGGCGAGACGATTGTAGATCGTATCTACCATATCGACCGTGGCTACGAGCATATCGAAGACAAGTTCAGCGCCCTAGGCATGAACATCGAGCGTTTCAGCGAGTAATTTTAACCCGTCTGAGAGCCATAAAAAAAACCAGCCACTTGGCTGGTTTTTTTATATTTTGAGTTCCTAGAAAAAGCTAAATGCAGTCTCTCGTTGATGTTTTGATAACCTGAGCATAGGTTCAAATTACGCTAGTAACCACTCGGTTCATCACCAATCTTCACTGTCAGGTTCGTCGGTTCACCGTTGCGTAGTACTTTCATCTCGACTTCAGTACCCGGGCGAAGTTCAGTTACGATATCCAGCACATTGCGGCGGTCAGTGATCCGCTTACCGTCAATTTCAATCAAGATATCTTGTACCTTGAAGCCAGCGTTGGCAGCCGGTCCGTTAGGATCCATGCCCATAACGATGATCCCGCTGATCTGTTCGGCATCGTATAGCCTTGCCATGACCGGGTTGATATCCCGAGCTTCCAAGCCGATATAACCGCGGATCACCCGTCCATCGGCAATAAGCTTGTCCATGATTTTCTGGGTTAGCTCATAGGGAATAGCAAACGAGATCCCGTAGGTTTCAATATCCGTTGTTTGCTGGAACGAGGCGGTATTGATCCCGACCAGCTCGCCGCGGGTATTGACCAGCGCACCACCAGAGTTGCCTTCGTTAATGGCAGCATCGGTTTGCAGGAAATCCTGTCGGCCGTAGAAGCTCATGCCCGAGCGACCTGTCGCGGAAATGATGCCATAGGTGGTGGTTTGACCGAGGTTGTATGGGTTGCCGATTGCCAGCACCACATCACCCACTGCTGGGCGGTAGTCAGGACTGGTTGGGATCACCGGTAAATTATCAGCTTGGATTTTCAACACTGCCAAATCGGTACGCTGATCTTTACCGATCAGTTGGGCGGTGAGGATACGGCCGTCCTGAAGTGCAACAATAACTTGATCGGCTTCTGCCACAACATGGTAGTTGGTGACGATATAACCTTTGTCGCTCATGATCACGCCGGAGCCTAGGCCTTGGGTGCTAAGTTGCAGACGGTCTTCGGCGTTGTAGCGGCGGTTGTAGATATTCACGACTGCCGGGGAAGCACGACGGACGGCATAGTTAAAAGAAACTTGAGTCTGGTTAACTTCAACCGGGGCCAATACCTGAGGCGTATTGAACATTTGGGTGCGAAGATCAGGGAAGATAAGCAGTAGAGCGATGGCCGTCACGACACCAAGCAAAATGGATCTAGCCAAAAAAGCCAGCATGTTCGCTCCCTTGAATGAATAAACTACTGAAAACAATCGATGAGGGTATCATTACCTTAGACAAGATAACAAATGTTGGCTGTGTATTTTGTTGAATAAGGAATGAAAGCTTAACAGGGGCCAAGTTGGCTCAGTGGTGAGATCAAAGGATTATGGCAGCCGGACTGGCCGGCTACCTATAGCGGGGGTTAGCGGATGATCAAGTAAAGGACGCTATTATCCCGTTTCACCTCAAGGGCCAGCACACTTGGGTTTTTATCAAGGGCTTTTCTTAGCTCACCCAGATTACGGATGGCTTGCCGGTTGACGCCGAGGATAATGTCCCCTTCTCGCAGGCCGAAACGGGCAGCTTCGGAGTTTTCTTGCAGACTGGTGACCTTGACACCTTTATCGCTATCATTCGAGGTGGTATTGGCAAATTCCGCACCGGCCAGGCCGTCATGTAAGCTGTCTGCTTTTACTTTGTTGACGGAAGCTTCCTGGAGCTTGGCGGTGACATCGATTGCTTTGCCGTCACGGACAATGCCCAACGTCACACCTTTCCCTGCGCCCAGAGTCGCTATTTTCGCTCTTAGCTCGCCAAAGGTACGGATCTGTTTGCCATTGACCGACACGATGATATCCCCGGCCTTTAAGCCGGCTTTCTCGGCGGCAGAGTCTGGCATAACCTGGTTGATGAAGGCGCCATGGTTGGTCTCGTAACCAAAGGCTTCAGCCAGCTCGGAGGTCAGCTCACCACCTTGTACGCCGAGGATGCCGCGCTTGACCTCACCGAACTCGAGGATTTGCTCGGTTAGGTTTTTCACCATGTTGACCGGGATAGCAAATCCAATCCCGACATTACCGCCGTTAGGCCCGAGGATTGCAGTGTTGATACCGACTAGTTCGCCGTTGAGGTTCACTAGCGCCCCGCCGGAGTTACCACTGTTAATCGCGGCGTCGGTTTGGATAAAGTTTTCAAAATTCTCGATATTTAGGCCGCTGCGACCAAGGGCTGAGATGATCCCTGAGGTAACCGTCTGCCCGAGGCCGAACGGGTTACCAATGGCGACAGCAAAGTCACCGACGCGAAGCCTGTCGGAGTCGGCCAGCTTGATTTGGGTCAGGTTGCTGACGTCTTTCAGCTTGAGCAGGGCGATATCAGACATTTCGTCACTGCCGATCAGCTCGGCAGTGACTTCACGGCCATCATGCAACTGGACCATGATCTTGTCGGCACCACCGATGACATGGTGGTTGGTGACGATATAGCCCTTGTCGGCGTCGACAATTACCCCCGAGCCCAAACCGCGGAAAGGACGTTCGCGAATTTGTTCTTCAGGGAAGTCAGGGCCAAAAAAGAAGCGGAACGTCTCGGGCAAGCGCTGTTTGGATACTTGTTTACCTTCAACGGCAATGCTGACGACTGCTGGGGTAACTTGCTCTAGCATAGGGGCTAGGCTGGGCACCTGCTGGTTGTTAACTGACTGGGGAAGGGCGGCGGTTGCCGTCACTGGGGTAATAACTGAGCTGATGCCGATAGTCAGGGCACTTAAAACAAGTAATGTTTTTTTCATTATTACTAAACTCCGGTTTTCAAGTCCAAGCGCAGGCACACTTCCTAGTGTGTTGATATACCTGCTTTATCTCAGACTTGAAAACCGGTGTTTAGTTCCTAAGAATTTTCTTAGCTCGCCTTTGACTCTTCAGTTTCAGGCTTCTTCTCTTCGGCAACAGGTTCTGGTTTTTGGTCTTTTAGCAGGCCTGTTGCACCATTGGCATAATCGCGAGGTTGTTCGTCCTGAGCCTCTTGGGTGTCTTTCACCGCTTCCAGTGTACTGATGCGGCGGGCAAATGGATTATCTTGCTCCGGTAGGTTCGGCATCAGCTCGGTCGATGTTTTCGCCATGTGCTCGTAAAGCTTGCTGTAGTCTTTGGCGATGTTATCCAGTAGGTCTGAGCTCTGAGCGAAATGGTCAACCAGCTCCTGACGGAATTGCTCGAGTTCGTATTTTGACTTATCCAGCTCTTTTTTCAGTTCTTTTTGCTGTTTCAAGCCTTTATTGTTTAGCCGCGTGGCAAAGGCACCAACAATGGCACCGGCAATGAAAATTAGCAGCGCATAAATCCAAGCCATGAAAAACTCCTTTTGCTCTTTTATAGGGACAGGGGGGATAACGACACCGTGGGGCAGGCGGACCTGCGGGGGGAAACGGTGAACGCTTATCATCATCCCTGTTGTATAACACCGAGATTTAATTGGTGCTGAATAGATCACCAACTTCATCTGCTCATCAACTTGTCTAGATACTATACATGTACATGAAGCAGCATGGTACTATCTCGCATACGGAGAATGACGGTTGTAGGCATAGCAAGGATGACCCCACAGCAAAAATACCAGCACGACCTTGAACGTAACGATTTCGTTGCCGATCCGGCTCAGGCGATGGCCGTAGGCTACCTCGATGACCTCTATCATCGGCTTCAGGCCCCAAGGGTTGTCCCCGAAAGAAGCTGGGCTGCTCGCTTGATGCGCCGTCCGGCCGAGCCTGCAGCACCGGTAAAAGGGCTCTATTTCTGGGGCGGAGTAGGGCGCGGGAAGACCTATCTGGTCGATACGTTTTTTGAATGCCTACCTACCGAGCGCAAGATGCGAGTCCATTTCCATCGTTTCATGCACCGCGTTCATCAAGAAATGAAACAGCTGGAACTGCAGTCGGATCCGCTGGAAGTGGTCGCTGAACGGTTTTGTGCTGAAACCGATATCATTTGCTTTGATGAGTTTTTTGTCTCAGATATTACCGATGCGATGATCCTCGGGACTTTGTTCGAAGCGTTGTTCCGTCGGGGCATCACGTTGGTGGCAACGTCGAATATTCCACCCGATGAGCTTTATCGTAACGGCTTACAGCGGGCTCGCTTCCTTCCTGCTATCGAACTTATCAATACCCACTGCGAGGTGGTGAATGTGGACTCCGGCATCGATTACCGTTTGAGAACGCTTGAGCAGGCTGAAATATACCACTTTCCGCTAGACGAGCAGGCTGAACACAATATGCTGCATTATTTCGAACAGTTGGCTGCTGGCGAGCACCGCACTGGGGGGACGATTGAGGTCAATAATCGTGCTTTGCCGATCCTGCATGAAGGGGAAGGGGTGATCCATTTTGATTTTTCCACCCTGTGCCAAACGGCCCGAAGTCAGAGTGACTACATGGAGCTATCGCAGCTCTATCATACCGTCCTGTTGTCAGGGGTGATCCAGATGGCGGAGGACAACAGCGATGCCGCCCGCCGTTTTATCGCCCTTGTCGATGAATTTTATGAACGCAACGTTAAATTAATCATTTCTGCTGAAGTGGACTTAGCGCAGCTGTATCAGGGCGAACGATTGGCTTTTGAGTTCAAGCGTTGTTGCTCGCGACTTATCGAAATGCAGAGCCATGACTATTTGGCCTGCGCACATATTCCATGATGCCGTTGAGGTGAGGTGGGTCATCGTAGTAAAAAAGGTCTCAAATAGCGGTGGATAATCTGTAGTTTCGGGCCTTAACCCCGCAAAGTGAAAAAATCGTAATTTTTTTTCAAAAAAAGGTGATTTTTTCTCCACCCTTCCCTATAATCTTGCGACCCACCGTACCTGTAACGGCAAAAGCCGGGAGTGCCAACTACTCGAAGGGGTTATGACTGGGGCTCTGTACAGAGGGAGCATACTGCTCCTGTAAAGTGAAACTATTTAATTTTGGGTAAGAATTAGCATGAAAACTTTCGTTGCTAAACCAGAAACAGTAAAACGTGACTGGTATGTTGTTGACGCTGAAGGTAAAACTCTTGGTCGTCTAGCAACTGAAATCGCATCTCGTCTACGTGGTAAGCACAAGCCGGAATACACTCCGCACGTTGACACTGGTGACTACATCGTAGTTATCAACGCTGAAAAAGTTGCAGTAACTGGTGCTAAGCGCACTGACAAGATGTACCACCACCACACTGGTTACATCGGTGGTCTGAAGTCTATCAGCTTCGACAAGCTTCTTGACAAGAAACCAGAGATGATTATTGAGACTGCTGTTAAAGGCATGCTTCCTAAAGGTCCTCTAGGCCGTGCTATGTACCGTAAGCTGAAAGTTTACGCAGGTACTGAGCACAATCATGCTGCACAGCAGCCTAAAGTTCTAGACATCTAATTGGGGAAGATGACAATGGCAGAGAATCAATACTACGGCACTGGTCGCCGCAAGAGCTCAGCTGCTCGTGTTTTCATTAAACCGGGTACTGGCAACATCGTAATCAACAAGCGTAGCATCGAAGAATACTTCGGTCGCGAAACTGCTCGCATGGTTGTTCGTCAGCCACTAGAGCTAGTAGAAATGCTTGAAAAGCTTGACCTATACATCACTGTTAAAGGTGGTGGTATTACTGGTCAATCTGGTGCTATCCGTCACGGTATCACTCGTGCTCTTATGGAATACGATGAAACTCTACGTCCAGCACTACGCGCAGCGGGTTATGTAACTCGTGATGCACGTAAAGTTGAGCGTAAGAAAGTTGGTCTACGTAAAGCACGTCGTCGTCCACAGTTCTCTAAGCGTTAATTTTACGCTTCAGAATTTATTCTGGAAACTGTGTGCAAAAGCTCAACCTTCGGGTTGGGCTTTTTTATTGCCTGCATAATCTGCTCCTCTATCACATCTAAGCAACATTTCCTCCGTTCTTAGCGGTATATCCGTGCCTTTCCTTGATCCTTTTAGCAGATTAAATCAGCTATACAACAGCCGTTTGCACCATCATAAGTAACAAAAAGAACATACCTCTCACATTTGTTGCGAAAAGGTAGCTTTGTCTTGTCAAAAAGTAGGGTTTTCTTTATCATTTGGCGTGATAAGCAACAGCTTTATACCACCATTTTGGCCTTCCGGGTTGGAAGGGAGCTGTTGTTTCTTTCCGTTGAAAGTTAGCCGTAAGCTCCAGGGACGCACAAGGACATAATAATAATCCAGAGCGGGAGCACATGGGAGAATGTTGGATGAGCAATGCGCCAGTAAGTAACGGCCGACGCCGCTTCCTGACTGCGACGACTTCGGTTGTTGGAGGCTTGGGTGCAGCCGCTGTAGCCGTGCCTTTTATCAAATCATGGAACCCGAGCGCGAGAGCAAAAGCCGCGGGTGCACCAGTTGAAGTTGATATCAGCAAGTTGGAAGAAGGCCAAATGGTCCGCGTCGAGTGGCGTGGTAAACCTGTTTGGGTGGTCCGCCGTAGCGATGCTGTTTTGAAAGAATTGGGTGGCCATGATGGCCAGCTTCGTGATCCGTCTTCGGCGGAACCTCAGCAGCCCGGATATGCCCAGAATGAATTTCGTTCAGTTAAACCTGAAATCTTTTTAGCCGTAGGTATTTGTACCCACCTAGGCTGTTCACCTACCTATTTACCCAATACCTTCAGTGAGCAGGTCAATGGTATTTCGTCTGGATTTTTCTGCCCATGCCACGGGTCGAAATTTGATATGGCGGGCCGGGTTTTTGCTGGGGTGCCAGCGCCATTGAATCTGGTGGTGCCACCTCATACATTCCTGGATGATAATACCATTGTGGTTGGTCAGGACGAGGAGAATGCCTAATGGACGCATTACTTGGATGGTTTGAAAAACGCCTGCCAGTGATGAATGCCTATAAGAAGCATTTGTCAGAGTATCCGATGCCGAAGAACTTCAACTTCTGGTATATCTTTGGCTCTTTGGCCATGCTGGTGTTGGTTAACCAGATCATTACCGGGATCTGGCTGACGATGAACTACGTGCCTTCCGGCGAAGGGGCTTTTGCCTCGATTGAATACATCATGCGTGATGTTGAGTACGGATGGCTACTTCGCTACATGCACTCGACAGGGGCTTCGGCATTTTTTGTCGTGGTTTACCTGCATATGTTCCGTGGCTTGATCTACGGCTCTTACCAGAAACCCCGTGAGCTGTTGTGGCTGTTCGGGATGCTGATCTTCCTGGTGCTAATGGCTGAAGCCTTTATGGGTTACCTATTGCCATGGGGCCAGATGTCTTACTGGGGGGCACAGGTTATTATTTCCCTGTTTGGTGCCATTCCGGTGATCGGTGATGATCTGACATTGTGGATCCGTGGTGACTACGTGATCTCCGGTGCGACACTGAACCGCTTCTTCGCCCTTCATGTGATTGCGCTGCCAATCGTGCTGCTACTGCTGGTTGTACTACACATTCTTGCATTGCACGAAGTGGGCTCAAATAACCCGGACGGTATCGAAACCAAGCTACCGAAAGGCAGCAAGGGTGAGAACTATAAGACCCAGTTCCCGTTCCACTCTTACTACAGCAAGAAGTACGACATTATCGACTCCATACCTTTCCATCCTTACGGGACCGTGAAAGATATGGTGGGTGTTGCAGTGTTTGCTTTCCTATTCAGTTACGTGATCTTTTTCAACCCAGAGATGGGCGGCTATTTCCTTGAGCCACCGAACTTTGAAGCGGCTAACCCGCTGAAGACCCCTGAGCACATTGCTCCGGTTTGGTATTTCACTCCGTTCTACGCCATCTTGCGTGCGGTACCGGATAAGCTGTTGGGTGTTATTGCGATGGGAGCCTCGATTGTCGTGCTGTTCCTGCTGCCATGGCTAGATCGCTGTAAAGTGCGCTCATACCGTTACCGTAGCAAGCTGCACCTGGCCAATATCGTGCAGTTCACTATCAGTTTCGTTGCATTGGGTATTCTGGGTGCATTGCCGGCAACGCCGACGTACACCCTTTTGGCGCAGATCTTCAGCTTTGCGTATTTCATGTTCTTCGTCCTGCTGTTCTTCTATAGCAAGAATGAAGCAACTAAACCGCTACCAGAGAGGGTAACATTCAAATGAAAACGTTGATTGTAATGCTATTTGCCCTGCTACCGTCTCTGGTTATGGCGGCGGGCCCATCGGTACCGTTGGATCAAGCCAATAATGATCTGAGCGATAAGGCCTCGCTGCAGCGCGGCGCGCAGACCTTCATGAACTACTGTTTCGGCTGCCATGCGACCCAGTACCAACGCTACGAGCGGGTTGCCACCGACATCGGGATCCCGGGTGACTTGATGAGAGAGCATATGATCTTTGACCCTGAAGCCAAGATTGGTGATCTGATGGTCAATGCTATCCCGACTGAATATGCGGCGGCGTCTTTCGGTGCACCTGCACCGGACTTGACCATGGTTGCCCGAGTTCGTGGCAGTGACTGGCTATATACCTACTTGCGTTCATTCTATGCGGATCCTAGCCGTCCGTTTGGGGTGAACAACGTGGTCTTCCCAAGCGTGGGTATGCCCCATGTGCTGGAAGAGCTGCAAGGTGTGCCGAGCAAAATGTACGAATCCCGCCTGATTGACGGCGAAGAAGTACAGGTATATGTCGGTATCGAATCTGATGGAACGGGTGAGTTGAACGATGAAGAATATGATGAGGCTGTTCGTGATCTCGTCAATTTCCTCGAATATTCAGCAGAGCCAATGAAATTAGAACGCCAGCGAATGGGTTACTGGGTCATGGGCTTTATCGTGGTATTCTTTGTACTAACATTACTGTTGAAGAAAGAATATTGGCGTGATGTCCACTGATCAGGTAATCTAGTGGGTTAGAATCTCGCAATGGGGGCCGATGCCCCCGTTGCTTTTTGTGTATTAAAGTATTCTGGAGGGGTTAATGGCTGTTGCTGCCAATAAACGCTCGGTGATGACTCTGTATTCTGATGCTTCTGACATCTACAGCCATCAGGTGCGTATCGTACTAGCAGAAAAAGGTGTAAGCGTTGAAATCGAGTTGGTTGATCCAAACAACCTGCCTGAAGATTTGCTTGACCTAAACCCGTACAACTCTGTGCCGACCTTGGTTGACCGTGAGCTTGCACTTTACCAAGCAAGTATCATTATGGAGTATCTGGATGAGCGTTTCCCTCATCCTCCATTGATGCCTGTTTACCCTGTTGCTCGTGGTAACAGCCGTTTGATGATGTACCGTATCGAACGTAACTGGTACACACTGGCTGAAAAAGTGAATAAAGGTACGGCTGACGAAGCTGATAAAGCGCGTAAGCAGCTGCGTGAAGAGCTGATGGCTCTTGCCCCTGTATTTGCTGAGTTCCCATACTTCATGAGCGAAGAGTTCAGCTTGGTTGACTGTTACCTGGCACCGCTGTTGTGGCGTCTGCCTGAAATGGGTATCGAGCTGACTGGCGCTGGCGCCAAAGAAGTTAAAAACTACATGACCCGCGTATTCGAACGTGATTCATTCTTGGCCTCATTGACTGAAGCAGAGCGCGAAATGCGTTTGGCTGGCAACTAATGATGGACATCGATAACATGACACCGCGTCGACCGTATTTGCTGCGCGCTTTCTATGATTGGCTGGTAGATAACGATTTGACCCCACACTTGGTGGTTGATGCAACCCTACCGGGTGTCAAGGTTCCGATGGAATTCGTCAGTGATGGGCAGATTGTCCTGAACGTTGCCCCGCGTGCGGTTGGTAATTTGGAGCTGGGTAATGAGGCTATCAGCTTCAGTGCTCGCTTCAGTGGCCGTCCTCATACGGTGATTGTCCCGCTTTATGCCGCGATGGCTATCTATGCTCGTGAGAACGGTGCTGGCACTATGTTCGAGCCAGAACCGGCCTATGCGACAGATATGACTGACATTGAAGACGTGGCAGATATTGTTGAAGACCAATCTCAGGAAGCGCTTGCGCCTGTTGAGGCGGTGACTGAAGCCGTATCTGAATCTGAACCTGATGATGAGCCACCGCGCCCTCGTGGCCGTCCAAGCCTTCGCGTGGTGAAATAATCACGCCGTAAACGTGGTGAAGTCAACGCATAAAAAAACGCAGCTATCGCTGCGTTTTTCTTTTCTGGGTCTATTCTTCCGACGCTAACCCTAGTCTTCAGGGTATTCAAATACCTTAACCACTTTCTTTACGCCAGACACATTGCGGGCGATATCGGCGGCAACGTTACCTTGATCACGACTGACATAGCCGAGCAGGAACACCTCCTGACCTTCAGTGATCACCTTGATCGTCGCATCCCGCAACTGTTTGCTTCCGATGAGTTGGGCTTTAACTTTGGTGGTCACCCAGCTGTCTTTGCTCACTTCACCCATCTGGGGCAATGGACGGATCTGGAGCTGGTTATACACCGTATTAACGTTTTTTAGTTCACGGACCTGCTGTTCGAGCTGGTGGCTGTAGGTCTGCTCGGTAGCCTGGCCGACCAGCAGAACTTTGCCTGCTACAGCAATAGCATTGACCCGGGCATGCTGTCGATAAGGAGGCTTATTGGCAAGACCGCCGACTTCCATCTCGATTTCTTGATCATGCCATTGCTGTGTGACCGAGCGGTTGTCTGCCGGGTCTAAAGCCGCACATGCCTGCAAGCCAAATGCCAGTAGGAGGACTAAAAGAGAACGCCAGTTCATGGTTACCTTCCTTGTTGAACTTATCCTTCGTGATGAGGGAATAAAACCTTGTCGATCAGATCACACAGGCAGTGGACCACCAACAGTTGTCCTTCCTGGATTCGTGCTGTGCGTTGTGACGGAATACGGATTTCGACATCTTGGATGCCAAGCAGTCCCGCCATTTCGCCACCGTCCTTGCCGGTAAGAGCGATGATGGTCATATCACGGGTCAAAGCCGCTTCCATCGCCTTGATGATATTTTTGCTGTTGCCGCTGGTCGATAGCACGAACAGGATATCGCCTGTCTGGCCTAGAGCTCTGACTTGCTTGGAGAAAATCTCATCGTGATGATAGTCGTTCGCCACTGCCGTTAGAGTGGTGGTATCAGCTGTCAGGGACAGGGCTGGCAGGCTTGGACGCTCGGTTTCGAAGCGATTTATCAGGCAGGAAGCAAAATGCTGCGAGTGTGCAGCCGAACCACCATTACCGCAGCAGAGGATTTTGTTGCCGTTGAGCAGGCTTTGCACCATGACCTGGGCTGCCTGAGAAATAGCGTCTGGCAGGGCCTCGGCGGCGGCAATCTGGGTTTGGATGCTTTCAGTGAAACTTTCTTTGATGCTCTCTAGCATGGATTAACCTTCTACTAGGGTGTTGGTAAACCATTCGATCTGTGGAGGTGTGCCTTCGAGCGATACCACATCAAACCGAAACTCTGTGTGTTCAATGGCGAAGCCATTTTTCTTTAGCCAAAACAAAGCTGCACGCTTAACGCGTTGCTGTTTGCGCCAGTTTACCGCTTCTGCGGCCGAACCGTAATGGTTGTTTTTGCGGAATTTAACTTCGACGAAGACCCAGCACTGTTTATGGCGCATGATAAGGTCTATTTCGCCGCTGCGGCATTGGAAGTTACGGGTGTGGGATTGCAGGCCATGGCGGCAGAGATACTGCTCGGCCATGGCCTCGTAGGTTTGCCCTTGCTGACGCTTATTGAGCGGGCTCAATACCGTTCCCGGTATAGATGGCCCAGCTTAGCTTACGCTGGATCACACACTGGTCATCCAGGCTGAGCTGGCCGGTATTGCCCTGGGTCGTATAGTTATCGACCACACGCATCTGTGGCAGCTCGGACACCATTTTGTAGGCATCCATCCCGAAGGCGTGAAGGCGAACATCGGTATTCTTGCTATCCGGCCACAATTCTTCATAACGGTTCATGAAATTGTGGTTGGCGTCGATAAGCAACGGGATATCGCTAAACTCGATACCGCGGATTTCTGATGTGTTGGCATCACGATCCGGGTAGCTGCGTGAGCTGGCGTACAGTTTCGGCTGCGAGGCATCCGGGTTGATGGCCACTTCGATAAACGGCTTGAGCAGGGTCAGTTCGTTGACATTGGCGATCAGGTACACCGCGTCGGTATCACGGCGGCTCCGTGGTTCGGCTTCGAGCTCCATTCCCAGCACCTGTTGCATCTGTTTGATGCGGGCTTGGCTATCGGTCAGGCCGAATACTGCGGCAATTTCCTGCTGGATCTGCTTGCGAGAGCTGAACTGGCGGGTTGCAGGTGTATTGCCGGTCAGTTGCTGCCATTGTTCGATAAAGGCATTGCTGACACGTCCACCAAAACTGTTGCCCGGTGCCAGTACCATCGGGTATTGGTGACCCTTGGCAAAGAGGTGACGAGCAGCCTGTTCGGCTTCCTGTTCAGGTGAGAGCGAGAAGTAACAGGCATTATCCTGGGTTAGCTGACTTGGATCCGGTTCATTGAGAGCTAGCAGGGCAATATTGCTGCTGTTGGAGCGCTGGAATTCGGTAATCTTGTTTTTGCGCAGGGGACCGATCACCATCTCGACGCCGCTTTGCTCGAGCTTGGCCATAATCGTCGCCATACTTTCGGCTTCCGTATCGTAGACGGTCAGCTCAGTTTGGGCCTCACGGCCGGTGTCGTCGAGCATGGCATTGATAAAGCCATCGCGGACTGCTTTGCCCGATTGCTCGAAGCGGCCGGTTAACGGCAATAGCAGAGCAACATTATCGAGCTGGGCAATCTCCAGCGACATAATGCTATCCAGATCGGTTGGCAGATATTGGTTCGCTGGATGGTAAGGGTTGCTGGCGAGCCAGTCTTCAACCATGCCCTTGAGCTTTGCTGGGCGCTGAGAGTAGGTGTTTTTCAATACCGCCAGCTGGATCCAGCCACGCAGAACCTCTTCGTCACCAGCGAGGGTAACGGATTGCAGCTGGTTATTGCTGTAGTTGGACAAATCTTGCCACAGGTTCTGCCAGTTCGCGGCTTTCTGGTCATTATTCAGATACTGATCCAGAGCGGTACGCGAGCGGGCAGCGTTAAGTGGCTGGTTGGTCTGACGGTAAAGCTCAGCACGCAGCATGTGGTAGCGCAGGTACTGGCTGTCGGCCAGTGTCCACCACGGCTGGAAGTTGAGTGAATCAAGTGCAGCTTTAGGCTGGCCTTGCTGGTAGCGCAGGGTCGCCCGTGCCAATTGCCATTCTGCCATCTGCAGCGGATCCATGTTCATCCGGCTTAGACGGGTAGCAAGTTGTTCAGCTTGGCTCCACTGGCCTTCCTTGATCAGCGCTTTGAGCGCCAGGATATTCCAGTTGATGCTCTCGGCACCTTCACTTGACTCGGCTTTGATCAGATAATTGGCTGCGCTATCAGTAGCGGCAGCTGTAATATCGGTGGCCACGACAGGCTGGTTAGAGGTACTACAGCTTGCCAAAAGCACGGCAAGGGCTACAGGGGCTAACAGTCGTGATACACTTTTACGCTTATGGGTAAAATTGAGCATTGAATTCATTCAACTGTGACAAATTACTCTCTATATTAATTGCAGATGAGATCTTAGACAAATGAGTGAGACCAATTCATGCACGGTAGATGTCGCAACTTTGTACATCGTACCTACTCCAATCGGTAATTTGGCGGACATTACGCAGCGTGCATTGGACGTATTGGCAAATGTCGATCTGATTGCCGCCGAGGATACGCGACATACATCGCGCCTTCTGACCCATTTTTCGATCTCGACCCGCACCTTTGCGCTTCACGATCACAATGAACAGCAAAAAGCTGATTATTTGATCGAAAAACTTCAGGCCGGTACCAGTATCGCACTTGTGTCCGATGCCGGTACGCCGCTGATCAGTGATCCAGGATACCATCTTGTCAATCGTTGTCGTCAGGCGGGTGTTAAAGTTGTCCCGCTTCCGGGTCCTTGTGCTGTTATTACCGCGCTTAGCGGTGCAGGCTTGCCGTCTGACCGCTTCAGCTTTGAAGGCTTCCTGCCACCCAAAAGCAAGGGGCGTCGTGACCGCTTCCAGGATCTGGCTGATGACGAGCGAACGATGATTTTCTATGAATCGCCGCACCGTATTACGGACTCTTTGGCTGATATGTTGGCTGTGCTGGGCCCGGAGCGTCAGGTCGTCTTGGCTCGTGAGTTGACCAAAACCTTCGAGACAATTCACGGCGCCCCGCTGGGTGAGCTGATTGACTGGCTTGGTGAAGACAGCAACCGTACCCGCGGTGAAATGGTATTGTTAGTGGCCGGCCATCGTGCCGAGAAAGAAGATTTGCCGGCAGATGCTCTTCGCACTCTAGGCCTATTGGTCAAAGAGTTGCCATTGAAAAAGGCTGCGGCCCTGACGGCAGAAATCCACGGCGTGAAGAAGAACGCGCTGTACAAGTGGGGATTGGAAAACCTCGATTAATCATCGATGTTTTGGACCCTAGGTTTTCGCTCCTAGCCCCTAGGTTTCTGCTCCGGTGTATTTTTCACCGTATCTATATTTTGTAGGATTTTTCACTGGTAACTGTGAGCCAAGTCCTATACAATCGCCCGCCTGAGTTGGCCAAGGTAATCGCTGCCTCGTTGATGTCCTTTGGGATACTGACGGGGGGGAGGAAAGTCCGGGCTCCACAGGGCAGGGTGCCAGATAACGTCTGGGAGGCGCGAGCCTACGACCAGTGCAGCAGAGAGCAAACCGCCGATGGCCCATTCTTCGGAGTGGTGCACAGGTAAGGGTGAAAGGGTGCGGTAAGAGCGCACCGCGCGGCTAGTAATAGTTCGTGGCACGGTAAACTCCACCCGGAGCAAGACCAAATAGGTCCCTAATGGCGTGGCCCGCGTTGGGGACGGGTAGGTTGCTTGAGCCTGTGAGTGATTGCAGGCCTAGAGGAATGGTTACCACCGCGCAAGCGGGACAGAACCCGGCTCATCGGCCAACTCACCCCTTTAGCATAAAAGGTGATGTGAGGTCTCTTGCGAGGCTTTGCATCACCTTTTGTCGTTTTAGCCCCGCAATAATATCAAGTGATTGTAAGAATTGCGGTCCTCGGCTTGACATCTTTTTTATCAAATACGTACACTTTGCAGTGGGAATTTGCAGAAAATGCTTTTAAAACAGCGTTCTAATGCCCTAAGTTTATGAATTTCCACTGTTACTGGATTTTATGCCAGTTCGTTGATAACGGACTGTACGGTTTCACAAGAGCTGAATAAATACTTATGTCTGAACAGTTTGAGCACGTCTCAGTTTTACTTCATGAATCTGTTGATGGTTTGGCCATCAAACCAGATGGTATCTACATTGATGGGACATTTGGCCGTGGTGGACACAGTCGTCTGATCCTTTCCCAGCTAGGTGAAAACGGGCGCCTTTATAGTATTGACCGCGATCCTCAGGCGATTGCCGAAGCCCAGAAAATTAATGATCCTCGATTCAATATTATCCATGGTCCGTTTTCTGGCATGGAAAAATATATGGAAGAGCGTGACTTGATCGGCCGCGTGGATGGCGTGCTGCTGGATCTGGGGGTGTCTTCTCCGCAGTTGGACGATGCTGAACGCGGCTTTAGTTTTATGCGTGATGGGCCGCTTGATATGCGTATGGACCCGACATCAGGAATTTCGGCCGCGGATTGGCTGGCTGAGGCAGAAGCTGATGATATAGCCTGGGTACTGAAAGAGTTCGGTGAAGAGCGTTTTGCTAAGCGTATCGCCCGCGGTATTGTGGCATACCGAGAAGATCCGGAAAACGAGCCGTTGACCCGTACGACCCAGCTGGCGAAGCTGATTGCTAATGTTTCCCCGTTCAAGGACAAGCACAAGCATCCAGCCACGCGTAGCTTCCAGGCGATCCGAATTTACATCAACAGTGAGCTAGAAGAAATCGAGACAGCGCTGAAAGGGGCGGTCAGTATTCTGGCGACTGGTGGCCGTTTGTCAGTGATCAGCTTCCACTCGTTGGAAGACCGTATGGTTAAGCGTTTTATCCGCAAGCAGAGCAAAGGGCCAGATGTACCTGCAGGCTTGCCGTTGACCGAAGAGCAGATCAAGGCGCTGGGTAGTGCCGATCTTAAGCAAGTCAGCAAGGCAATCAAACCGTCGCAAAATGAAGTGAGCGGAAATACTCGCTCTCGTAGTTCTGTGCTGCGCTTGGCCGAACGCCTATGAAGCAACAACCGGAACCAACAGATAACCTGGCCCAGATGATCGGCCGGGATCTGATATCTGTCGGTCGTATTCCGATGATATTATTGGTTCTGGTGTTGGTTTCTGCACTGGGGGTGGTCTTGATCACCCACCATTCTCGGCAAATGATTGCCAAGCAGGAGCAGCTGTTGATCGAGCGGGATCAGCTCGATATCGAGTGGCGCAATCAGATCCTTGAAGAGAGCTCACTGGCCGAACATAGCCGGATTGAACGTTTAGCCGAACAGGATATGGACATGCAACGTCCATCACGTGATAGCGAAATTATTGTTAAATAATGAAAAAAACAAAACCTATCAAGCGTTCTGATAAGCAGAATCAACGTCGACAGAAAGCGCCACCGGCATTTATCCCGTGGCGCTTTGGTGTTATTTGCGCATGTATATTTTTGGCTCTGGTGGCCCTTATCGGGCGATCGGCCTATATCCAGGTCCTTGAGCCTGGCAAGCTGATCCAGGAAGGGGATCTGCGCTCGCTGAGGGTCAAGGCTCTGCCTTCTGCCCGTGGTATTATCTCCGACCGCAATGGTGAGCAGCTGGCTGTCAGTGTACCGGTTCAGGCCGTGTGGGCCGATCCGGTCCAGATCTTCAAAAATAACGGTTTGGCCCAGCCCGAGCGCTGGTATGCCCTTGCCGATGTGCTAGGTATTGATCGCCAGGGCTTGCTGACACGCATCGAGAAAAACAGCAAGCGACGCTTTATTTATCTGCAACGTCAGGTGAGCCCGGCCATGGCCGCCTATGTCGGTAAGCTCAAGCTACCCGGCATTGGCCTTAAAGACGAATCGCGTCGTTTCTATCCTGCTGGTGAAGTCAGTGCACATCTGATTGGTGTTACCGGTATTGATAGCCACGGCTTGGAAGGTGTCGAGCGAACTTATGATGGCTGGCTGACTGGAGAGCCAGGTCGCCGTACTGTGCGTAAAGATCGCTATGGCCGAGTCGTTGAAAATATCTCCCTTAAAAAACGTGAGCCGGGCAAGTCGCTCAGCCTGAGTATCGACCAGCGACTTCAGGCTGTTGCTTACCGTGCAGTGAAACAAGCGGTTGCCGATTATCAGGCAACATCAGCATCGGTGGTGATGGTTGATGTACGAACTGGTGAAATAATGGCGATGGTTAACGCCCCTTCCTACAACCCGAACAATCGCGATCAGTTGCAAAGCTTTAGGATGCGTAACCGGGTGATCACCGATGCCATGGAGCCGGGGTCGACCATCAAGCCATTTGTGGTACTGGCAGCGATGGAAAATGGCGTTGCGGATGAGAATACCGTTATCGATACCGGTAACGGGCTGATGCAAATCGGTGGTAGCCGGGTACGAGATGTCTCGCGGGTTGGCAAGGCTAACCTCGCCAGAATCCTACAAAAATCCAGTAATATCGGCGTGAGTAAGCTCTCGCTGGCGATGCCGGTCGATGCGGTGCTGGGTATGTATAGCAGCGTGGGAATGGGGGATGCCTCAGGGATCAACCTGATCGGTGAGGCGCAAGGTTTCTTCCCCGACCGCAGGCGTTGGTCTGATTTTGAACGGGCGACACTCTCCTTTGGCTACGGTATCTCGGTGACCCCAATCCAGTTAGTGCGTGCTTACGCCACTCTGGGTGCTATGGGCGTCAACCGACCGCTTTCTATTCTAAAAACCGAAGCGGTCGTACCTGGACGCCAGGTGGTTTCGGCCGAGAACACCCGCGCGTTACTCAATATGCTTGAGCTAGTTACCCACAAAGGGGGCAGTGCCCACCGAGCTGCGATACCGGGATACCGGGTCGGTGCCAAGACAGGTACGGCGAAAAAAGCCGTTGCTGGTGGCTACAGTGATGAATATGTGGCGATGACCGCTGGACTGGCACCGATCAGTAACCCAAGGCTGGCGATGGTCGTGGTGGTTAACGAACCTCAGGGCGATGCCTACTATGGGGGGGCCATTGCCGCACCGATTTTCTCCGAGGTGATGGAGAGCGCTTTACAGATTTTGAATATCCCGCCGGATGCGGGAACGCTTGAAGATTTAAATGTTGTGAACCACAGAGGCAATACCCATGCCGGAACCTAAAGTATCATACGCCGTTGGCGAATTATTATCGCCATGGCTAGAGGGCCTTTGCCTACCTGAATCACTGGCTACTGTCTCCGTTTCGGGGATGACCCTCGATAGCCGGCAGATCAAGCCTGGTGAGATGTTTGTCGCCGTTAAGGGCCACAGTGTCGATGGCCGACAGTTTATTACCAAGGCGCAGCAGGCCGGTGCGGCATTGGTGCTGGCACAAGCCGATACCGACCAGCCGTATATCGAACAAAGCAGTGAAGGTGCAGTGATTTATCTCCCTCTTCTTGGTGATTTGCTATCGGCTATTGCCAAGCGCTTTTATGGGGCACCGGATGAGAAAATTGAGGTTGTTGCTGTAACGGGCACCAACGGAAAAACCACCATCAGCCAGTTGCTGGCGCAATGGGTGATGCTGCTGGGTCAGCCAGCTGGTGTGATGGGAACGACGGGCAACGGCTTGTTAGATCAGATCCAACCTGCGACCAACACCACCGGAAGTGCGCTTGAAATTCCTTGTGTATTGGAGCAGATGGTGACTCAGGGCGCTCGCTTTGCGGCGATGGAAGTGTCTTCTCATGGCTTGGTACAGGGGCGGGTTAAAGCGCTGGCATTCAAAGCCAGTATCTTTACCAACCTAAGCCGTGATCATCTTGATTATCACGGTGATATGGCCAGCTATGCTGAGGCCAAGAAAACCCTGTTCACCGAGCATCAGTGCGGTGTGGCGGTGATTAACGCTGATGATACGGTTGGCCGTGAATGGCTAGCCGATCTACCGCATGCGGTTGCTGTTGCCATGGAGCAGAAGCACCTTGCAGGCCATACCGGCAAGCAGCTTTGGCTCGAGTCGGTTGAGTACAGTGCCCAAGGTGTGACCGTAGCCTTTGATTCAAGCTGGGGAGCCGGGCAGTTTACCGCACCGTTGGTTGGGGCGTTTAATGTCACTAACTTACTACTGTCACTGGCCACGCTGTTAGCGACAGGTCATCAGATGTCAGCGTTGCTGGCTGTTGCACCGCAATTGCAGGCCGTAACCGGGCGGATGGAAGTTTTTCAAAAGCCTGACAAACCTATGATGGTTGTTGATTATGCTCACACCCCCGATGCATTGGAAAAAGCCCTGCAGGCGCTGCGTGTGCACTGCCACGGCCAACTCTGGTGCATTTTTGGCTGTGGTGGCGACCGTGACCGTGGCAAGCGTCCGCTGATGGCGGTGGCGGCAGAAAGCTTGGCCGATCAGGTGATCCTGACCGATGACAACCCGCGCAGCGAGTCGCCAACGGCAATCATGGCGGATATGCTGGCTGGGCTGGTAAAGCCGGAACAAGCTAAAACCATTCATGATCGCCGTGAGGCATGTGAGTGGGCGCTTACCCAAGCGGCGGCCGATGATATTGTGTTGGTGGCGGGTAAAGGCCATGAGGACTATCAAATCTTGGCTGACTGTACCATTCATTACTCTGACCGTGAGACGGTCGCCGAACTGCTGGAGACAAAGGCATGATCCCGGTACAACTATCCCAATTGGCTGATGTATTGGGCGGCAAACTGGTCGGTAATGACATCACTATTTCAGCGGTATCTACCGATACCCGGAAAATCGCAGATGATACCTTGTTTATTGCCCTGATTGGCGAGCGCTTTGATGCCCATGACTTCTGCCAAAACGCCAAAGAACAAGGTGCTTCAGCCCTGTTGGTGAGCAAGCACTTACCGGTTGACCTACCTCAGCTGGTGGTTGACGATACCCACAAGGCACTTGGCATGCTCGGCGCATGGCTCAAGGCTGAAATGGAGCTGCATCACGGCTTGAAAACCGTCGCTCTGACCGGCAGCTGCGGTAAAACCACAGTGAAGGAAATGGTCGCTGCTATTTTGTCGCTCAAAGGTAAGGTGTTGGCGACTGCGGGTAACTTTAATAATGACATTGGTGTACCGCTGACCTTGCTTCGCTTAGAGCCAGAGCATGAATATGCGGTGGTTGAGCTGGGTGCCAACCATCAAAAGGAAATCTCCTACACCACTAGCTTGGTTAAGCCGCAGGTGGCGTTGATCAACAATCTGGCCGCCGCTCACCTTGAAGGGTTTGGCTCGCTGGACGGTGTGGCAAAAGCCAAAGGCGAAATCTTCGAAGGTTTGCAAGCGCGAGGTAAAGACGCCGTTGCCATTATCAACCTTGACTCTAATGCCCAGGATAAGTGGCACCAAATGCTGGAAAACCATCAGTTGCAGACGTTTTCTGCCACTCAGCCTGAAGCTGATTACCATGCGGTTGACATAAGTATTAACAGTATGGGCCGTGCTTGCTTTACAATGCGCACCCCCACAGCAACATTTCCGGTTAGTTTGACACTGGCCGGTGGCCATAATGTCGCTAATGCCCTTGCCGCCGCAGCGTTGGCAATGGCTATGGGGGCAACCCCGGAGCAGGTACAAGCCGGTTTGGGCGGTGTGGCCAATGTGAAGGGCCGTGTTGATGTTACTGAACCGTGCCCTAACTTGAGGCTGGTGGATGATACCTACAATGCCAGTGTCGCGTCGGTTAAGGCCGCTATCGACCTATTGGCTGGCTTTGAGGGGCAGCGCTGGTTCGTGTTGGGGGATATGGCCGAGCTGGGCGATGACAGTGCATTACTGCACCGAGAAGTGGCAGAGTATGCCCTTGAACGTAGCCTGGATAAGGTTATGACCTTTGGCAACGCCAGCCAAATTGTCAGTACACTGAACAACGGCCAACATTTTAACGATAAAACAGCATTGATTGAGACGCTCCAGCAGCAGCTTGATCCTTTGCTCAATGAAGATAACATCCAAGTGACAGTGCTAGCAAAAGGAGCGCGTAGCTCCCGCATGGAAGATGTGATTGTTGCACTGCAGGAACATAAATAATGATTTACTGGTTAGCTGATTTACTGGAATCGACATTTCCATTTTTTCGACTTTTTGAATACCTGACTTTCCGCGCCATCATCAGTATCTTGACTGCACTGATGATTTCGTTGTGGATGGGACCACGCCTGATCGCCCGCCTGCAGATGCTGCAGATCGGCCAGGTGGTTCGTCACGACGGCCCTGAGTCGCACTTTAGCAAACGTGGTACCCCGACAATGGGCGGGATCATGATCCTGGCAGCGATTGCGATTACCGTTTTACTGTGGGCTGATCTGAGCAACCCTTATGTCTGGGCAGTGCTTACTGTCATGTTGGGCTACGGCGCGGTTGGTTTTGTCGATGATTACCGCAAGGTAGTTCGCAAGAACACCGATGGTCTGATCGCGCGCTGGAAGTATTTCTGGCAGTCGGTGATTGCGCTGGGCGTGGCCTTTGCGCTGTATATTCATGGTCAAGATACTGTTGCTACCCAACTGGTGGTGCCATTCTTCAAGGATGTTATGCCGCAGCTTGGTTTGTTCTACATCGTCTTTACCTATTTCGTGATTGTTGGTACCAGTAATGCGGTAAACCTGACTGATGGCCTTGATGGCTTGGCAATCATGCCGACCGTCATGGTTGCGGGTGGTATGGCCTTCATTGCTTGGGCGACCGGTAACGTTAATTTTGCTAACTACCTGCATATCCCTTACCTGAAAGATGCCAGCGAACTGGTTATCGTTTGCACCGCGATTGTAGGTGCCGGTTTGGGCTTCTTGTGGTTCAACACCTACCCAGCACAAGTCTTTATGGGCGATGTTGGTTCGCTTGCTTTGGGCGGAGCACTGGGCACTATCGCGGTATTGGTTCGCCAAGAGCTGTTGTTGGTGATCATGGGCGGTGTGTTCGTGATGGAAACTGTTTCGGTGATCCTACAGGTTGGTTCATACAAGCTGCGAGGTCAGCGGATCTTCCGCATGGCACCGATACATCACCACTATGAATTGAAAGGTTGGCCGGAGCCTCGTGTGATCGTGCGTTTCTGGATCATTACCCTGATGCTGGTACTGATCGCGCTGGCGACCCTGAAGGTACGATAAGATGAAAGGCTTGGAAGGCGTAAAGCAGGTTGTGGTGATTGGGTTGGGTATGACCGGCCTGTCGGTGGTGAACCATTTGTTGAGGGCGCCTCAGCTATTGGACATCAAGGTCATTGATACCCGCGAGCACCCTCCAGGCCGAGAACAATTGCCCGCGTCTGTTGCAGTGGCCAGTGGCCAGTGGCAGATGGACTGGCTGATGGCGGCCGATTTGATTATCTCAAGCCCGGGGATCGCCTTGGCCACCCCGCAGCTGCAGCAAGCGGCTGCTGCTGGTATTGAGATCGTCGGTGATATCGAATTGTTTGCCCGTGCGGTAGACAAGCCTGTGGTGGCGATCACCGGCTCCAATGGCAAGAGTACCGTCACCAGCTTGGTTGGCGAGATGGCCAAAGAGGCCGGCATCAACGTCGGTGTCGGCGGCAATATTGGCTTTGCCGCCTTAGATATGCTGGCACAAGATCATGATCTATATGTTCTTGAGCTTTCTAGTTTCCAGCTCGAAACGACATCTAATCTATCTCTCAAAGCCGCGGCATACCTGAACTTGTCCGAAGATCATATGGACCGCTACCCGGGCGGCTTGGCGCAGTACAGCGCTGCCAAGATGCGAATCTTTGATCACGCTGAATTGGCGGTGTTCAACCGCGACGATCGGGCGACTCAGCCGGGCGGTGACAATCTAGTCTCTGAACAGGAAGCTTCTGAGTCTCAAGACTCTGAATCGAAAGCCTTCAACGGTGAGCTGGTAAGCTTTGGCCTGAATGACGGCCTGATAAACCACACCGACCGCTATGGGTTGGTGATGTGCCAAGGTGAAGAATGGCTGGCCGTGGCCGGTGAGCCTATTATGCCAAGTAACGATATCGCCTTGGTAGGGCGCCACAATGTGGCCAACAGCCTTGCCGCACTGGCGTTGGCCGATGCCGTCGGTATCGAACGCGAAGCCGCCTGTCGGGCGCTGCGCCGCTATAATGGCCTAGCCCACCGCTGTCAGCTCGTTGCCGAGCAACACGGTGTGAAGTGGGTTAATGACTCCAAGGCAACAAACTTGGCCAGTACCCTGGCTGCGCTTAACGGTTTACAGCTTAACGGCAAGCTTCACTTGTTGGTTGGCGGTGATGGTAAGGGGGCGGATTTTTCCGAGCTAGCGCCTGTCTTGGCCAGCTTAGATACCCAGTTATATTGCTTTGGCCGTGATGGTAATCAGTTTGCCCCGCTAGTCTCTCAGCCTGTAGTGGTCGAGACGATGGAGCAAGCCATGTCACAGGCTGCGCAAACAGCCTGTACCGGAGATATGATCTTGCTATCGCCGGCCTGTGCGAGCTTCGATCAATTTGCTAACTTTATGGTACGTGGTGATACGTTTGTCGAATTGGCACTATCATTACAGCACCAAGTAGGCATGGAAAGCTGATGGCGGGAGCGGTAAAGGAAGGGATGGGGCAGTTTTTTGATTGGATGACAAGGCCAGCGGCACAGAGTCCGTATGACAGACAATTGGTCTGGATTGCGTTGGCCCTGATGGTGACAGGCTTGGTGATGGTAACGTCTGCCTCGGTGCCGATTGCGACCCGTTTGACGGATATGCCGTTCTATTTTGCCCTGCGCCATGGTTTCTTCCTCTTTTGCTCACTGGTATTGGCCAGCTTTGTTTTGATGATCCCGCTTGAGAAGTGGCGTCAGTACAGCGTGCCGATGTTGATCCTCTCTATGGTTCTGCTGGTGGTGGTGCTAGGGGTCGGCCGTTCGGTCAATGGTGCATCTCGCTGGATCCCGCTGGGGATTTTCAACCTCCAGCCAGCCGAAGTGGCCAAACTTTCCTTGTTCCTCTTCATGTCTGGCTACCTGGTTCGTCAGTACGAACAGGTTCGACAGACGTTTGTCGGTTTTGCTAAACCCTTGCTGGTTTTGGCTTTACTTGGCGTGCTGTTGCTTGAACAGCCTGATCTCGGCTCATTCGTGGTGATGTTCGTGACGACGGTCGGCATGTTGTTTATTGCTGGCGCCAAACTGTGGCAGTTTATTGTGATGATCGGTTCGGCTTGCTTTGGTATTGGCCTGCTTATCGTCTTCGAGCCCTACCGCTTGCGCCGGGTGACCTCGTTTATGGATCCGTGGGAAGATCCGTTCGGTAGCGGCTACCAGTTGACTCAATCGTTGATGGCATTTGGACGCGGGGAATGGCTTGGGCAAGGTCTTGGCAACTCAATCCAGAAACTGGAATACCTGCCTGAGGCGCATACCGACTTTGTATTTGCAGTCTTGGCTGAGGAAGTTGGCCTGATCGGTGTTACGGTCGTTTTGTTGCTGATCTTCGCACTGGTCTTTAAAGCTTTGATGATTGGCCGCCGTTGCCTGCAGACAGAGCAGCTATTTGGGGGGTTCCTCGCTTTTGGCTTTGGCTTCTGGTTTGCCTTTCAGACCTTGGTTAATGTGGGGGCCGCTGCAGGAATGGTGCCGACAAAAGGCCTGACCCTGCCGTTGATCAGTTACGGTGGCTCAAGTTTATTTATTATGGCTACTGCGGTCGCTATTTTGATTCGGATTGACTTCGAGCAGCGAATCGCTGCCAAAGCGATGCCGGATCCGGAAGTAGAAGAAAATGACAATGAACAAGAATAAGCGCTTGCTAGTGATGGCGGGCGGGACCGGAGGGCATGTCTTCCCGGGGCTAGCTGTCGCCAAGCGGTTACAACAAGAAGGTTGGGACATCCGCTGGCTAGGCACTGCCGATCGTATGGAAGCCGAATTGGTGCCTAAACACGGTATTGATATTGATTTTATCAAGGTCAAAGGGTTGCGAGGCCAAGGTATTTCCCGCTTGTTGGCAGCGCCTTTCAAAATTGTCGGCGCGATTATGCAGGCAAGAAAATATATTAAGGCGTGGCAACCAGATGCCGTGCTGGGTATGGGCGGTTATGTCAGTGGCCCTGGCGGTGTTGCCGCTTGGTTGTCCGGTGTCCCAGTGATCCTGCATGAGCAAAACGCGGTGGCTGGCTTGACCAACCAATGGTTGTCCCGCATTGCAGCCCGTGTGCTGCAGGCGTTTCCCGGCGCTTTCCCGAACCGTGAGGTTGTCGGTAACCCAGTACGTCAGGACGTGGTATCACTGGCATCGCCTGCACAGCGTTTTGCTGATCGTGATGGCCCTATTCGGATATTGGTTATGGGCGGCAGCCAAGGGGCGCGGATCCTCAATCAAACCTTGCCTCAAGTTGCGGGTTTACTGGGCGATAACGTCACCGTGTTGCACCAGGCGGGTAAAGGCGCTCAGGCGCAGACTGAGCAAGATTATGCCCAATACGCCAACCAGCAAGCCAACAACTACCAAATCACAGAATTTATCGATGATGTGGCGGCAGCCTATGCCTGGGCCGACATTGTTGTTTGCCGCTCGGGTGCCCTGACGGTCTCTGAGCTATCGGCAGCTGGCCTTGGCGCCGTGTTTGTGCCTTTCATGCACAAGGATCGCCAGCAGGCATTGAATGCAGACCATCTGGTCCAGTGCGGTGCAGCGAAAATGATTGAACAGCCAGAATTGACCGTAGAGGGTCTGGCCGACACCTTACAACAATTAGATCGTGCACAGCTAGCCAAGATGGCACAGGCTGCACGTGACGCAGCGATTGTCGATGCCGACCGCCGGGTGGCGGATGTGATCAAGTCGCTGGCAAAGCAATAAGATGAGACAAAGTGATGAGTAAACTGGATAACCAACAATTAGCAAAAATTAGAACCATGGTGCCAGAGATGCGCCGCGTAGAGCGTATCCACTTTGTTGGAATTGGCGGTGCTGGCATGAGCGGTATCGCGGAAGTGCTGGTTAACGAAGGCTACCATGTCAGTGGTTCAGACTTGGCACCAAACGCGGTGACCAACCGGTTAGCAAATAAAGGAGCGGAGATCTTCTTCGGCCATGCCGCCACCAATGTCGAAGGCTCTAGTGTTGTGGTGGCTTCGACCGCTATTGACCAGAGCAACCCTGAACTGGCCGCTGCCCGCGAACTGCGTATCCCTGTGGTTCGCCGTGCGGAGATGCTGGCAGAGCTGATGCGCTACCGCCACGGTATTGCGATTGCGGGTACCCACGGTAAGACGACAACCACTGCGCTTCTTACTCAGATCTATTCTGAAGCGGGTTTGGATCCAACGTTCGTCAACGGTGGTTTGGTCAAGAGCGCAGGGACTAATGCCCGCCTTGGATCGAGCCGCTACCTGATCGCCGAAGCTGACGAGAGTGATGCATCATTCTTGCACCTGCAGCCGATGGTGTGCGTGGTGACGAATATCGAAGCTGACCACATGGATACCTATGGCGGTGATTTTGAAGTCCTGAAACAGACATTTGTCGATTTTCTTCACAACCTGCCGTTCTACGGTTTGGCGGTGATGTGCATTGATGATCCTGTCGTGCGTGAGCTACTTCCAAGAATTGGCCGTCAGGTTATCACTTATGGCTTCTCTGAAGATGCAGATGTGCGTTTGGTTGATTATGATCAGCGCGGTCAGCAGGGACATTTCTCGATACTACGTAAGGGTAAACCGGCCTTGGAAATCAAACTGAATATTCCAGGCAAGCACAACGCCCTGAATGCGACGGCTGCCGTAGCTGTTGCATCGGAAGAAGGCGTTGCCGATGAAGCGATTATTCAGGCTTTGGCTGAGTTTGAAGGAACAGGCCGACGTTTTGATCACCTCGGTGACTTTGAGACAGGTAACGGCAAAGTGATGCTGGTTGACGACTACGGCCACCACCCGAGCGAAGTGGATGTGACGATTCAGGCTGCCCGCGCAGGTTGGGAAGATAAACGTCTGGTCATGGTGTTCCAACCACACCGCTATAGCCGTACCCGTGATCTTTATGATGACTTTGCCCATGTTCTCGAGCAAGTTGATGTACTTGTCATGCTGGACGTGTATTCTGCCGGTGAAGTGCCGATTGCTGGCGCGGATGGCCGTGCTTTGTGTCGCACTATTCGTGGGCGTGGTAAATTGGATCCGATTTTTGTCCCGAATATCGATGCATTGCCGTCTGCTTTGGCCAATATTCTACAAAATGATGATTTGGTTCTGACACAGGGAGCTGGCGATGTTGGCAAAATCGCTCGTCAGTTAGCAGATATGCAACTGAATATTGAACAGATGAGCCAACAATAATTTTTGGCTGTATAAAAAATATATATTTGGCTTGTTTTTTGCTTTGATTTAAGCTTATAGCCAAGGATATGCGAGGAATCGGCTATCAGATGTTGGAGAGCTGCATCTTGCTCGCTATAATCTGTCAACTTTACGTGAAGAGCGGAAAGGGTTGAGGGAATGACTTTGCCGCTTTTGCTGGTTAGGTATCGGCTATGACATCGGGATTAAACTATTTATGGCTGATAGTGTCCTAAAAAGAATATCGTTTTCTCCTGCGGCATCATTAAACAACCGCGGGGGATTGGCTTTTTTTCTCTTTGTGATCGGGTTTGTTGTCTGGCTGTTCAGCGCGGCAATCAACTGGATGACAGATGCCAACCGGCTGCCGTTGTCACAGCTGGTGATTCAAGGTGAGTTACACTACCTCACTCCCGGCGATGTCCGGGAAGGTATTGTGCACCTTGAACAGCTTGGCAGTTTCATGACCCAAGATGTTGATGACATTCAGCATGCACTGGAGGCCATGCCCTGGGTGGCACGGGCTGCTGTGCGCAAGCAGTGGCCGGATACCCTCAAGGTATTTCTTGTCGAGCAAGATCCCGCAGCGTCTTGGAATGGCCATGACTTGGTCAACCATGACGGTGAGGTATTCGAGGCATCGCCTGATCAGGCTGGGCAATTGCTGGTGGGTTTAGCTGGACCTGAAGGGACCAGTTTAGAAGTATTGTCTGCGTTGCGCGAAATGCAACCGAGGTTACAGCACGCGGGCTTTGAAATTGCTACGCTGGCATTAAATGAACGTCGAGCTTGGCGGGTTTGGTTAACTAACGGCGTCAGGCTTGAATTAGGGCGTAAGGAGCGAATGGAGCGAATCGAACGCTTCATTGCCTTATCCCCGCAATTAGAACAGCAAGGACAGGCTATCGAGTACATAGACTTGCGCTATGATACCGGGGCTGCTGTAGGCTGGATCACAGATCCAGATAAAAGCAAAACCAAATAGATCGGCTCGGCCGCAGCCTGTTTGGTTTAAGAGAACTATAAGAGTAGGCGCTATGACGAAGGCGGCAGATAAAAAACTGATAGTAGGCCTGGATATTGGTACGTCCAAAGTCAGTGCTCTAGTCGGTGAAGTGCTACCGGATGGCGAAGTTAATGTCATCGGGGAAGGTAGCAGTCCGTCCAGCGGGATGGATAAGGGCGGAGTGAATGATCTCGAGTCTGTAGTCAAATCGGTACAGGGCGCGATCTACAAAGCAGAGCTGATGGCGGATTGCCAGATCTCTTCGGTATTTCTGTCTCTGTCAGGCAAGCATATCCGCTGCCAGACGGAAGAAGGCATGGTGCCGATTTCTGACAAAGAAGTCACTCAGGATGATGTTGATAATGTCATTCACACCGCTAAATCGGTAAAAATTAGTGACGAACATAAAGTTTTACATGTAATTCCTCAAGAATTTGCTATTGATTATCAAGAGGGAATTAAAAATCCTGTTGGTTTATCTGGGGTACGCATGGAAGCGAGTGTTCATTTGATCACCTGCCATAACGACATGGCGCGAAATATCGTCAAGGCGGTAGAGCGCTGTGAACTCAAAGTCGATCAGCTTATTTTCTCCGGCTTGGCCGCTAGCCATGCAGTATTGACGCCTGATGAGCGTGAGCTGGGCGTATGCGTGGTTGATATTGGTGGCGGTACTATGGATATTGCCGTCTGGACCGGTGGCGCTTTGCGTCATGCGGCCGTGATTCCTTATGCGGGTAATGTTGTGACCAGTGACATTGCCTATGCGTTCGGTACCCCATTGGGTGATGCCGAGGAAATTAAAGTAAAATATGGCTGTGCATTGAGCGAGCTGGTCAGCAAAGATGCCAAGGTCGATGTACCGAGTGTCGGTGGTCGTCCGTCGCGCAGCCTGCAGAGTCAAACATTGGCCGAAGTGATAGAGCCCCGCTACAGCGAATTGCTGGGTCTGGTTAATCAGAAGCTGATAGAAGTACAAGATCAACTGCGTAATGCAGGAGTTAAGCACCAGCTGGCAGCAGGCATTGTCCTGACCGGCGGTGCCGCTCAGATGGAAGGCTTGGTAGAGTGCGCTGAGCGCGTATTCAGCAACCAGGTACGTGTTGGCTTACCGCTTAACGTGGTAGGACTGACCGAACATGTGCAATTCCCACATTATGCGACTGCAGTAGGCTTACTGCATTACGGAAAGGATAGTCAGACATTTGACGATAGTGAAATTGAGCAGAAGCGTTCTGTTTCTGGCTTTTTCTCTAAGCTTAGTGGCTGGTTAAGAAAAGAATTTTAAACCTGATGCGAACAGGATGGACGGAGAGAACACATGTTTGAACCGATGATGGAAATGTCTGACGAAGCAGTAATTAAAGTCATAGGCGTTGGCGGCGGCGGTGGTAACGCAGTCGATCACATGGTACGTGAATCAATCGAGGGTGTTGAGTTTATCAGTGTAAACACTGATGCTCAGGCACTTCGTAAAACCAATGTAAGTACAGTGATCCAGATCGGTGGGGCAATCACCAAAGGTCTGGGTGCGGGCGCTAACCCACAGGTTGGCCGTGACTCGGCATTGGAAGATCGCGAAGCGATCAAGGCAGAGCTTGATGGCTCTGATATGATTTTCATCGCAGCTGGCATGGGTGGCGGTACCGGTACTGGTGCCGCCCCAATCATTGCCGAAGTGGCGAAAGAGCTAGGGATCCTGACTGTAGCGGTGGTGACTAAGCCATTTAGCTTCGAAGGCAAAAAGCGCATGGCTTTTGCCGAGCAGGGTATCGAGGAACTGTCTAAGCACGTTGACTCGTTGATCACTATCCCTAACGAAAAACTACTGAAAGTGCTTGGCCGTGGTATCACGTTATTGGATGCCTTTGCCAAAGCAAATGATGTATTGAAAAATGCGGTACAGGGTATTGCCGAGCTGATCACCCGCCCGGGCATGATCAACGTCGACTTTGCTGACGTACGCACCGTTATGTCTGAAATGGGCCACGCCATGATGGGTAGCGGTGTTGCTACCGGTGATGACCGTGCCGAAGAAGCGGCTGAAATGGCTATTTCAAGCCCACTTCTTGAAGATATCGATTTGGCTGGCGCACGTGGTGTTCTTGTTAACATTACAGCTGGCCTGGACATGCGTTTGGATGAGTTCGAAACGGTCGGTAATACTGTGAAGGCGTTTGCTTCTGACAACGCAACCGTTGTTATCGGTACATCGCTTGACCCTGAAATGTCTGACGAGCTACGAGTAACGGTTGTCGCGACAGGTATTGGCAAAGAATGCAAGCCTGACATCACCTTGGTGACGGGTACGGCTAAGCCTGTACAGGCAGTTGCAACAGAGAAATCTGCGGCAGTATCTGCTCCGTCGGAAGAAGCCAAAGCGGCGCCATTGAACCAGCCAGCTCCGGCTGCTGATTCAGCCAACCAGCAGGCGGCAACAGCGGCAAATCCAAAGCCTCAGGCGGATCACGACTACCTTGATATCCCAGCATTTTTGCGCAAGCAAGCAGACTAAGCGCGCAAATATTTTGGGAAACTGGTTAAAAAGTGATAGAATATCTGTCCTTGCCCTTTTTTTGATGAAGGGTTGGGGCCGATATCATGGCAATTTAATAGTTGAGACAAGCAGATGATAAGACAACGTACACTGAAAAGCATTGTGCAAACGACTGGGGTGGGACTTCACTCTGGCCGTAAAGTGACGCTTATTCTTCGTCCTGCTGCTGCAAACACTGGTGTGATTTATCGCCGTACCGATTTGAATCCGCCTGTTGATTTTCCAGCAGATGCAGACTCGGTTCGCGACACCATGTTGTGTACTGCCTTAGTTAATGAACAAGGCGTACGTATCTCAACGGTTGAGCACCTTAACGCTGCGTTGGCAGGAATGGGTATCGATAATGTGATTATCGAAGTAGATGCACCTGAAATCCCTATTATGGATGGCAGTGCGAGCCCGTTCATCTACCTGCTGCAGTCTGCTGGCATTGATACTTTGAATACGCCTAAGCGTTTCTTGCGTATCAAGAAAACTGTTCGCGTCGAAGATGGGGATAAATGGGCAGAGCTTCGTCCTTTTAACGGGTTCCGTCTGGATTTTGCTATCGATTTTAATCACCCGGCGATTGATTCTGAGCAGCAGCGTTTGGTTCTGGATTTTTCCAGCCAGTCATTTGTCAAAGATATCAGCCGTGCCCGTACTTTCGGTTTCATGCGTGATATCGAATACCTTCAGTCACAGAACCTGTGTCTGGGTGGTAGCTTTGACAATGCTATCGTGCTTGATGATTACCGTATCCTTAATGATGAAGGGCTGCGTTTCGACAACGAGCTTGTGACTCACAAAGTACTGGACGCGATTGGTGATCTTTACATGTGTGGTCACAATATTATTGGTGAAATGGTGGCTTACAAGTCAGGTCATGCGCTAAACAACATGCTATTGCGTGCGGTATTGGCCGATCAAGAAGCATATGAATGGTCGACCTTCACTGACGAGCAGCAAGTGCCTGTTACCTTTGCCCAGCCAGGCATGGTACTGGCGTAATATTGCCTTGCACCCGCTCAAAGATTTTAAAAACGCCGGACCTAGTCCGGCGTTTTTTTATGCCTCGGTTTTATTAGGCTGCTTGGATTCGGGGCGTTGAACGCGTATCACTCGGCTTTCTGGGTTAAAAGTGGCGGTTAAGTTCTAATTTTTCGAATATGAAAAACATCGTCGGGGCATTTGCCATAGGCGGCACCGCCAATATGGCTTATTATATCTAGCTTGGGAGAGCTTGGGCCAAGCGTATTTGGCTGACTGAGGCCTGCTTGGGTTTCCCCTCCATGGATAGCCGATGGTGTTCAATTTCTGGTATTGTTTTCATTTATCCCTTGAAATGGTCAACTCGGACCACAATATCATCATTAACCATTGTTTTTCGTATCGGCTTCCGTAGTCACACCAGTGGCGAATTTAGACGGGACAGGGATGATTAATCGCAAGTCTAAGCCTAGCGTCTTGCTGATATAATCCCGGTTGAAAAATTCAAATTAAGAATTCAGCCTGATGGGCTGAACTAACTAAGAGAAAACGGCAACGCCATGTTATCAAAACTACTGACCAAAGTTATCGGTAGCCGTAACGACCGCACACTGCGTCGTATGCGCAAAATTGTTGACCAGATCAACAAGCTTGAACCTCAATTCGAAAGCTTGCAGGACGAAGAACTAAAGGCCAAAACGGTTGAATTCCGTGAGCGTATTGAGCAAGGTGAAAACCTTGACGAGCTACTACCTGAAGCCTTTGCTACCGTACGTGAAGCGTCCAATCGTGTGTTTGGTATGCGCCACTTCGACGTTCAGTTGATCGGTGGTATGGTACTGAATGCTTGCCAGATCGCGGAAATGCGTACTGGTGAAGGTAAGACCCTGACAGCGACTCTGCCTGCTTACCTCAATGCCCTGACCGGTAAAGGCGTGCACATTGTTACGGTGAATGACTACCTAGCTGCACGTGATGCCGAAACCAACCGCGCTTTATTTGAATTCCTAGGTATGACCGTTGGCGTTAACGTGCCAAACATGCCGCCTCAGGCGAAGAAAGAAGCCTACGCAGCCGACATTCTATACGGCACAAACAACGAATTTGGTTTTGACTACCTGCGTGACAACATGGCTTTCCGCCCGGAAGACCGCGTACAGCGCGAGCGTTTCTTTGCGGTAGTCGATGAAGTCGATTCCATCCTTATCGATGAAGCCCGTACTCCGCTTATCATTTCTGGTCCAGCGGAAGATAGCTCGGAGCTATACACCAAGATCAACACTCTGATCCCACTGCTTGTGAGGCAGGATCAAGAAGACAGCGAAGAATTCCGCGGCGAAGGCCACTACACGGTTGACGAAAAGTCGAAGCAGTCCCACCTTACCGAAAACGGTCAGGAGTTTGTCGAAGATTTGCTTAAGCAACACGGCATGATGGAAGAGGATGATACACTTTACTCGCCAACTAACATCAGCCTGCTGCACCACGTCAATGCCGCACTGCGTGCCCACGTGCTGTTCGAGCGTGACGTTGACTACATTGTAAAAGATGACGAAGTGATCATCGTTGATGAGCATACCGGCCGTACTATGCCGGGGCGCCGTTGGTCTGAAGGTCTGCACCAGGCTGTTGAAGCCAAAGAAGGGGTGAAGATCCAGAACGAGAACCAGACGCTGGCGTCTATCACGTTCCAGAACTACTTCCGTCTTTACTCCAAGCTGTCAGGCATGACCGGTACAGCTGATACCGAAGCATTCGAATTCCAGTCTATCTATGGTCTTGAAACGGTTGTTCTACCAACCAACAAGCCGATGATCCGTGATGACATGGGTGACTTGGTGTACATGACTGAGCTAGAGAAATTTGCAGCTATCAGTGAAGACATCAAAGAGCGTGTCGAGAATGGCCAGCCAGTACTGGTTGGTACTGTTTCGATTGAAAAATCTGAATTACTTTCTAAAGCGCTGAAGAAGCAAGGTATCAAGCACGAAGTCTTGAATGCCAAGTTCCACGAGCGTGAAGCCGATATCGTTGCCCAGGCTGGTGCGCCACGTGCGGTGACTATCGCAACCAACATGGCTGGTCGTGGTACGGATATCGTACTGGGTGGTTCATGGCAGAGCGAAGTCGCGAAGCTGGAAAACCCAACTGACGATCAAATTGCCAAGATCAAAGCCGATTGGCAGCAGCTGCATGATGCCGTGCTAGCGTCTGGTGGTTTGCACATTATCGGTACCGAACGTCATGAATCTCGTCGTATCGATAACCAGCTGCGTGGTCGTTCTGGCCGTCAGGGTGATGCCGGTTCATCGCGCTTCTATCTATCGATGGAAGATGGCCTGATGCGTATCTTCGCTTCTGATCGTGTTTCGAACATGATGAAGAAGCTGGGTATGGAAGAAGGTGAGGCGATTGAGCACCCATGGGTGACCAAGGCGATTGAAAACGCTCAGCGTAAGGTTGAAGGACGTAACTTCGATATTCGTAAGCAGCTGCTTGAATTCGATGACGTAGCAAACGACCAGCGTAAGGTGGTTTACGAGCTGCGTGACGAGCTGATGAATGCAGAAGACATCAGCGAGATGATCGAGCAGAACCGTGAAGATGTTATCCAAAGCGTTATTGATGGCTATATCCCTGCACAGTCTCTGGAAGAGATGTGGGATACCCAAGGCTTGGAAGAGCGCCTGAAAGCCGATTACGATATGGAACTGCCTATTCAGGAATGGCTGGACAGCGAAGAGAAGCTGTACGAAGAAGCGCTGCGTGAGCGCATCGTAGAGCAAGCTGTTGAAATTTACCGTCATAAAGAAGAGGTTGTGGGTGCGGAAGTACTGCGTAACTTCGAGAAAACGGTAATGCTGCAAAACCTTGATACGCTGTGGAAAGAGCACTTGGCGGCAATGGATCACCTACGACAGGGTATCCACCTGCGTGGTTACGCCCAGAAGAACCCTAAACAGGAGTACAAGCGTGAGTCGTTTGAACTGTTTGAAGGTATGCTGGAGAGCCTGAAGTCTGATGTTATTGCAATTTTGAGCAAGGTCCGTGTTCAGCAGCAGGAAGAAGTTGAGCGTGTTGAAGAAGAGCGCCGCCGTCAGGCCGAAGAGCTTGCTCGCCGTCAACAATTCCAGCACCAGAATGCGGAAAACCAAATTGCTGACGAAAGCCAGGAAAGCGACGAAGCGGAACCATATCAGCGCGAAGAACGCAAGGTAGGCCGTAACGAGCCTTGTCCATGTGGCTCAGGCAAGAAATACAAGCAATGCCACGGTAAGATTAACTAATCAGGCAGCTTAACCCATATAAAAGGCCGCATTCGCGGCCTTTTTCTTATGCTTCACTTAATAAAGAGACCTGATGATCAGGCAATGAGAGAGTAAACGGCTTTGGAAAAGAAACAGGTGTGGATATCGGCAGGGATCATTCTTAATGCCGAACAAGATAAAGTATTCATAACCCAGCGTGCTGCTAAGACCCATAAGGGCGGTTTTTGGGAGTTTGCCGGCGGCAAGGTCGAAGCGGGTGAAACGGCTGAGCAGGCGGTTGTCAGGGAGCTGTATGAGGAAGTCGGTATTCAGGCAACAGCGCTTGAGCATTTCATAGCACTGGAGCATGACTACCCGGAGAAGTCACTAAAGTTTGATTTCTTTTTGGTACGGGCATTTAATGGCAAAGCGTTCGGCAAGGAAGGTCAGCCAAGCGAATGGGTTAGGCTAGATGAGTTGGCCAATTACGCCTTTCCTGAAGCTAATGATGTCGTGCTAGAGAAGTTGATGGCGCTGTAAAATAGATCCTAGATCCTAGATCCTAGATCCTAGGGGCTAGGATCTAGGTTCCCGAGTCTTTCTAGTATCCCATATCTTCCGACCAGCCGTCGGAATCAGACATATCCGGTGCACCCGGGATCGCTTTCTCTTCTTCAGCCCATTCACCCAAGTCGATCAGCTGGCAGCGTTTGCAGCAGAATGGGCGGTACGGGCTATGCTCCCCCCACACAACATCAGTTTGGCAGGTCGGGCATTTCACCACGGTGATCGGTGTGGCTGGTGTGTTGGATTGCGTCACTAGTTACCTCAGCAAATCGCTAGTTTAAATTCAATCGTCTCGGCAATACCGGCACCTTCTTCAAATGGCATGAAGCGGATGGCAAACCGGCTGCGATGTCCCGATATCATAGGGTAGACACCATGGCTAGGGCAAATATCAAGTCGGATCAGGCTAGCTTCATCCGTATCATGCTGGAAGAAACCACCACGTGCGACTTGGTTTTGGAACTGGCCGCTTTCACGCACCAGCTTGAGCCAAAGGTTCAGGGCAACACTTAGCTCTTTGATTTGTAAGAGCCAGTTGCCCAGGTCACTTTGTTTGTGGGCTAGCGGTAAATGCAGCCAGTGGTGTAGAGCCGGCAAATCAAAGCAGCAGCTGCCCCCAGGGATCGACAGGCGTTGTTTGATCCCGCCTAGGAAGCGGTCTTCGCGTAGGGACTGGCCCAGACGGTTGGCGGTCAACAATTGGTGTTGGGCCTGCTCCAACTGGTCGAGCAGGGCCAACAGAGCGGTTTGATCCACCCCGTCAATATTGAGCCAGTGCTTGAGTCGCCCGCGTTGCTTTTCCAGATCTTTAGCGAGCTCTGCCTTGAGCTGGATCTGGTCGAGAATTTCCAGCAAATCAAACAGAGCGCGGAAGAATAGCTGATGCTGCCATGGATCGTTGAGATCGCTAGCATGGTGCATCTGACGGATCAGGTACTCCAAACGAAGGTAAATCCGTACCTTTTCGTTTAACGGGTGTTCAAAGCGGTTTACTTGCATATCAACCTACCCAAATTAGTTAGCACTGCGGTGTATTGTTTTGCTGGCGGCTTAGCGCCAGATATTCTTGGTGCAGTTTGGCCACTTGCTGCTCGAGGTTGTCGCCATTGCCATTATTGCAGATCACATCATCGGCAGCAGCAAGGCGTTGTTCACGGCTGGCCTGAGAAGCAAGGATGCTTCGAACCTGTTCGGCAGGGACATTGTCCCGCTGCTGGGTCCGGGCTACCTGGATCGCTTCATCGACATCGACCACCAATAGGCGATCGGTCATTGCCTGTAGGTTATTCTCTACCATGAGTGGGACAACCAGCAAGCAATACGGTGATTGGGCTGAAGCGATATCATGCCGCATTTGTTCCCTGATCATCGGATGCAATAATTGGTTAAGCCACTCTTTTAATTGATTATCACTGAAGATGGCTTCACGCAGCTTACTGCGATTGAGCGACCCATCTGTCAGTAAGATGTCAGAACCCAGCTTCTCAACAATGGCCTGCAAGCCAGCACTGCCGGGCTCAACCACTTCGCGGGCAACGATATCGGCATCGATGATATCAATGTGCTGTGCGGCAAATAAATTAGCGACAGTTGTTTTTCCGCTACCGATCCCGCCAGTTAATCCGATTACAAGAGACATAGATTAGAGCCCTAGATACGAGGTTAAATACCAGTTGAGCAACGGCTCGCCCCATAGCATCGCTACCCAGCCAGCAACTGCCAGATAAGGGCCGAATGAGAAGGGTTGCTGTCCGTCGGTCTGCTGGCGGCGCATCATAATAATGCCGCAGATAGCACCGACCAGAGATGAAAACAGCACGACAAATGGCAATAACTGCCAACCCAGCCAAGCACCGAGAGCTGCCAGTAGTTTGAAGTCACCGTATCCCATGCCTTCTTTACCGGTCAGTAACTTGAAGGTCCAGTACAGGCTCCATAGCGACAGATAGCCGGCCATGGCACCAATAATGGCATCTTGCAGGCTGACCGGGGAGATCCCCAGTAACGACAGCATCAAGCCTGCCCACATCAGTGGCAGGGTGATTTGATCCGGCAGTAACATCTTGTCGATGTCGATAAAGGTCAGGGCGATAAGGGCAAAACTGAATAAAATTACCGCCAGCGCCCATGTTGTGGCTGGAAGGTAGAGAGCGACGGTTGTACTCACAACGGCGGTTAACACTTCGATGGCCGGATAACGGCCACTGATACTGGCTTGGCAGTGACGGCATTGCCCTTTCAGTAGTAGCCAGCTGATCACCGGGATGTTATCCCACATACTTATCTGTTGTTGGCAATGAGGGCAACGCGAACGCGGGACACTGAGGTTAAAGGTACCGGTGTCTTGTTGCGGGCCGAGCTCAGGAAAATACTCGGTGCAGTCGGCTCTCCACTGGCGCTCCATCATGATTGGCAGGCGGTAGATCACCACGTTGAGGAAGCTGCCTACCAGCAATCCGAAAATTGCTGCAAAAACAGGAAATAACCAAGGATATACAGACAGCAGCGTCATGAAAAAGCTCTCATATTACTCAATGGGGATATTGTAGGGGAATCATGCCGGAGGATAAAGGCAGAACCGAGGAAAAGCAGAGCTATAAACTGGCACTCATTTGATAAATCCTGCATAGCTCACCTAGGGACTAGGATCCAGGATCTCTCCCCTTACAACTAGCCAACCACACTCATCAGCTTGAACACCGGCATATACATGGCAATCAGCAGCCCGCCGATGACTCCTCCGAGGAAGAGGATAATCAGCGGCTCGAGAATTTTACCAAGATTATCAACCGTATTGTCGACATCGCTTTCGTAGGTGAAGGCGATTTTGTTGAGCATGTCATCAATAGAGCCGGATTCTTCGCCGATCATCACCATCTGTAGCATCAGCTCGGGAAAAACCTCGCTGTGACGCAGGGCGAGATGAAGCGGCATACCGGCGGCAGTATTGCCATGCGCACCTTCAATTGCTTGCTCGATAAAGCGGTTGCCCGCGGTCTTGCCGGCAGCCTCGATACCGGACAGCAACGGGATCCCAGACGAGAAGGTGGTGGCAAGGGTGCGGGCGAAACGGGCAATTGCCGCCTTGAGCATGATAGGCCCGACAATAGGAAAGGCGAGCAGGGCACGGTGAACCCGCAGTTTGTTGTTATCTGACTTGCGATAAGCCATGACGGCAAGCATGGACACTAACAATAAGCCCAATGCGAGTAGGGGACCGTCACTAAGCAATAAGTTAGACACATCGATAATTTTCTGGGTAAACCACGGCAGTTCAGCGCCAAATCCTTTGAAAATATTTGCAAATTGCGGGATCACGAAGATCAGCATCAACAAGGTAACGAGAATAGCAGTAAAGGTAACCATGGTAGGGTAAATCATTGCCTTGATGACTTTTTTGCGCATGGCTTCGCTTTTTTCCCGGTAGGTAGCAAGACGCTCAAAGGCTTGCGCTAAGTGACCGGTTTGCTCGCCGGTGGCAACCAGATCGCAATAGAAGTTATCAAACAGCGGCGAGCTGGTATTCAAGGCTCTGGCCAGACTCAAGCCCGCTTCGACCTGATTGCTGACCATAGTTAGCGTGGCTCTGGCTTCGGCTTTATTGTGGCTATGGGCAATTAGCTTGAGCGCCTGTACTACTGGAACCCCCGAGTTGACGATGGTCGCCAGTTGGCGGGTAATGGCGGTGACATCCTTGGCGGTGAACTGGTTGCGACGCTTGCTAAACGTCGAGGGTTTGTAGCGTTTGATTTTTTTGACCTGAATTTGTTGCTCACCGAGCTTGGCGCGGATCTCTTGCTCTTGGTAACCAACCATGATGCCGGACAGTCGCTTGCCGATAGGGTTGATCCCGCGCCAGCGGTAATAGCGTATTTTTCTGTCCTGGGCCATGGTCTTCTTCCTGTTTCTTCAATGAGCATGATTTCAAAGTGCTGCTCTTAAAAATTTTAATTTGAGGCGTTGGCTCTCGAGAGGCGAAGTTGTTTCAATAAATGTGTACTGAAATAAAGTGCTTTAAATACAGTGCCTTTAATCAAAATGGAGCACGCGTTGCAGCTCAGCCAAACTGGTGGTGCCTTGGCATAGTTTTTCGATACCGGCTTGTTTGAGGGTGATCATGCCTTGCTGGCAGGCAATGTCTTCGAGTTCTAACGTACTGGCACCTTGCATCAAGGCTTGAGACAGTGGACGGGAAAACGGCATGACTTCGTAAATGCCGACTCGGCCCAAATAGCCTTTGTTGCAGTCATCACAGCCGTTTGAACTCGCCTTGAACGGATCAGCATCCGCTGGTATATCGAGCTTGGCACGCAGTAAAGGGTCGATGTTGTCTGGCTGCTTGCAATGCGAGCAAAGCCTACGGGCAAGTCTCTGGGCAATGATCAAACTGAGTGATGAGGCCAAATTGAAATCCTCGATCCCCATGTTGGTCAATCGGGTGATGGTTTCGGCGGCCGAGTTGGTATGTAAAGTGGAAAGCACGAGGTGGCCGGTTTGGGCTGCTTTGACCGCAATACCACCGGTTTCGATATCGCGAATTTCACCGACCATGACTACATCCGGGTCTTGGCGCAGGAAGGCCCGCAGCGCCTCGGCAAACCCCAAGCCAGTGGCGGGGTTGATCTGCACCTGGTTGATCCCCGGCAGATTGATCTCAACCGGATCTTCGGCGGTGGAAATATTGCGCGTTTCGGTATTGAGGATCCGCAGACCGGCATACAGTGATACGGTTTTGCCGCTACCGGTCGGGCCGGTCATCAGGATCATGCCTTGCGGCTGATTCAATGCATCAAGATACGCTTTTTTCTGATCGTCGTTGTAACCAAGCAGATCAATGTCGAGCTTGCTGCTACTGGCATCGAGGATCCGCAACACCACTTTCTCGCCCCACATAGTTGGCAGGGTTGAGACCCGCAGATCAACCGAAACAGTCTCGGACAGCTTGAGCTTGATCCGGCCATCTTGCGGGATCCGCCGCTCGGCAATATCGAGCCGCGACATCACCTTGAGTCGGGTCGATAAGCGACGTGATAGGTTGGCCGGCGGAGTCGCATACTGGTGCAAGATGCCATCGCAACGAAAGCGGATCCGGGAGGTCTTTTCGTAGGGCTCGAAATGGATATCCGAGGCGTGCTTGCGCAGCGCATCGAGCAGGGTTTGGTTGATATAACGGGTCACTGGGGCGCTGTCGCTGCTGAGATCTGTGGTGTCATCGATCAGTTCGCCATCACTGAGATCGACCAACTCGGTTAGGTCACTGTCGCTGATCCCGCGCTGCGGCGCATGCTGCTCGGTGCCCTTGAGCTCGCTGCCGTATATACGGCGTATGGCTGCTTCGAGCTGCTTGTATTCGAGCAACATCGGCTCAACATGCTTGCCGGTGGCAAAACGAAACTCATCGAGCGCATCGAGGTAGGTGGGGTCGCAAAGGCCGATAAATAGGGTATTGTCAGTAGCGCTGAGTGGCAGCACCCGATGGCGCAGAATCAAGTCGCGCAGGTTGAGGGTTTTACAGCATTCGGCATAGTCGTACTGGTGGGCATCGACCAGTGCAACGGCAAAAATCACTTCCAGTTGGCGTGCCAAGTCCTGGCTGGTCATGATCCCCAGCCCAATCAAGGCAGCAGGTACAGACAGGTTGTCTGCCTGTACCTGATCGATCACCTGTTGCAACTGCACCGGGCTGATCAGCTCAGCCTGATGCAGAATAGAGGCGAGGTTGGTGTGCACTTATCAGCAACCCTTGATTGCCGGTATATTTGTACTTTTATGGCAAGTCCATGTTGCGGCAGCAGAAGATGTGGCCGCGTTTTTTGTAAATTCAATATATTCCGTATTACCTAGACTAGCCGTTCCATCAAATTTGAAATTTACACCACTATCTGATTGGGTTGTAGTGAAGGACAAAGTACCTAAAGGATTTACATCACTTCTTGTTCCTACCTCATTTAAGCCTGTTGGTGCAGAACCTGTTTCTTGCTCATGTAAGTCATAATTAGTAAGAAGAGCTTTAAGTGTGCTCAACCCGGAAACTGCTTCAGAACGTTTTACATAATTTTGATATTGTGGAATAGCAATTGCTGATAGCACTCCAATCACTGCCACCACTATCATTAACTCAATCAGCGTAAAGCCTTTTTGTCCTTTCATTGTTTTGTCCTTGTATTGTAACCATCACTTGTCTATGTGTAGCCAGCATACGCTTGATATTCATGGTGTTTTATTGGCTGCGGGAGGTTGCTGGAAATGGTTCTAATAAATGAATGGGCTATTGCAATCTTTGCAGTAAACAATGCGAGTGACTTTGCGCTAATACGGAGAGGGTAAAGAGGATGTAATGAATGAAAGTTGTTGATTTTATTATCAACTATTATGTTTCTACAGTTGATATCCCAAACAAAAACAGGCCCGTTCGGAGCCTGTTGTTAGTCAGTACAGATTATTGCTGGGCTTATTTGAAGCGCCTATTTAAACCGCATCGACAAGTCCATCGCCTTGATGTGCTTGGTCAGCGCGCCGACGGAGATGTAATCCACACCCGTTTGGGCGAATTCACGAATAGTCTCCAGCGTGACGTTGCCGGAGTTTTCCAGCGCGGCGCGGCCAGCGTTGATTTTTACCGCTTCGCGCATCATGTCGGTGGTGAAGTTATCCAGCATGATGATATCGGCGCCAGCATCAATGGCTTGCTGTAGCTCTGCCAGTGACTCGGTTTCAACTTCTACCGGCTTGCCCGGGTTAAGTTGCTTGGCTGTACTGATGGCTTGTTCGATACCGCCACAGGCGATAATGTGGTTTTCTTTGATCAGGTAAGCATCGAATACGCCGATACGGTGGTTGTAGCCGCCGCCGCAAGTGACGGCATATTTCAGTGCACTGCGCAGGCCCGGAATGGTTTTGCGGGTATCGAGCAGACGACAATCGGTGCCTTCTAGCTGATTGGCATACTCGGCAACCGTAGTGGCACAACCGGATAGGGTCTGGATGAAGTTCATCGCATTGCGCTCACCCGTTAACAAAATACGAGACGGGCCGCGCAGGGTACACAGGGTTTGGTTGGGTTCGACCGAGTCGCCGTCTGCAACATGCCATTCAATGCTGACTTCGCCACCTAGCTGGCGGAATACTTCCTCGGCCCACAATTGGCCGCAGAAAATACCGTGTTCGCGGGTAATGATAGTGGCGACGCCTTGGGCGTCAGCCGGGATCAGACCGGCGGTAATATCGCGACTGACATCAATCTCGCCGCCGAGATCTTCACGCAGGGTGTCGGCAACGGCACGGGTTATTTCGAGGGGAAGCTGCTGTTTGAGGTAATTCAAGCGCGATTCGCTGTCGTGCTTCTTTTTCATTTGAGTCATGACAAATCCGTAGCAAGGTTGGCTGCTGAGTTGGGGCGGGAGGCGCTCCCGGGTTACTGATGCTGATCATACCGCGATGCGGGGTGAGATCCTAGGTGCGAGTGCTTTGTTCCAAGGAAAAGAGGGAAAAGCAGGTGCTAGAGAGCTAGTTCCTAGATTTTAGTACCTAGAAAAGAGCGGCGAGCACTGTATGAGGAAGAGCAGGTTCAAGGTCCTAGAAGGAGCAGGAAGGGCAATAAAAAGAACGAAGAGCTTGACGTGTTATCGCTATCAGTAAATGCTTCTGCAGTACCCTGTACCTCTCCAGGAGCTAGGATCTAGCAACAAGGGTCTAATACCCCCTTAGGACAAGACAATGTTAGTTATAAACCAAGACCACTGGCTGGAAGGGGTCAAGCATGTCCCTTCACCGTTTCACGATGCCAGACCTAGTAGTGACGATATTTCGCTGCTTGTTGTACATAATATCAGCTTGCCGCCGGGCCAATTTGGCGGCCCGTATATCGAACAGTTGTTTACCGGTACTCTAAAACCTGACGCACATCCCTATTTCGAGTTAATTTCCGGCTTTCGGGTATCCGCCCACTGTCTAATTATGCGAAATGGCGATATTATCCAGTTCGTTCCGTTTGATAGTCGGGCTTGGCATGCTGGTGTGTCGACATTTGCAGGCCGTGACAAGTGCAATGACTACTCAATTGGAATTGAACTGGAAGGAACGGACACCCTGCCATATACCCAGGCCCAGTATGACACCCTAGCTGCACTGACCCAGGTGTTGCTTGAACACTACCCCCGCATGGATGCCAGCCGGATCACCGGCCACGAGTTTATCGCTCCCGGGCGTAAAACCGATCCAGGATTAGCATTTGATTGGCTTGCCTATAAGTCTTCAATATTGCACAAGTAATCGCCAACTTTTCGTTTTGATGGTGATTAATAGAGCGGAGAAATGTAACAAATAATTGGTCTGACCATTGTGTGTTTTTTCTCCGTATATTGCTCTAACCCCTGTTGACGACTAATGTTCATCATGTTTTAACAAGTTTTCATAATTTGAAATTTTTGTTAAATCACCCCTCATTCTATGATTTCAGTCAAGTTGTCGGTAGACATCCTCAATTATTTCTGTAAACTTTCCATCCATAGTTAAATTGGTAATACCAATTATCCGCATTCCGGACTACCTTGAAACGCAATAAGTGCAACCAAGAATCTATAATTAATGACTTATAAACGAATTCGCCAACCTAAGCTCTCCGATGCTATCGAGCAGGAACTGGAGCATCTGATCCTAGAGGGAATCCTATCCCCGGGTCAGCAGCTGCCGCCTGAACGTGAGTTGGCCAAACAATTCGATGTTTCTCGCCCATCTGTCCGTGAAGCTATCCAGCGCCTAGAAGCAAAAAAACTGCTCACGCGCCGCCAGGGTGGCGGAACCTTTGTGACCGAAAAGCTATGGCAGAGCTTTTCCGAGCCACTGTTGGAACTACTCTCCGCCCACCCAGAGACCCAGCTAGACTTGCTGGAGTCGCGCCACGCCCTCGAAGGCCTGGCTGCTTACTATGCCGCCCTGCGCGGAAACTCTGAAGATTTCACCCGTATCCGTGACTGCCATACGCGGATACAGGAAGCCCAGCAGCAAGGTGATATGCCGGCCGAAGCCGCCGCTGTGATGCAATACCTGATAGCGGTGACCGAGTCCGCTCACAATGTGGTATTGCTCCATATCATTCGTAGCCTTGCCCCTCTGCTGGAGCAAAACGTATTACAAAACTTTGAGCTCCTGAACCGTCGCCCAGAAGTGGTGGAAAAGGTGCGCAATCATCGAGCCAACATTGTCCAGGCGATTGTTTCGGGTGAGCCCGAACAGGCCCGCGAAGCATCGCATGCACATTTGGCTTATATAGAGGAAACCTTGTTGGATTTATCGCGAGAAGAAAGTAGACGAGAACGCTCTCTTCGACGCATTCAACAACGCAAGGACGGGCTGGATTAGCACCTCTCATATAAGCCGAGGGCGCTAGTAAACAGTCGCGACATTGTTAGTTTTGTAGATTATCAACGAAAGGATAGATCGCATGTCTGAAGTCATGAAAAATGACGTGGATGCACTGGAAACTCAAGAGTGGCTCGCAGCCCTAGAGTCGGTGGTTCGTGAAGAAGGTGTAGAACGCGCCCAGTTCCTACTTGAGCAAGTACTGGACAAGGCTCGTCTTGATGGCGTAGATATGCCAACTGGCATGACGACCAACTACATCAATACGATCCCAGCAGCACAAGAGCCTGCATACCCAGGTGATACAACGCTTGAGCGTCGTATTCGTTCCATTATCCGTTGGAACGCAATCATGATCGTGCTGCGTGCTTCTAAGAAAGATTTGGACCTAGGTGGCCACATGGCTTCTTACCAGTCTGCATCTGCATTCTACGAAGTATGTTTTAACCACTTCTTCCGTGCACCAAACGATGTTGATGGCGGCGATTTGGTTTACTACCAGGGTCACATCTCTCCAGGTATCTATTCTCGCGCATTTGTCGAAGGCCGCTTGACTGAAGAGCAGCTAGACAACTTCCGCCAAGAAGTAGACGGTAAAGGTATCCCATCATACCCGCACCCTAAACTAATGCCTGAATTCTGGCAGTTCCCGACTGTATCTATGGGTCTGGGTCCTATCTCTGCTATCTACCAAGCGCGCTTCCTTAAGTACCTTGAAGGCCGTGGCCTGAAAGAGACTTCAGCGCAACGCGTTTACGCGTTCCTAGGCGATGGTGAGATGGATGAGCCAGAATCTCGCGGTGCTATTTCTTTCGCAGCGCGTGAGAAGCTAGACAACCTATGTTTCCTAATCAACTGTAACCTACAGCGCCTAGATGGTCCTGTAATGGGTAACGGCAGCATCATCCAAGAACTTGAAGGCCTATTTAAAGGCGCAGGTTGGAATGTTGTTAAAGTTATCTGGGGTAGCAACTGGGATTCACTGCTAGCGAAAGACACTTCCGGTAAGCTTCTTCAGCTAATGAACGAAACTATCGATGGTGACTACCAGACATTCAAATCTAAAGATGGCGCCTACGTACGTGAGCACTTCTTTGGTAAGTACCCAGAAACAGCGGCACTTGTTGCTGATATGACTGATGACGAAATCTTCGCACTTAAGCGTGGTGGTCATGACTCATCTAAACTGTTCGCTGCATTCAACAATGCAAAAGAAACAGGCGGCAAGCCAACCGTGATCCTAGCTAAGACTGTTAAAGGTTACGGCATGGGTGAAGCGGCAGAAGGCAAAAACATCGCACACGGTGTGAAGAAAATGGACATGACACATGTTCAGCACCTACGTGACCGTCTAGGCCTACAAGACATCCTTTCAGATGAGAAGATCACAGAGCTTCCATACCTGAAACTGGAAGAAGGTACGGCTGAGTACGAATACATGCACGCTCGTCGTAACGCTTTGCACGGTTACACACCTAAGCGTCTGCCTAAGTTCACACAAGAATTCAAAGTGCCTGAGCTAGACGCGTTCTCTTCTCTACTTGTAGAGCAGAAGCGTGATATCTCGACCACAATGGCTTACGTACGTACGCTGAACATTCTTCTGAAAGATAAGAGCATCGGTAAGAACATCGTACCTATTATCTGTGATGAAGCGCGTACCTTCGGTATGGAAGGCTTGTTCCGTCAGGTTGGTATTTACAACCCACACGGTCAAGAGTACACACCTGAAGATAAAGGCATTGTTTCTTACTACAAAGAAGCGACATCTGGTCAGGTTCTTCAGGAAGGTATCAACGAACTAGGTTCAATGGCATCTTGGGTTGCTGCTGCAACGTCATACAGCACCAACGACCTGCCAATGATCCCGTTCTACATCTACTACTCAATGTTCGGTTTCCAACGTATTGGTGACATGGCATGGCTAGCAGGTGACCAACAAGCTCGTGGTTTCCTACTAGGTGCTACAGCTGGTCGTACAACGCTGAACGGTGAAGGTCTACAGCACGAAGATGGTCACTCGCACATCCAGGCGAACACTATCCCGAACTGTGTTTCTTACGACCCAACGTTTGCTTACGAGCTAGCGGTTATCATGCAAGACGGTATCCGTCGCATGTACGGTGAGAACCAAGAGAACGTGTTCTACTACCTAACGGTAATGAACGAAAACTACGCCATGCCAGCAATGCCAGAAGGCGCTGAAGAAGGCATCCGTAAGGGTATCTACAAGCTAGAATCTTACGCGGGCGAGAAGAAAGTTCAGCTGATGAGCTCTGGTACTATCATGAACGAAGTACGCAAAGCTGCACAGATCTTGAGCGATGACTACGGCGTTGCTTCTGACGTTTACTCTGTTACTTCATTCAATGAACTAACACGTGACGGTCAGGATGCAGAGCGCTTCAACATGCTTCACCCAGAAGCAGAAGCGAAAGTACCTTACATCACTGAAGTGATGGGTACTGAGCCAGCTATCGCTGCGACTGACTACATGAAGAACTACGCAGAACAAGTTCGTGCGTTCATGCCTTCTGAGTCTTTCAAAGTACTTGGTACTGACGGTTTCGGCCGCTCTGACAGCCGTGCAAACCTACGCCGCCACTTCGAAGTTAATGCTGGCTACGTAGTTGTTGCGGCACTGACTGAACTGGCTAAGCGTGGTGATGTTGAGAAATCAGTAGTTGCACAAGCAATTGCTAAGTTCGACATCGACGCAGACAAGATCAACCCGCTATACGCGTAAGAGGCAAATTAAACATGGCAATCGAAATTAATGTACCTGACATCGGTGCAGATGAGGTTGAAGTAACTGAGATTCTTGTCAGCGTTGGCGACAAGGTTGAAGAAGAGCAGTCACTGATCACTGTAGAAGGCGACAAGGCTTCTATGGAAGTTCCAGCTTCTCAGGCGGGTATCGTTAAAGAAATCAAAGTGGCTGAAGGCGACACAGTTTCTACCGGTTCTCTAATCATGATTTTCGAAGCCGAGGGTGCTGCAGCACCTGCTCCTGCGGCTGAAGCAGCGCCTGCTACTCCAGCTCCAGCAGCGGCTCCTGCGACTTCAGAACTTAAAGAAGTTCACGTACCGGATATCGGTGGCGACGAAGTTGAAGTAACTGAAATCATGGTTGCAGTTGGCGACAGCATCGAAGAAGAGCAGTCTCTTCTTACTGTTGAAGGCGACAAAGCATCAATGGAAGTACCAGCACCATTTGCTGGTGTTCTAAAAGAAATTAAAATTGCAGCAGGCGACAAAGTCTCTACTGGTTCTCTAGTAATGATCTTTGAAGTGGCCGGCACAGCTTCAGCAGCGGCACCAGCAGCAGTTGAAGCGCCAGTAGCGGCAGCTCCTGCAGCCTCTGCAGCAAAAGAAGTAAACGTTCCAGACATCGGCGGTGATGAAGTAGAAGTTACTGAAATCATGGTTGCAGTTGGCGATACAGTGGAAGAAGAGCAATCTCTGATCACTGTTGAAGGTGACAAGGCTTCGATGGAAGTTCCTGCACCGTTCGCCGGTACGGTTAAAGAAATCAAGATTGCAGCTGGCGACAAAGTGTCAACTGGCTCACTAATCATGGTATTTGAAGTGGCCGGCACTCCGGTAGCGGCTCCTGCTCCTGCGGCAGCAGCTCCAGCACCTTCAGCGGCTCCTGCTCCAGCAGCTGCACCAGCGGCGGCAGCTCCAGCTTCAACGGGTGATTTCCAGGAAAACAACGAGTACGCACACGCGTCTCCTGTTGTTCGCCGTCTAGCTCGTGAATTCGGCGTTAACCTATCTAAGGTTAAAGGTACTGGTCGTAAGAACCGTATCCTGAAAGAAGACGTTCAGAGCTTCGTTAAAGATGCACTTAAGCGTCTTGAGTCTGGTGCTGCGGCATCTGGCAGCGGCGACGGCTCTGCGCTTGGTCTACTACCATGGCCGAAAGTTGACTTCAGCAAGTTTGGTGAGACAGAAGTTCAGAAACTTTCTCGCATTAAGAAGATCTCTGGCGCTAACCTACACCGTAACTGGGTAATGATCCCTCACGTTACACAGTGGGACAACGCAGATATCACAGCTCTGGAAGCATTCCGTAAAGAGCAGAACGCGATTGAAGCGAAGAAAGACACTGGCATGAAGATCACGCCACTTGTGTTCATCATGAAAGCGGTAGCGAAAGCGCTTGAAGCCTTCCCTGCATTCAACTCTTCTCTATCTGATGACGGTGAAAGCCTGATTCTGAAGAAGTATGTGAACGTTGGTATCGCAGTTGATACGCCAAACGGCCTTGTTGTTCCTGTCTTCAAAGACGTGAACAAGAAAGGTATCTACGAGCTATCTGATGAGCTGAAAGCGATTTCTAAGAAAGCACGTGCTGGTAAACTGACTGCTTCAGACATGCAAGGTGGTTGTTTCACTATCTCAAGCCTAGGCGGTATCGGCGGTACTGCGTTCACGCCAATCGTGAACGCACCAGAAGTTGGTATCCTAGGTGTATCTAAGTCTGAAATGAAGCCAGTGTGGAACGGCAAAGAGTTCGAACCACGCCTACAACTTCCATTGTCTCTATCATACGACCACCGTGTGATCGATGGCGCGGAAGGTGCTCGCTTCATTACATACCTGAACGCGTGTCTGTCTGACATTCGCCGTCTGGTACTTTAAGGTTTCCTAACCCAACCTCCATGCCCGCAAAAGCGGGCATGGAAGTGTTGTGTAGCTCACAGGCTATGGCAATTTTCTTTTCAGTTTGTTAACACCTCTGTAAAATCGTTAGCCAGCTGAAACAAAAAGTAGAACACGAATACTTAGCCTGTTAGGGATAAAAGACTTACAACGAGGTCATGATGAGTAAAGAAATTAAAGCCCAGGTAGTGGTGTTGGGTTCAGGCCCTGCAGGTTACTCTGCGGCATTCCGTTGCGCCGACCTAGGCCTAGAAACGGTACTAATTGAAAAATACAGCACTCTAGGTGGTGTATGTCTGAACGTGGGTTGTATCCCATCTAAAGCGCTGCTTCATGTTGCGAAAGTGATCGAAGAAGCTAAAGCGATGGCCGACCACGGTATCGTTTTTGGTGAGCCGCAGACAGATATCTCTAAGATCCGTCTATGGAAAGAAAAAGTAATTACCCAGCTAACTGGCGGTCTTGGCGGTATGGCTAAGATGCGTAAAGTTAACGTAGTTAACGGCTACGGTAAATTTACTGGCCCTAACACTATCGTTGTTGAAGGCGAAGGTGGTGCTACTACTATTAATTTCGACAACGCTATCGTTGCGGCAGGTTCTCGTCCAATCGAGCTACCGTTTATCCCGCACGAAGACCCACGTATCTGGGACTCAACTGACGCACTTGAGCTGAAAGAAGTACCAGAGAAGCTACTTGTTATGGGTGGCGGTATCATCGGCCTGGAAATGGGTACGGTTTACCACGCACTGGGTTCTCAGGTTGACGTTGTTGAGATGTTTGACCAGGTTATCCCTGCCGCAGATAAAGACATCATCAAAGTCTTCACAAAACGCATCAAGAAGAAATTCAACCTGATGCTAGAGACGAAAGTAACGGCTGTTGAAGCGCGTGAAGATGGTATCTACGTGTCAATGGAAGGTAAGAAAGCACCTTCTGAAGCGGTACGTTATGACGCAGTTCTTGTTGCTATCGGCCGTGTACCTAACGGTAAGCTGATTGACGCAGAGAAAGCGGGTATCGAAGTTGACGAGCGCGGTTTCATCAACGTTGACAAGCAGATGCGTACTAACGTTGCTCACATCCATGCTATCGGTGACATCGTTGGCCAACCAATGCTTGCTCACAAAGGTGTGCATGAAGGTCATGTGGCCGCTGAAGTTATCTCTGGTAAGAAGCACTACTTCGATCCTAAAGTTATTCCTTCAATTGCCTACACTGAGCCAGAAGTTGCATGGGTTGGTAAGACGGAGAAAGAAGCAAAAGCTGAAGGTATCAACTACGAAGTTGCGACTTTCCCTTGGGCTGCTTCTGGTCGTGCAATCGCCTCTGACTGTGCTGATGGTATGACGAAGATGATCTTCGACAAAGACACGCACCGTGTGATCGGTGGTGCAATCGTTGGTACTAACGGTGGTGAGCTACTGGGCGAAATCGGTCTAGCGATCGAGATGGGCTGTGATGCGGAAGATATCGCATTGACTATCCACGCTCACCCAACGCTACACGAATCTGTTGGTCTGGCTGCAGAAGTATTCGAAGGTTCAATCACTGACCTTCCAAATGCCAAAGCGGTTAAGCGTAAGTAATTGCTACTTTGCTAACGACTATGAAAAAAGCGCCTTAGGGCGCTTTTTTGCGTTTAGGGGTAGGAAGAGCCGTTCCTTGAACCCAGAATCTAGCTCCTGCTCGTTTCTAGGCACCCCTTCGGAGGTTCTGGCTCTTATGGATACTGAAACCCCTCGCTGCTGTTCACCGCAAACACATCGGTGATCGGGAGAAGTGAGGTATCGCTAAACATGACGACCATCAACAATGATTGCTGTTGCTTGCCAATCGTCAGAGTTTGGCTAAGCAGGCCATCATCAATGACTTGCAACAGTAACTGTGAGTCAGGATCGGGAACCGGAGAGTTGTTATCGCCACTCCATTGCTGGTAAAAGCCGACATAAGCGCGTTGGTCGGTGAGAGACCGTAGGTCGATATTAACCTCGAGTTGTTGACTAGTGGTGAAATCATAGTCCGGTGCCACCTTGATACTCGCCATGGTCACTGTCTCGTCTTCGCTGGTATTGTCTTCGGAAGAAGAGGCTGGTGAGCTTGAATTCGCACTGTCATCACCGCCGCCTCCACCACCACAACCGGTCAGTCCCAAGGCCAATATCCAACTGCAAATTAAGAGCGTAAATTGTTTCATCATCAATTCCTCTGTTCTTCCAATTATTGCTATTCCAAGCTATTGCTCTTAGGGGGCCATGCTGTTATTCGAGGCCATAGAGGTGTTGGCTAACCCTTTTTGATTTAATAAACCAGTCGACATGTGCACCTGTTGTGGCGTAATCGAAAAACCGCGGGTAGGCCAATAACATATCGACTTGCTCTAGTGGGTGAGACCAAGTCTCTGTGACGATAAACCCCCATGGCAGGCCATTTTCGGTGCGGTATAGGCTGCCGATTCCGCTGTCACTGCGATCATCGTAGTTACCCATCAGCTCTAGGCTGGCATTGCCTAACTGGGTTGGCTCGTAGTCATCTAGATGGATCTCAAGCCCGCGCCCAACGGACGTACCATCGCCATGGTTGAAGCCATCGACCGCAAAGATGAACGGGTCATAAGGTGCAGCAGGTAAAGTCCAAGACTTCACTCCGGCGATGAGGGTCAAAGTGACAGAGAAGTTGAATTTCTCGACTTCTTGGCAATTTTCTCTTGTTCGGTGGAAACGGCAGCCTGACTGGGTATCTGCGCTGAGATCGTCTGAAATAATCAATACTGTATTGCCCTGGCCTGCCTCTAGTGGTGAATCGGCCACCAGTTCGCTATTACGGGTAAAGATAATATCGTTTTCATTGACTGAGCTGCGGCTTAATAGTGGTAGGTGGATGCCAAAGCCGTTTCGGTAATCGGCTCCCAGAGCTTGTAGGTTGCCGGATATCTTGATCTGGCGGGCATCATTGTTTTGATCGGTTTTAACCTCTACTTGATAGCGCATCACCACATCATTGAGATCGTAATCACCTTCACGTGGCCAGCTATCTTCAAACGCTGCGGTAAAGGGGCCGTAGCGTGATGTGTTTAGTTGGTCATTTTCCAGTGTTATAAGGTAATCTTCGACTTCACCATCGGGCGCCCCACCAAACGCGGGTAGGTTTTCTGCACTGCTGAGGCGGAATCTCGCCCAAGTCTCACCAGCAGTAACAAAATCAGGTACATTGACCACCAATGAGTTCATGCCTGCAGCCAGTGCCTGACCTGTACTGATTTGTTCATTGTTGTCACTAAAATCACCGTCTTTATTCCAGTCAATCCAGGCATTAAGGAAGCCGCCTGCCTTGTTGGCCGTAACGGTGATCATTGCTTGCTCGCCATTTTGTAACGGGGTAATGATGACGCCGTCCTCATCGTCGACTCCTGTTGCATCATCACTAGTGCCAACGACTGATTCACTGTCAGGTGCCACACCACCAAGATAGAGGGTGTTATTGCTTTGGTCGTGACGAGCGCCGTTATTGTCAACCGAGGTTTGGTAAGTGTCAGGTGCGTCGCCTAAATCAATCGCCTCTATGGCTACCGGGGCCGAGGCACATCTAACACCATCATTGAGGCCAGATTTCGGACCGGCAGCGAAGCGGGTGGCGGTGGGCACGACGTTACTAGGGTCAGAAATATCAATGGTAAAGATGATGCCGTCTTGGTTACGGCTGAAGTAGAACTGCCCGCTGGCTTCAAAATAGGCCGCGCCAAAGGTCCCGGTGACACCGGCATTACCTAAAACTGTCTTGCTACCGTCATTGGGGTTGATGCGGTACAGGTAGCCCCGCTTGTTATCAATGGCGTAAATGTTGCCATCATCAGGATGAAAAGCAAAATCCGTCAGCTTCATGCTTGAGTCACTGCCTTCAATCTTGATGCCCTTGAGGAAATTTGGGTCATTTTCATCGAGTGGGATTTTGTAAAGTCCCGAACGATAGAGGTAATAGGTGTTATTGGCGACATCACCGACATAAAAAGGCGAGTCGGGCAGACCTGTGACGGGTAGGTCGGTCGCTGTGAAGTCATTGCCGACTTTGACCACTTTTTTATTCGTGGTGTTGAAGGCATAAATAAAATTGTCGGCTTCATTGTAGCCTGCCGCATTGAGGTTGCCCTCTTGGCCAATATCCGTTTGCAGGGTTTGGTAGGCACCCGTTAGCAGGTTGACCCCGTAAATGTTGGTTTGAGAGTCCTGCATTAAAAAAGCAGTGTATGGGCAGGTATCAAAGGCTGCACTGTTGGCGTTGTGACTCAACAACAAAAAAGGCACTACCGAAAGTAAATTTTTTCTATCCATTGTTAAATTCCCCCCTTAGCTCATTAGCACTAATCAACTTTGATGCCATATTGTCAAGTATCTGTTTTATAATGTTTTTTATTAAGTGCGAGAGTGTGGGGATGTACTTTTTTGCAAATTATTGAAAGACTTATGAGCAGAGTTTTGTATCTTGCGAAGCATTATGTCGACGAGGTGAGAGTTTAAGGTGAGGGGGGAAGCGAAAAAAAGGAGAGCAAGCTGCTCTCCTTAAGATAAATGCTAATTGTTGCGGCTACTTATATCACTAAGCTTGGTTACCTTGGTTACAGCTTGAAGGTGCCGACCATGTCATCAAGGCGCTTGGAAAGATCGCGTAGCGCCTGGCTCGATTGGGCCAGTTGCGAAGCGGTATCGGCGGTGCGCTGGGTGGTTTCGTTGATATCTTCAATGTTGCAGTTGATATCGCTGACTACCGTAGATTGCTCCTCAGTCGCGGTTGCAACTTGGGTATTCATATCGGAAATCAGGCTAATGCGATCTGAAATCGACAGTAGGGCACCCGAGGCTTCGTCTGCCGCTGAGACACCGTCTGATGTAAGCTGGCGACTTTGGATCATGGCGTTGACCGCGTTACTGGCTTCTTCCTGCAGACGGTTGATCATCGCTTGTATTTCATCGGTGGAGTCAGCAGTGCGGCTGGCAAGGCTGCGTACTTCGTCGGCCACTACGGCAAAGCCGCGGCCTTGCTCCCCGGCACGAGCGGCTTCTATCGCGGCGTTTAGTGCCAGCAAATTGGTTTGCTCTGAAATACCGCGGATCACATCCAAGATACTGCCAATTGCCTGGGTGTTGCTGGCCAGTGATTCAATCACCTCGCTAACCTGAGTGACATCATTGGATAGCTGATTGATGGTATCGCGTGCTTGGGTGACTACCTGCTGGCCACTCTGGGTTTCGTTTTCGGCATTGTGCGCTGCATCGGCAGCCTGCGCCGCATTGCTGGCGATTTCATTAACGGTGGCGCCCATTTCATTGATAGCTGTTACTACCTGAAGGGTGCGGTCACGTTGACTATGACTGGTATCCAAGGTGATCTCGGCTTGTTGGGCGACCGACTCTGCGGCTTCGCGCAAACTGTTACCGGTTTCGGCTACTTCCTTAACCGAGTAATGGATCTTACCGATAAAGCTATTGAAGCCAGCCGACAGCTGGGCAATTTCATCTTTGCCAGTCACGTCAATTCGGTGGCGAAGATCGCCTTCGCCTTCACCCAGATCTTTGAACATCGCAGCTAGGCGGGAAATTGGCTGGGTGATGTTGGTGCCGAGCCAGATGGCTAGCATGACAAATACGCCGGCGATACCGGCTGTCCACAACATGATTTCTTGCCTCGCTTGGTTAAGCTCGGCAAAGGCCTCCTCAAGCGGCAACTGGGCAACTACATACCAGTTCATTGATGGGATATAGCTGGTGGCGACCAACACATCCTGACCGTTGATGGTTTGCTGGACGATATTAATGTCATCTTTTGCCATTAAGGTGGCCGCTGCTTGTGAGCCGTAGAGGTTGGCTAGCTTTTTGTTGCCCATCACACTGCGGTCACGGTGGATCTGAACCAATCCATCGCTATCGGCAAGGAACACAAAACCGGTTTGCTCCAATTGGAACTGGTTGATAAAGCGAACCATCTCACCGAGCGATTTAGATAGGCCGGCCATCCCTTTACCGTGCAACTGTTGGTAGTTGACGAACAATTTCACGTCGCCGTTTGTTTCACGGAAGACACTGAGTGAACGTGCTTGGCCGGATTGAGTAAAATCGTAAAACCAGCTATCTTGCTGCGGAGTCAGGCGGCGCAGAAAACCGTTCTGGTTCCAGTAATCACCACTGGTGCGATCAGCGATAGAGGCATCGAACAATTGGTACTGGTTTTTGATATCATTCAGGCGCTGGATTAATTTGGTTTCATCAGCTTGCGTTCTGCCATCATGATAGAGGCCGGTAACAAATCGGCTGGTCGCCAACTGCTCGGCAGCAGCCAGCATCAATGAGACTTCTTTGTCGATGTTATTACGAATTTGCAGTAGGGTAGCCGGGAGTTCCGACTGCATCAGCCGGTTCTCGACCACTTGCCTTGCTTGCTTTTGGCTAATCATACCGACCAGTAAGGTAGAGGCGAGAACCGCGAGGATCATCGCGAGGATCAGCTTTTGTTTGATTGTGAATTGGTTGAACTTCATAGTCTTTTATTGTTTTGTCTGAAGAAGTGAACGTGGTGTACGTTCACGGAATAAGTAACCCATGACTCAAGAACAGCCATTTGCGGCAACTCACAGCGTATTGTGTTATCTGCAATCTTGTTGCAGAACTTTAGTGCTAAGTATCACATTTTTATGCTTGCTAGGTGCAATTTTTTCCTCTGTGGCCTTTGCTCAGGAGCGACCGAAAATTGGTGTTGTACTGGGCGGTGGTGGTGCCAAGGGGGCAGCCCATATCGGGGTGCTCAAAGCATTGGAAGATCTGCAAATTCCGGTTGACTACATTGCTGGTACCAGTATGGGCGCCTATGTTGGCGGCTTGTATGCAACGGGGATGAGTGCCGATGAGATAGAAGCTCTTTTGACCAGTGTCGACTGGGAGCGTGGCTATCAAGACCGGGTAATGCGCGGCGATCGTCGGGTTAGGGAAAAGCAACAAGAAGACCGGTATCAAGTCACGAGTGAGCTGGGTTTTGGTTTTTGGGAGTTGAAAGTACCGAGGGGAATAGTCCAAGGCCAGACCATGGGGGCGATTCTGCGCTCGACCTCAGGCAATTTACCGGTCTTTGACAGCTTTGACCAGCTGGTGATCCCCTATCGCGCGGTCGCTACAGATATTGAGAACCTTGAGCCTGTGGTACTTGATAAAGGTGACTTGGCCGAGGTGATGCAGGCCAGTATGTCGATTCCTGGTTTGCTGCCGCCCAAAGAGCTCAAGGGCAAGCTGTTGGTTGATGGTGGGATCACCGATAACTTGCCGATTGAGGTGGTCCGCAACATGGGGGCGGATATTATTATTGCGGTTGATATTAGCAATGAATTCAAAAACCGTGATGAGCTGAATAATTACTTTGCCGTGATGGATCAGCTGACGGACTTTATGGTGCGGGATAACGCCGACCGTCAGATCGCTTTGTTGTCAGATAGCGATTTTCTCATTCGTCCCAATATCCGCGGCATTAAAACCGCAGACTTTGCCCGTATGCCATTGGCCTTTGAAAGTGGTTATGTCGAAGTGATGGCCATGGCTGATGAGTTAAACCACCTTGGCCGTAGCACGTGGTTCCAAGACTATGTTGATAACAAGCAGAAACGCCGACGCCAGTTGGTACCACTTGATGAGCAGGTGGTTGATGAGATACGACTGGAGAACAATAGTAGCTATGCCGATGATGTGCTGCTTGATCGCTTGCAACTTGAAGCCGGCAAGGTTATTAGTTCGGAAGAACTGGATGAGAGTGTTCGCAGTTTATATGCCCTAGATCGCTTCGAACGGGTCGATTATCGCATCGAGCAAATTGATGATGAGAATGTGATTTTGCTTAATGTGAGGGAAAAAAGCTGGGGGCCAAACTTCATCGACTTTCGCTTTGCCCTTGAAGATGATTTTGAAAATAGTACCGATTATTCCTTTGGTATGGCCTTTAATGTCACTGGGTTGAGCCGCGCGGGTGCAGAATGGCGCAGTGAACTGGAGTATGGTTCAGATAAGCGAATTATGACTGGTCTCTACCTGCCTTTTGTCAAAGATCACGACTGGTTTTCATTGATAACGGCTGAGTATAAAACTACCGATTACAATATTCCTTTATTTGGCGAAGAGCCTGCTTTAGAAGATATTGATGTATTCATTCCTGCAACCTATACCGATACTATTTTTGATGCCTCGTTTGGCTGGCAACCTCGGCTGTGGCAAGAGTTTCGGATAGGGATGCGCTATCTCAGTGGGGAAACGGAGGTCTTGGGCTTTCCAGACTTTGGAGTCGATAAGCGCAGGAGTCAAATTGGTTATATCCGTTACAGCCTAGATACCTTGGACGATTTTATGTTGCCAAAACAAGGTAACTTACTTGAATTCGAGCTAGCAGCATCGGATGACAAAAGTAATTTCCAAGGCCAGGAGTTCGATGATTTCTCTGTGCATTTTGACGTGAACTGGAAAGGAGCGGTGACCTATGGCGACCACACTTTTATGGGTAAGGCGGAATATGGTCGAGTAAGATCGGACTTTGATCTGCGGCTTGATCCTAAAGAGTTGGGCGGCTTCCTCAATTTGTCCGGAATCCCAAAAAACAGTTTGTCGGGCAATAACAAAATATTCACCGCTGCTATTTATCGCTATAACCTGACAGAGCAGGACTTTGGCTTGTTCAAGTCCTCGGTCTTCTTCGGTGGCTCGGTGGAATACGGCGGGGTCTATAATAATTCCGATCTTAGTTTCAAGGATGTACCACTCTATACGGCAGGCAGCCTATACACGGGGATCACCACGCCCGTTGGTCCGCTGATCTTGGCCTATGGCCGTACCGAGCAGTCAAACCATGCGTTTTATGTCTTCTTCGGCGGGGCGCTATAAAGGCAGGGCCTGAATATATAAGGCAAAACTCAATTGTGCTGAGATACAGGCCCTTACATTTTTTTGAAATTTGCGAATGTTGTAAAAAACGACTGGATTTTAATATTACGTTAAATCTGGTATGCTCGGTAAACGGTTTTGGTCTCCGTTGGCTGAAATAGTCACATTTCCTATGTAACAGAAGGAATAACACGGCCTTCAAGGATGCTAACGGCAGATCAATCACTTCCAAGGATGTTTGGCCATTGCGGCCAAACCTAAAATGAGGAATATGTCGTGCTTGAAGCCTACCGTAAACACGTCGAAGAACGTGCTGCAGAAGGAGTTGTTCCAAAGCCGCTCGATGCTGAGCAAGTTGCCGCTTTGGTTGAATTACTAAAGACCCCACCGGCAGGTGAGGAAGCCTTTCTGCTAGATCTGCTGGAAAATCGTATTCCCCCTGGTGTTGATGAAGCGGCCTACGTTAAGGCTGGTTTCCTTGCAGCACTGACCAAAGGCGAAGCGCAGTCCCCAATCGTCAGCAAGGAAAAAGCGGGCGAGTTATTGGGTACGATGCAAGGTGGTTACAACATCGAACCGCTGATCGCCCTGCTTGACGATGATGCCCTCGCCCCAATTGCGGTTAAGACGTTGTCTCATACTCTACTGATGTTCGATGCCTTCTATGACGTCGAAGAAAAAGCTAAAGCCGGTAATGCATTTGCCAAGCAAGTGATCCAATCCTGGGCGGATGCTGATTGGTTCCTATCCAAGCCTGAGCTGGCTGAAAAAATCACTCTTACCGTATTCAAAGTCACTGGCGAAACCAACACCGATGATCTTTCTCCGGCACCGGATGCATGGTCGCGCCCAGATATCCCGCTTCATGCCTTGGCGATGCTGAAGAGCGAGCGTGAAGGTATCGAACCTGAACAACCGGGTTCAATTGGCCCTATCAAGCAAATCGAAGCGTTGAAAGAGAAAGGTCACCAGCTTGTTTATGTCGGTGATGTTGTTGGTACGGGGTCTTCACGTAAATCGGCGACTAACTCGGTGCTGTGGTTCATGGGTGACGATATCCCTAATGTACCTAACAAGCGCGCAGGTGGTTATGTTCTTGGCGGCAAGATTGCCCCTATCTTTTTCAATACAATGGAAGATGCCGGTGCACTGCCGATCGAAGTGGATGTCACGGCGCTGAATATGGGTGATGTGATTGATGTCTTCCCATTCAAGGGTGAAGTTCGTCGTCACGGCAGTGACGATGTTGTATCGACTTTTGAGCTGAAAACCGACGTGCTGATTGATGAAGTGCGTGCTGGTGGTCGTATTCCTCTGATCATCGGCCGTGGCCTGACTGATCGTGCCCGTCAATCGCTGGGTCTACCATCTTCAGATGTGTTCCGTCGCCCAGTGGCGGTTGAAGATTCAGGTAAAGGTTACAGCTTAGCCCAGAAGATGGTGGGTAAAGCCTGTGGCGTTGAAGGGATCCGTCCAGGTACTTATTGTGAGCCGAAAATGACAACGGTAGGCTCGCAGGATACCACTGGCCCAATGACCCGTGATGAGCTAAAAGATTTAGCGTGTCTCGGTTTCTCGGCAGAATTAACCATGCAGTCGTTCTGTCATACCTCGGCCTATCCTAAGCCGATTGATGTGAACACCCACCATACCTTGCCTGATTTCATCATGAACCGCGGTGGCGTTTCGTTACGCCCGGGCGATGGTGTTATTCACTCATGGCTGAACCGTATGCTACTGCCTGATACCGTAGGTACCGGTGGTGATTCTCACACCCGTTTCCCTCTGGGTATTTCGTTCCCAGCTGGCTCTGGCCTTGTCGCATTTGCTGCTGCAACCGGTGTAATGCCGCTTGATATGCCAGAATCTATTTTGGTTCGCTTCAAGGGGGAGATGCAAGAAGGTATCACTCTGCGTGATTTGGTTCATGCGATCCCTTATTACGCGATCCAGCAAGGTCTGCTGACAGTAGAAAAAGCCGGTAAGATCAACGAATTCTCTGGTCGTGTACTGGAAATCGAAGGTGTTGAGCACTTAACTGTCGAGCAGGCATTTGAACTTTCTGATGCCTCTGCCGAGCGTAGTGCTGCGGGCTGTACGGTGAAGTTGTCGCAAGAGTCGATTGCTGAGTACTTGAGCTCTAACATCGTGATGCTCAAGTGGATGATTGCCGAAGGTTATGGCGACCGCCGTACTATCGAGCGCCGTGTTACAGCGATGGAAGAGTGGTTGGCAAACCCTGAGCTGATGGAAGCGGATAACGACGCCGAGTACGCGCATGTTATCGAAATCGACCTAGCAGATATCAACCAGCCTATCTTGTGTGCACCAAACGATCCGGATGATGCGCGCCTGCTGTCTGATGTGCAGGGGACTGCGATTGATGAAGTGTTTATCGGCTCGTGTATGACCAACATCGGCCATTTCCGTGCGGCAGGTAAACTGCTTGAGAAATTCGGTGGTCAACTTGATACCCGTCTGTGGGTCGCACCACCAACCAAGATGGATAAAGATCAGCTCACTGAAGAAGGCTACTACGGTATCTTTGGTCGTGCGGGTGTGCGTATCGAAACCCCTGGCTGTTCATTGTGTATGGGTAATCAGGCTCGTGTTGCAGATAAGGCAACGGTGATGTCGACCTCTACCCGTAACTTCCCGAACCGTTTGGGTACCGGTGCTAATGTCTACCTGTCTTCTGCTGAACTGGCAGCGGTCGGTGCTATTCTTGGCCGGATCCCAACCAAGGAAGAGTACCTCGAGTACGCCAAGCAGATTGATGCGACGGCAGCGGATACCTACCGCTACCTCAACTTCCACCGCATGGCACAGTACACCGAGAAAGCTGATGATGTGATCATCCAGCAACCGGCCTAAGGGTTAACTGGCTGATACTTGAAAATCAATAATAAAAAACGCCTCCTGATGGAGGCGTTTTTTTATGGTAGGCATCAAGAATAAAGGTTTAAACTGTTTTCTCTTTTGCTAGTGCTTTCGCTTTACGGCGCTTGTTCAGCCAGAAGCGCTCAAGGCCGATCCGACCGCCACCTTGAATCATCAGGGTGAGGTAAACCAGCGAGTAGATAAAGGCAAGCTCAGCTCCCGCCCAACCTTTTAGCATACCTACCGCGTAGGTTGCCGTACCCATAGTAAACAGCAATACCATTGCGCTAACACGGGTGAGTATACCCAGCATCAGAGCAATAGAGCCGAGTACTTCGGCAAGCATTGCCAACACCAGACTTGGGGTAGAGCCAATGCCGAATGGGTCGATAAAGGTGGGTGCCAGTTCACTGAAGTTCATGATCTTGCCGACGCCGTGGGTCAGCATCGCACCACCGATGGCCAATCGAAGCAACAGCAGTAACAGATCTTCGATACGGTGAGACCCGTTTCGACCGGATAGGAGAGCAAGTAGTTTGTCCATGACAGGATCCTTCGCGAGAAAAAGAGTAGCTTGCCCTATTAGACTACGGGTGAGATGACCATAATCTGAATGACACGGATCAATGTGTGGTTCTGTGAAGTAGCTAACACAGTTTGGGTTGGTGTTTTTGTGCTGCAGATAACAAAAGAGGCGGCCATAGCCACCTCTCGTTATCGTTGGTAAAGCGCCGAAGTTAGCGTTTGCCCACTGTCAGCATAGCGGCCACGTTGCGAGCGGTCATCTGGACATTGAATGCCGCCTCATCCATGGCCGTTTGAAGCTCCATGGCGCGAGGTGTTACGCTAAAGACCGCATCGATACCGTGGTCGTAAACCGCGTCGCAATCGTCGGCCAGACAACCAGCTATACCGATCACTGGGATATGGAAGCGCTTGGCGGTACGGGCAACACCGATTGGCGTTTTGCCGTGAATTGTCTGGCTGTCGATACGGCCTTCACCGGTGATCACCAAATCGGCATCCGCACACACATCCAGTAGATTTACCGCATCCATCACAATGTCGATACCTGGACGCAGACTCGCATCCAACAGGCCAAGTAGGGCGGCGCCAAGGCCTCCGGCAGCACCGGCACCAGCCATGTTTTTCACATCACGGCCTAGCTGGGCTTTGATAATGTCGGCGTAGTGGGCCAGATTCGCATCAAGTTGCTCGACCATTTCCGGTGTTGCGCCCTTTTGTGGGCCGAAGATATGCGATGCGCCTTTCGGGCCACAGAGCGGGTTGTCGACATCACAGGCGACTTCCAATTTTACGGTCGCCAGGCGAGGGTCAAGGTTGGTTTTATCTATGGTGGCTATACGGGCCAGTTCAGCGCCACCAAAACCAATCTCTTCACCGTTATCGTCCAGCAGGCGAATACCCAACGCCTGCGCCATACCGATACCGCCGTCATTGGTGGCACTGCCACCGATGCCAACGATGATGTGTTCGACGCCGTTGTCCAGCGCGGCTTTTATCAGCTCACCGGTACCGAAGGTCGTTGTTTTCAGCGGGTTGCGCAACTCAGGCGCGACCAGGTGCAGGCCAGATGCTGCTGCCATTTCGATGATTGCTGTACGACCATCGCCCATCACACCATAGAAACCGTCTACCTGCTCGCCCAGAGGGCCTGTCACTGATTGCTCGATGATAGAGCCGTTCGTTGCATCAACCAGAGACTGAACGGTGCCTTCGCCACCGTCAGCCATTGGCAATTTGTGGTATTCGGCTTCCGGTAGGACTTGGCGGAAACCCGCTTCGATAGCCGTTGCCACTTCCATGGCCGTCAAACTTTCTTTATATGAATCTGGGGCAATAATAATTTTCATGGCTATAAATCCTTAAACGAAGAAACCGAAAACACCAAAAATGAGGGTAGAGACGACGGCAATCATCAGGCCGACAGCTGATTCGTAAGGGATCAGCTTGAGGCGCTCTTTGATGTCCATATGAACAGCGCCACCTGTGGCATGGAAGAAGCTGCCGTGTGGCATGTGGTCCATAACGGTAGCACCGGCGTGGATCATCGCGGCACCGGCTAGTGCGGGTACGCCCAGCTCAAGGATGGTGTGGCTAAATACACTAGAAGCAACCGCCGTACCGGCTGTCGTTGACGCTGTTGCCAGTGCCATCATCGAACCTGAGATAGGTGCTAGCAGGTAAGATGGCAGGCCAGAGGCCGTAAGTAGATCAATCAGACCATCTTTCAGGCCCGAGTTGGCAATGATGCCAGCCAGTGTACCGGTACCCAGAAGCATGACGGCAACCGGTGCCATACGGCTCAGGCCGGACACGGCAAAGTGGTTGGTATCACGGAAGCGGCCCATGACAACAGCACCCGCCAAGCCACCCAGCGGAAGAGCGATCAGTGGGTCAACATTGATCCCGGCAATTGGGCGCAGAGCCAGCAGGGCAATAGCGATAAGTGGAGCTACAATAGCGGCACCGAATTTCGGTAGGCGGCTGTGATCGACGGCGACGACTTCGTGCTCGGCGACTTTGCTTCCGCGATTAACCAGTTTTTTGGCAATGAAGTAAGCGAAAGCCATACCGCACAGGCCTGGGATCACGCCAGCCGCCATTACTGAGGTCAGCGGGACATTGAAGGCATCGGCTGCGGCAATCGCATTGGGGTTTGGCGACATGATGTTACCAGCCTTACCGCCACCGATCATGGCCAGCAAGATAGCCATTTTTGATAGATCGGCACGGCGCGCAATCGCCAGTGCAATTGGAGCTACGGTGATAACCGCGACGTCAACGAATACGCCGACGGCTGTCAGAATCATAGTAGCGACGGCCAGTGCCAGCAAGGCACGGGTCTCGCCGACTTTTTTGACGATGGTTTCAGCAATGGAGGTTGCAGCACCGGACTCAATCAATACACCAGCAAGGACACCAGCAGCCAAGATCCGCAGTACTGCTGTGACAATGCCCTGGGCACCACCGATCATCAGGTTAACGGTATCGGTCAGTGATACACCACCGACAATACCACCGACAAGGGCACCGATGATCATGCCGTAAGCGGGTGGGACTTTTTTCAGGATCAGGCTAATGGCCACTACCAGCGCAGCTAGAGCGCCAAGTGTTGATACTTCTACCATGTTCTATTCCACGTCAAAATTAAAAATAAAAAAAGAAAATTCCTAACTGCGGTGGAATGTACTCAGGCTAGCGGCTTTTGGCTTTAGGCGAGGTGACGAAAAATCATCACCCCCAGATTTGAATTTTTGTGCAAGTGCACAGTTTGTTTTTTTTTGAACTAGCAGGAGAGGGCGAGATATAACCGAGTTTTGTCTGATAAGTTGTTGAAATTAATATGTGTTATTTGCTCGATGCGATCGAGTCGATAACGCAGGGTATTGCGGTGAATATGGAGCATTTCGCACGTTTGAGCTAAATCACAATTCTGAGCAAAAAATACCTTCAGGGTCTTGAGCAGGGTGCCTTTGGGATCATTGGCCTTGAGAGCGTCGAGCGGTTTGACCAATTGCTCGTAGCGCCAAGGGTCGTCTTTGAGCCCACTGAGCAATACTGGCAGCAGGTGATCTTGGTAGAACAATACATCCCCGCCGCTTTTACCAGCATTGAGGGTTGCTTGGGCCGTTTGGAACGAACGTGATAACCCCGGCAGGCCGGGAAAGTAGTCGCCAAGGGCGATCTGAATAGAGAAGTGGCTTTCTTTAGCAACTCGGCGCATCAACTTATCGATCCGCTTTTGCTCGATTGCCCGTGACCAGCCGGCATCTTCTAACGTAATAGGCTTGAGCACCACAATCTCATTGAGTGACACTGAATGGATCCCAACTAAATTATCACGCTCAGGGTATTCAAGCAGGTGTACCATTTTTTGCAGGTGCTCGAGTGACAGTGATTCGCCTTCTGCAGGGAGTACTTTGACCAAGGCGGCAATACGCGGCTGGGCCAGATCCAAATCGAGCTTTTGGGCAATGGAGAGCAACTGGGCATCATTGAGTTCGGTGTCTTTGATTAATTGCAGCACCAATTCCTCGCGGTGGCGCTTGTTCCATTGCACCTGCGACATCAAGGCTTCTTGCTCGACGATCAGCTCGGCGGTCATCTTGACCAGTTCGCCATAATTGCGCACTTGATCCGGTGTACCAGAGACACCTACCACACCTATAATTTGGTCGCGGAAGACGATTGGTAGGTTAATACCGGGTTTAACCCCTTTGAGCTGCAATGCGGTACCGGGATCAATTTCTACTACCCGGTTGTCTGTGATAGCAAGCACTGCGCCTTCATGACGTTGGTTGAGACGGCTAGGATCGCCGGAGCCGATGATCCGGCCATATTCATCCATCACATTGACCGAGTGGTGGATGATTTTCATCGTCCGTTCGACGATTTGCCGGGCAATGGTCGCATTGAGTTGCATTTCTGTGTCAGATCCTGAAAATGTGCGCTCTTGCGCGAAGTGTCGGGAGTATGAGCCCACTGCGATCAAGTTTACCACCAACTTAAAATCACTGACATCACACAGAGGATAGCTATGGATTACGAATTTAAGAAAAATACCCTGGACGGTAGCTATCATGCAGTTTTCTCTATGGGCCATGAAGCCCTTGGCCGCTGGTTGATTGAAGAGGTTGGCAAGGACTTTGCCAAGATGGAGTCGGTGATGTCCCAGCTTGGTGCACTGAAAAACAGCACCCAAGAATGGCGCATTATCGGCGACGAACTGACCCTGACTTTGCAGGACAATGAGGCAATTGTTCAAGCTAACTATATGTTTTCAGAAGATGACACTGAGCTTGAAGATAATATGGACTTCTATGATGAAGAGGCCGTGGCAGTATGCGGATTTGAAGACTTTGCACTGGTTTTGACGGCATGGCGCGAATTCGTTACCCGTTTTTGACCCGCAACGCCCCAATTGCTTCATTTCGGTGAAAAGGCTGCACTATTTAGGTGCAGCCTTTTTTGTATCAGAATCACGTTTTTATTTAAGCTCTTGAAATTAAAGCGTTAAAAAAGTTGGCACGTTGCTTGTTTATTATTGAACTGTGATTGAGAAGGAATTCCGTTTTGAGGAGCAGGCAATGAAAGTGATCAACGCAATAATCAAACCATTTAAGTTGGACGATGTACGTGAAGCGCTAGCAGATGTTGGGGTTGAGGGAATGACAGTTTCCGAGGTGAAGGGATTCGGTCGCCAGAAAGGCCATACCGAGTTGTACCGTGGAGCGGAATACCAGGTGGATTTCCTGCCTAAAGTGAAACTGGAGATCGCTACTCAAGCCGAAAACCTAGAAGCCATTATCGATGCTATTTCTAAGGCTGCGCAAACCGGCAAGATTGGTGACGGCAAGATTTTTGTCTATGACCTAGACCATGCAGTACGTATCCGTACCGGTGAAACAGATTTAGAAGCCTTATAAGAATTAAGAGTAGGGGACGAAGATTATGGAACTAGCAACGACTGTAACTGAGCTGCGTTATGCACTCGATACTTTTTACTTTTTGATTTCTGGTGCGCTGGTCATGTGGATGGCCGCGGGCTTTGCCATGCTGGAAGCCGGCTTGGTGCGCTCTAAGAACACCACTGAAATTCTAACCAAAAATTTCTGCTTGTATGCCATCGCTTGTACTATGTACCTGATTGTCGGCTACAACATCATGTATGTCGATAACGGTGAAGGAGGCTGGATCCCTTCAATTGGTGCCTTGATTGGCACGCAGGCCGAGGGGGCCGATCACTCACTGGAATCTGATTTCTTCTTCCAGGTGGTATTTGTGGCAACGGCGATGTCTGTTGTTTCCGGCGCGGTTGCCGAGCGTATGAAGCTGTGGTCATTCCTCATTTTCTCTGTCATTTTGACTGGTTTCATCTATCCACTGGAAGGGTACTGGACTTGGGGCGGCGGCTTCTTGTCTGAAGCGGGCTTCAGCGACTTTGCTGGCTCAGGTATCGTCCACATGGCCGGTGCAGCTGCTGCTTTGGCGGGTGTCATGCTACTGGGTGCCCGTAAGGGGAAATATGGCAAGAACGGCTCTATTCACCCAATTCCGGGTTCAAACATGCCGTTGGCGACTCTGGGTACCTTCATTCTGTGGCTGGGCTGGTTTGGCTTCAACGGTGGTTCGCAGCTGATGGTGTCTGACTTTGAAAATGCCACGGCTGTTGGCCAGATCTTCCTGAACACTAACGCTGCCGCAGCAGCAGGTGCCATCGCTGCACTGGCTGTGTGTAAGACGACATGGGGCAAGGCTGACTTGACCATGATCCTTAACGGTGCACTGGCTGGCTTGGTCGCGATTACCGCAGATCCACTATCTCCATCACCAATGGCTTCAGTCATTATCGGTGTGGTCGCTGGTGCGCTAGTGGTGTTTAGCATTATTGGCTTGGACAAGATCAAGATTGATGATCCAGTTGGTGCTATCTCGGTTCACGGTGTGTGTGGTTTCCTTGGCTTGATGGTTGTACCGTTCAGCAATGCTGATGCGACCTTTGGTGCACAGCTGCTAGGGGCTGCCGTTATCTTTGGCTGGGTCTTTGCTGCAAGCTTGGCGGTATGGGCGGTATTGAAGTACACCGTTGGTATCCGAGTGACCGAAGAAGAAGAGCTGGCGGGTATGGATCTACACGATTGTGGTATCGATGCTTACCCAGAGTTCGTCAGTGTGAAATAAGTAACATATATTTAGTTCACAACTTTAAAAAAAACGCTGCCAATTGGCAGCGTTTTTTTGTTTGTGAATGTTACAAGCCATTGCTTTAAACATAAGCTACATTATAATCACACGTCATTGAGAAGTATTATCATTACATTTTGCGTTTACTTTAAGGGAAGGATCACAATGAAAAAGCTGTTGGCATCGGCAATTCTATTGGGCTTGGCGGCTCCACAAGCGGCTATCGCGGCTGAAGAAGTGAATGTTTACTCTTACCGCCAACCATTTTTGGTTGAGCCTATGTTCAAAGAGTTTACCGCTGAAACCGGTATTAAAGTAAACGTAAAGTTTGCAAAAGAAGGCTTGGCAGAAAAGCTACAGCAAGAAGGCCAGTACAGCCCTGCAGACGTAGTTCTGACAACAGATATCAGCCGTTTGGTTGAGCTTTCAGACAAAGAGCTGGTACAAGCTGTTGATAGCAAAGTGATTGATGGCAATGTACCAACACAGTTTCGCGACAACGAAGACGAGTGGTTTGCCCTGACGCTACGTACTCGTAACGTGTACTCATCGCGTGACCGTGTTGGTCGCCTACCTGCAGACTTTGATTACACCGATCTTGCCAACCCAGAGTGGAAAGGCAAAATCTGTACTCGCTCTGGTAAGCACCCTTACAACATCTCTCTGGTTTCTTCGATGATTGCCCACTACGGTGAAGCAGAAACCAAAGAGTGGTTAGAAGGTTATAAAGCAAACCTAGCCCGTAAGCCGCAGGGTAATGACCGTGCGCAAGTTAAAGCGGTGAAAGAAGGTCTGTGTGATCTGGCCGTTGGTAACAGCTACTACCTTGGCAAGATGGTAAATGATGAGAAGCAGAAGTCTTGGGCTGAAGCGGTATACATCAACTTCCCAGGTCAGGAGAGCAACGGTACTCACGTTAACGTAAGTGGTATGGCAATGGCGAAATACGCGCCTAACCAGGAAAACGCCCAGAAACTGATGGAATTCCTAACGGGTGATAAAGCACAGCAGATGTACGCTGAAGTGAACTACGAATACCCGGTGAAAGAAGGCGTTAAGCGTTCTGAACTAGTAGCATCTTGGGGTGACTTCAAGGCTGATGATGTTTCTCTGGATAAAGTTGCCGAGTACCACAGCACAGCAATCAAACTGCTAGACGAAGTGAAGTTTGATCTGTAATTGGTTACAAAAAATGGGGCGTAATGCCCCATTTATTGCGTAAGGCTAAGTACTTTTTCCAATAAGTTGTGGTAGTTTCTCCCTTCCTGTAGCAAGGTTTTTCCCCTGCATCGGGAAGGCTTACCGAAGGTCTTGTTCTCCGGTGCCATATCTTGATTGCAAAAGGTACTTAAGTAGTAAGCAATGAAAGAAAAATATCTCTTTTGGCGAACCAGCGGCTGGGGCTTTTCCCTCCTGCTGGTTTTGCCTATTCTGGCCATTTTTTACACCGCCTTCGGTGAGACTGATGACGTCTTTTCCCACTTGATGGGAACCGTGATGCCGACCTATGCTGCCAATACTTTCTGGTTGGTCACAGGTACGATGCTATTGGCACTGCTGTTCGGTTTACCGTCAGCCTGGATCATGGCGATGTGTCGGCTTCCTGGTGAAAGGGTGCTGCAGTGGTCATTGGTACTGCCGCTTGCCATGCCAGGATATATCATCGGTTATATCTACACCGATTGGTTCGATTATGCCGGTCCTATCCAGATCCTGCTGCGCGATATCTTTGGCTGGCAAACTATCCACGATTACTGGTTCCCGAACATCCGTTCGCTCGGTGGCGCCTGCTTAGTATTGGCACTGGTGCTCTATCCTTACATTTACTTGCTAGCCCGTGCTGCCTTCATGGAGCAAAGTACTAGCTTGTTGCAATCAGCCCGTCTACTGAAATGTAGCCCTTGGGATAGTTTCCGTCGTATTTCTTTACCACTGGCCCGCCCATCGATTGCCGTTGGATTGTCTTTGGTCGCAATGGAAACGCTGGGGGATTTCGGTACCGTCAGTTACTTTGCTGTTAATACCCTTACCACGGCGGTTTACGATACGTGGCTTGGCTATTCGAACCTCAATGCAGCAGCTAAAATTTCGGCGATTATGCTGCTGGTGATCTTTGTTTTGATCAGCGCGGAGCGTTTCAGTCGTCGCAAGCAGAAAATGTTCCAGCAGGAATTCGAACATGGCGATGATATTCGTTATACCCTATCAGGTTGGAAAAAGTGGGCGGCGCTCAGCTGGTGCTGGGGGTTGATCGGTTTTGCCTTCATGATGCCGCTGATGCAGCTTGGTTACTATGCTTGGCATTACTTTGGCGACAGCTGGACCAGCCAGTTCCAGCAGTACAGTATCAATAGTTTGAAAGTCTCTCTTATTGTCGCTGTTCTGGCGGTTGCTTTGGCGTTGATCGTCAACTTTTATCGTCGTCTGGATGGCCGAGGTATCACTGTTGTACCGACCCGCATTTCCTCTTTAGGCTATGCCGTGCCAGGTACGGTGCTGGCAATCGGTGTGATGATCCCACTGACCAGCGCCGATCATTTACTTAATGATTTTACCATTGCCAATGGCTTGGGCCGGCCGGGGCTGATTTTCTCCGGTACTATGTTTGCCATTATTTTTGCCTTCGTGGTGCGCTTTGCAGCGGTTGCGGTGGGCAGTATCGAAAGCAGTCTGGCCAAGATCCCACCATCGCTCGATATGGCTTCCAAGACCATGGGCTATGCATCAATGGCGATGCTGCGCCGGGTCCACTTGCCGTTGATCCGCCGTGGTTGCTTGATTGCAGGCCTGCTGGTGTTCATTGAGTCGATGAAAGAGCTCAATGCGGCGCTATTGCTGCGCCCGTTTAACTTCGAGACCTTGGCAACCTATGTTTATAATTTCGCATCTGATGAGCAGCTTGAACTGGCTGCCTTGCCGGCGATCCTACTGGTCATTGTTGGCTTGATCCCACTGGTGATGGTTAACCGTTCTTTGGAGCAGAAACACTGATGAGTCACGCATTATCTGTTAAAGACCTAACCTGCAAATATCACGGTCAGGCAGTATTGGAAAACCTCTCATTGCCAGTTAAAGACAATGAGATTGTCTGCCTGCTAGGCGCCAGTGGCTGTGGCAAAACGACCTTGCTTAAAGCGATTGCGGGTTTATTACCGTTGGAAAGTGGGGTTATCCACATCAATGGCCGTACCATTGCCGATGAGCATACTTGGCTACCGCCGGAGAAGCGAAACATCGGTATGATCTTCCAGGACTATGCATTGTTCCCGCACCTTACGGTAGCGGAAAACATCGCCTTTGGCCTGCGTGATTGGAGTAAGGCGAAAGTGGCAGCCAAGATCCAGCAGATGTTAGAGCTAGTTCGCTTGACTGGGCTTGATAGCCGTTATCCGCATCAGTTATCCGGTGGTCAGCAGCAGCGTGTTGCTATTGCCCGGGCATTGGCTTGCGAGCCAGATTTGATCTTGCTGGATGAACCGTTTTCCAATATCGATACTCAGGTGCGTCACGGTCTGATCAAAGAGATCCGCCGTATTTTCAAGGCACAGGGAGTCACGGCTATTTTTGTTACTCACAGCCGTGAAGAGGCGTTTGCCTTTGCCGACCGCATGGCGGTAATGAACAACGGGGTGATTGAGCAGTTTGGTAGCGCAACGGAGCTTTATTACCGTCCAAGCAGCCGCTTTGTGGCTGAGTTCCTTGGTACCGGCTCTTACTTGCCGGTGACACTTGCGGGTGGTAATACCTTGTCGACGCCGTTTGGCGCGATTAACGTCAACAGTACACCTGCTAGCAATGGTGATGCAGAGTGGCTACTTCGCCCGCAGAACCTCAAGGTACAGCCTGCAGAGGATGGGGCTGGGGTGATTACCGAGCAACTGTTTATGGGGGATATCTGCCGCTATACGGTCGAATTCCAAGGCCACAGCCTGATTGTTAATTCACACCTTATCTTGCAGATTGGCGAGAGAGTTGCTGTCACCCTGGAGCCACATGAGCCAGTGGTGTTTGCGGCGGCAAGCTAGCCTGTCTCATTGGTAACACAAAGTACAAGGCCGGTCTTATGACCGGCCTTTTTGTTTTTATAGGGCAAATTGAGCGTGTTACTTTTTGAGTAGTGCTTTGATGTGGTTAGCTGCTAAAGCCTGCATTTCTTCCCGATCAGGGGTGATATTGGCTTGCAAGTAGAGGACATAACATAGGCCCTGGAATTGCCATGCACGATCGCAGGCCGAAAAATCCTCTGAGAGGTTGGCTTGTTCGAAGCATTCGGTAACTTTGGTGAAATGGTCCTTGTTGCTGCTGACAAAATGGGGCCAGATCTCCTCACGGACAGAAGTGCTCCACTCGAACCATACTTTTATCCAGTCTTGCTGCTCTATCACCTCATCAATAAGGTGATAGCAAACCTCGGTGAGCTGCTGTTCTAGTGGTTGCCCGCTAGCAAAGCCGTTGCCCATCATCACCTTGAAGCGCTGCTCGACTTGGGTCAATACTTCTTCTACCAAGGCCTCACGGGTTGGGAAATAATTGAAAACGGTGGCAACTGATACATTGGCCATATCAGCGATATCAGCATGACCCGCCCGGCCGATGCCGCGTCTTGCAAAGACATCCAAGGCATAGCTGAGAAGCTGCTCTTTGCGTTTTTCTGGGGATAGACGAGTCCTTGTTTTTTTCGCGATCGTATCCATGTCGATGATTCCTAGCTCAATTGTCATTATTTTGGTTATGTTTTGTACGCAGTGTAACTTTACAGCAGCAACTACCTATATTCAATCGTGTTTTATTCATTCTGTATCATATAATTGACAGGGACGATAAAATAACTATTACTTTTTAGGGGTGATAGAATAAGGCTCCGTTTTTACCGCAAGCCGACAGGCGGCTGATAAAGCCGTACTGATGGAGATAAAGATGAAACATACCATTGAAGTAATGATTTCTGAGCAGGACGTTCAGGCACGTGTATTGGAGCTAGGAAAGCAAATTACTGAACATTATAAAGATTCAAAAGATCTTGTAATGGTGGGCCTGTTGCGTGGCTCGTTTGTATTTATGGCTGATCTGGCTCGTGCAATTGAACTTCCACACGAAGTCGACTTCATGACTGCATCAAGCTATGGCAATACCATGGAAAGCAACCGAGATGTCCGTATCCTGAAAGATCTGGATGATGACATCAAAGGCAAGGACGTACTGTTGGTTGAAGATATTATCGATACCGGTAATACCTTGAACAAGGTGCGTGAGATCCTGTCGCTGCGTGAGCCAAACTCAATTGAGATCTGTACCCTGCTGGATAAGCCGGAGCGTCGTGAAGTGCACGTTGACGTCAAATGGGTTGGTTTCGAAATCCCTGACGAGTTTGTGGTGGGTGTCGGTATCGATTACGCACAGAAATACCGTCACTTGCCATTTATCGGTAAGGTTATCCCACAAGAAGACTAGACGTTTGAGCTTGTTGGGTATGAAAAAAGCGACTGCAAGGCAGTCGCTTTTTTTAATGAGAGATTAACTGATTTTACCCTTTGTTAGGTAGAAGCTCAGCCATTGCAGCTTGGTAGGCGACTTCCAGTGATTCGCGGCTAGTTGCCGTGACTCCGAGGTCACTTAGTACCCCATCGTTGATACCGTAGATCCAGCCATGGACTTTGATCTGCTGGCCGCGTTCCCACGCCTGTTGCATGATCGTCGAGTTACCCAGGTTGTAAACTTGACTGGCCACGTTGATCTCGCACAGTTTGTTGTCCCACTCTTCCCGTGGCAGTTGGCCCAAGTCGGAGCGGTGTTTCATGTAAAGATCGCGGATATGCAGCAGCCAGTTGTTGATAAGGCCAAGCTGTGGATTCTCGATAGCGGCGGTGACACCGCCACAGCCGTAGTGGCCGCAGACAATGATGTGTCGTACCTTTAGTACATCAACAGCATACTGAACCACGGATAGGCAGTTGAGATCAGTATGGATCACTTGGTTTGCGACGTTTCGGTGGACAAATAGTTCGCCGGAGTCCAATCCGGTTAGGCGTTCGGCGGGAACTCGGCTGTCGGCACAACCGATCCAGAGGTACTCGGGATGTTGGGCTTCCGCAAGATGGCTGAAGAACTCAGGTTTTTCATCCTTGATGTTCTCTGACCAGGCTGCGTTATTTGCGAATAGCTGTTTAATATCTGCCATGATGATGCCTTTCTCTGATATTTTATACCCACAGTGCTGGGAAAAGCCCAGGCCCTGAGGAAAAACAATTTACATAGGTATCAGTCCTGTAGAAGTCCTGAGAACTATGTAAACCGGCTTAACTATACACAAGCTGGTTGAATAGCAAATCGGAGTAGTTGTCCGAAGAAAGTTTCTAACATTAAGATCGCATTTTATGAACGCTTTGGAAATAAAAAACTTAAACAAAACCTATAAAGGTGGCGTTAATGCACTGAAAAATATGAGCCTATGTGTTAAAGAAGGCGATTTTTTTGCTTTGCTTGGCCCTAACGGTGCTGGTAAATCAACCACAATTGGTGTGATTAGCTCATTAGTTAACAAAACCTCGGGCGAGGTGAAGGTGTTTGGCTATGATCTGGATACCCAGCTGGTCGAGGCCAAGAAGCAATTGGGGCTGGTGCCACAAGAATTCAACTTCAACCAGTTTGAGACGGTCGAGCAGATCGTGATAAATCAAGCCGGTTACTACGGGGTAGAAAAGGAACTGGCAAAAGAGAGGGCTAAGAAGTACCTCTCTCAGCTGGATCTTTGGGGCAAACGCAATGAGCGTGCCCGTAATCTTTCTGGTGGGATGAAGCGTCGCCTGATGATTGCCCGGGCATTGATGCACGAACCGCGCTTGCTGATCCTTGATGAACCTACCGCCGGGGTCGATATCGAATTGCGTCGTTCGATGTGGGAGTTTCTGCGCGAGATCAACCGAGAAGGGGTGACGATTATCCTTACCACCCACTACCTCGAAGAAGCGGAAATGCTGTGCCGTAATATCGGCATCATTAACCACGGTGAGCTGATCGAGAATACCTCGATGAAAGCACTGCTTGGCAAGCTGGAGGTCGAAACCTTCATCTTGGATGTCAAATTGAACGGCAATAAGCCAGTACTCGAAGGCATCGGCTGGAAGTTACCGGACAACCATACCCTGGAAGTTGATATTAGCAAGGGGGATAGTCTTAATCATGTGTTTACCCAGCTGACTGCGCAGGGGGTTGATGTTATCTCAATGCGCAATAAGGCCAACCGCCTTGAAGAGCTGTTCGTGACCTTGGTGAGTAGTAGCAAGAATATGCAAGGAGCCCAGTCATGAACCGGCAATATTGGATCGCATTTAAAAGCCTGATCACCAAAGAAGTGAACCGCTTTGCCCGGATCTGGGTACAGACCATGGTGCCACCGGCTATTACCATGACCCTGTATTTTGTTATTTTCGGTAACCTGATTGGCAGCCGTATCGGGGAGATGGGCGGCTTTAGCTACATGGAGTATATCGTTCCCGGCCTGATCATGATGTCGGTGATCACCAACTCCTATTCTAACGTGGCCTCATCCTTCTTCAGCGCCAAGTTCCAGCACAATATCGAAGAATTGCTGGTGGCACCGGTACCCAATTACATTATTATTGCTGGTTTTGTCGGTGGTGGGGTACTGCGTGGCCTTGGAGTTGGTGTCATTGTCTCGGTCGTGTCATTGTTGTTTGTTGATCTGCAGATCGCACACTTTGGTGTGGTAGTCGCAACGGTACTTATGACATCGGTTGTATTCTCTCTGGGTGGCCTGATCAATGCTGTGTTTGCTAAGACCTTTGATGATATCAGTATTATTCCTACGTTTGTCCTGACCCCGCTGACCTACCTTGGTGGTGTGTTCTACTCACTGAGTTTGCTACCGGAGTTCTGGCAGGGTGTTTCCAAGCTGAACCCAATAGTCTATATGGTCAATGCGTTCCGCTATGGCTTCTTGGGTGTGTCTGATGTTGGGATCGGTACCTCGTTTGCGGTATTGGGGGTATTCACAGCCATCTTGTATAGCCTGTGCTACTACTTGATCTCGCGCGGTATTGGCCTGCGTTCGTAACTGGCGAGCTAAAAGTAATAAGCAGAAAATAAAAATCCCGGCATTGGCCGGGATTTTTTATGGGGATGGCAAAGGAAGGTTATTCCTCCGCAGCAGTTGCCGTTGCTGTATTTAGTTCAACCACTTGGTTGTCGATAAGGCGTGCCTTGCCGAGGAAGGCTGACATCAAGATCACCGCTTGTTGGGTTTCTTCGCTGATAGGCTGGAGGCTAACAGCATCACGGATATAGACTTCATCCGGTTGTAATCCAGCAGCGCGCAATTGGTCGTTGGCATCCACCACGATTTCTGCGTAATCGGTGCGGCCGCCGCGCATTTGGCTGCTGATCCAGCGCATGGTGCGGGCCAATACAGGAGCACGCTGGCGCTCGTCAACGGTCAGGTAACCATTGCGTGAGCTCATGGCTAGGCCATCCATCTCACGAACGGTGGTTACGCCAACAACTTCAATGTCCATCGCAAGGTCGATAACCATCTGGCGGATCAGAGCCAGTTGCTGGTAATCCTTCTCACCAAAACAGGCGAAATCAGGCTGAATAATATTGAACAGCTTGGCTACAATCGTCGAGACGCCACGGAAATGACTTGGGCGCAACGCACCTTCAAGCATGGTGGATAGCCCTGGTACCTCAACAAAAGTTTGGCGATCCAGGCCTTCCGGGTACATGTTGTCGGGAGTCGGCGTAAAGACCAACTCCACCCCTTCACTGTTCAGCTTGGCAAGATCATCTTCCAGCGTGCGCGGGTAGTTGTCGAGATCGTCTGCTTTGTCGAACTGCATCGGATTGACAAAAATGCTAACCACGACCACATCTGCCAATTCACGGGCCTTGCGGACCAGCGTCAGGTGGCCTTCATGCAGGTTTCCCATTGTCGGCACGAAAGCAATCCGGCGGCCTTCACGGCGCCAGCTTCGGATTTGCTCTCGGATCGGGGCAATCTCGGCGAATGTTTGCATTTTTATTCCTTATTCAAAGGTATGTTCTGGGCCCGGGAAGGTTCCGGCCTCGACATCTTCTAGGTATTTGGTAACGGCTGCGCGCATCTCGCCGGTTTCTGCCAAGTAATTTTTGGAGAAACGGGGCATATAGTTTGCCGAGATCCCGAACATATCGTGCATCACCAGGATCTGACCATCGGTCACATTGCCTGCACCAATGCCAATAACTGGTACTTCAACGGCCTTGGTGATGCGCTCTGCCAAGCTGGCCGGTACGCATTCTAGTAAGATGATCTGTGCACCCGCGTTTTTCAGCAGAATAGCATCTTTTACCATCTGTTCAGCGTGGTCGGAGTCACGTCCTTGCACTTTATAGCCGCCAAAAATATTGACAGATTGAGGGGTTAGCCCCAAATGCGCACATACTGGTACAGCACGTTCGGTCAATTTGGTCACGGTTTCAGCGAGCCAGGCTCCGCCTTCCAGTTTGACCATGTTGGCGCCGGCACGCATTAGCGTTGCGGCATTTTCACAAGCTTGCTCTGGTGTGGCATAGCTCATAAATGGCATATCGGCCATCAACAACGAATTCGGGCTACCGGCACGGACACTTCGGGTGTGGTAAGCGATATCGTCAACCGTTACCGGCAAGGTGTCTGGCTTGCCTTGCAGTACCATCCCCAAGGAGTCACCAACCAGCATTACTGGGACGCCTTGTTGTTCGAACAGCTGGGAAAAGCTAGCATCGTACGCGGTGACTGAGGCAAATTTACGACCTTCCTGCTTCCATTTCATCAGGTCGTTGATAGTGATCTTTTTCATGTGTTCTCCCTTTGGTCCTGAGAAACGGTTACTGAGACCAGATGCTCAGCCCGTTGCGGTCTACCCGCTCCAGCAGTGTGTCTAGCGGAGTCTGATCCGGCAGTACCAACTCAGGGGCAATTTCAGCGAGTGGGTATAATACGAACTCGCGGACTTTCATTCCGTAGTGCGGCACCGTAAGGCGCTCGCAGTGATGTTCAAGGTCGCCGTAGAGGATAATATCGAGATCCAGCGTACGTGGCCCCCAGCGCTCAGCCTTGCGGACACGACCGTGCTCTTGCTCGATAGACTGGGTACAGTCGAGTAGGGCTAACGGGCTTAGCTCGGTTTCGACAGCAATGACAGCATTGATGTAGTCAGGCTGATCCTGTGGTCCCATCGGGGTGCTGCTGTAGAGCGAGGATACGGCGACCACATTGAGATCGGGGTGCTGCTTGAGCACCTCGATCGCACTGTTGGCCTTGGCAACAGGATCGGACAGGTTACTGCCGATCGCTATGTAGGCCAGAATCATGATGATTTAGCCTGTGGCTTCTTGCGGCGCTGCGGACGACGGCGACGGCGGCGCGGTGCACCCGTTCCACCTTCGTTGATTTCCTGGACCATCTGATGTCGCAGGTTGCGGTCACCGTGCTGGAATTGATCCCACCATTGAGCGAGCTCAGCAATCTCTTCGTTTTCGAAGTTACCGCGCATCTCCAAGAAATCAAAGGCTGCACGGAATTTCGGGTGCTCCATCATCTTGAAGGCACGCTTGCCGTTGCGGCGGCTGAAGCGGGTTTGCTGCTGCCAGATATCACGGATCGTGGTCGTAAAGCGGCGCGGGATAGCAATGCTCTTGACCTGCTCATCGAGAATATCATTCGCTGCTACCATGAAGGCATCATAGTAGGCTAGGCCGCTGGTAAAGGCGACTTCTTCGGCACGGGTAACCAGCGGATACCACAGCATAGCTGCGAACATAAAGGCGGGATTAACACGTTTTCCGTCGGCGATACGCTTGTCGGTTGCCGCTAGAATGTGTTCGATCATCTGCTCTGTTTGGCTGCTGTGATCTTCGGTAAAGTGCTCGCTTAGAAGTGGGAACAGTTGCTGGAACAAGTTGTATTCGCGCAACAACTTGTAGGTAGCAAGACCATCACCGGACTGAAGCAGCTTGAGGCTTTCCTCGAACAAGCGGGCGGCTGGAATATCCTGCAGCAAAGTTGATAGCTGATTAATTGGACCAGCGGTGACTGGCTCAATAGTCATATCTAACTTGGCGGCAAAGCGCACCGCACGGAGCATCCGGACCGGATCTTCTCGGTAGCGGGTTTCAGGATCACCAATCAGACGGACAATGCGGTTGTCGAGATCTTCGACCCCGTTGACATAATCGGCAACGGTAAAATCCTTGATGCTGTAATAAAGGGCATTGATCGTGAAGTCACGGCGTTCGGCATCTTCTTCGATGGTACCGTAGACATTGTCACGTAGCAGCATGCCTTCTTGGCTCTGGGCCGAGACCTGTTTCTTGTCTTTCAGGCTTGGCTTAGCATCTGCATGGTGGCCACGGAAGGTTGCCACCTCGATAACATCACGACCAAACAGGATATGAGCCAAGCGGAAACGGCGGCCAATCAGGCGGCAGTTACGAAACAGCTGCTTGATTTCTTCCGGCGTAGCATTAGTGGCAATGTCGAAGTCTTTAGGTTGTTTGTCCAACAGGATATCGCGAACACCACCACCTACCAGATAGGCGTCATACCCGGCTTTATTTAGGCGGTAAAGGACCTTCAGCGCATTTTCGCTGATATCTTTACGTGAAATACCGTGCTCTTGGCGCTGATAAACTTGCAAGGCGAGTTCCTCATGGTCGAGATCACTTGCGTCTCGATTCAGTACCTTACGGCAAAAGCTGGCGACTCGATTAAAGATAATACACCTCATTTATGTGGTTCGGATTCAACAAACAGCCGCATATCATATATCACAGCAGCCCATTTTAGAATCCTAGCGCTTGTTTCCTTGCATTTTGAAGGCCATTTTCAGCCACTTTGAGGTAAACAAGGCGGTTAACTGTTAGCTAGGCGACAATACTGCAGGCGCTTGGTTTCATCCGTGTGAAGGGTGATACGGGGCCAGGGTAATCGCCGTTGTTTGCGGCAGGTTTGATAGCTGCCAATGGGCAATGCCCCAAAGTAGGATATCGCGGGTTGATGAGCTGGCCAGATCAACCGGCGGCTGCATGCCTAGAAACCGTATTGCTTCGATAAGGGCCGGTCTTGGGTCAGCCTTGTCGATTGCTGGGGCATGATTCTGCTTTGATAGCTTATTGCCATTCTCTGTCACTGCCAGTGGCAGGTGCAGATAATTTACTTCCGGTTGGCCGAGTAGGCGGTATAGCCCAATCTGGCGACCGGTTGGTTCAATTAAATCGGCGCCTCGAACCACTTCTGTGATCCCTTGCTCTATATCATCCAGCACTACAGCCAGATTATAGGCGAATAGCCCATCGCGGCGGCGGATAATGAAATCCTCCTCAGCCAGTGGGGCAGGGATACTTATGTGGCCATGCAGCAGGTCGTCGAAAGCCAGTACCGGTGCGTCAACCTTTAGACGGATTGCATTGCCAGCCTCCTCCAGCTGTTTGTCCCGGCAATTTCCCGGGTAAAAGCCCCCAGCTTGCTTGATTTGCTTACGGGTACATTGGCAGTAATACGCTTGCTGGTGGTCAAGCCAGGTCTCTATCTGGGCTTGATACGCATCGTGGCGTTGGCTTTGGTACATGATACCGCCGTCCCACTCGAGGCCATAGGCTTCCAGAGTGCGTAGGATATCATCCGCAGCACCAGGCATTTCCCGTGGCGGATCCAGATCTTCCATCCTGACCAACCAGGTGCCTTGTTTTGCTTTGGCCTGAAGGTAGCTGCCAAGGGCGGCAACCAGTGAGCCGAAGTGTAGTGGACCTGATGGAGAGGGGGCGAAGCGACCGATATATTGCTTGATTGTACTCATAAGAAAATCACTATACCAAACTGAATATTACTCTCTGACTGGCCAGAATAGTATTCAGTTTGGTATTAAACGAAAAAGGGAGCTTGGCGCTCCCTCTTGACTATCATGGTGCTGTACGTAGCGTACTAGCCGGCCATCTGCTTCTCTTTGATTTCAGCCAGCGTCTTACAGTCGATACATAGGTCGGCTGTTGGACGGGCTTCCAGACGGCGGATGCCAATTTCAATACCACAAGATTCACAGAAACCAAAATCATCATCTTCAATACGTTGAAGTGTCTTTTCGATTTTCTTGATCAGCTTGCGTTCGCGATCTCGGTTGCGTAGTTCCAGACTGAACTCTTCTTCCTGAGCAGCTCGGTCAACAGGATCTGGGAAGTTAGCCGCTTCATCCTGCATGTGGTTTACAGTACGATCAACTTCTTCGCGTAGCTGGTTGCGCCAGGCATCAAGAATCTTACGGAAGTGCTCTAGCTGAGCTTCACCCATGTATTCTTCGCCAGCTTTTTCCTGGTAAGGTTCAACCCCAGCAATAGCCAGGATGCCTAGCGATTTTTTAACGTTGCTCTCTGGCATATAGCATCTCCTAATATACCTAATAACCGTCACTGGTTAAATTTGGGCGGTATCTATAGCAGAAAGGGAGTGGTGTGGCAATTGCTGCATATATTCAATTTTATACCAATGTGAAGAAAGCATCACTTTGAGGTAGTTAGTGGTTGAATTTTATGCAATGGTCAAGATAGAGTTCCGTTGGGTTCAATACCGCCTTGTAACACAAGATCTCTACGCCAGCCCGTTCTGCTTGCTGTAATAATGAAAAGTAATCCGGGTCTATATGGTGTGCCGCGGATACTTTTTCAATCCCCGAATGTAAAATTGCGAAAAAAAGTATGGCACGCTCACCATTTTGTGCCACTTCAATTAGCTCCCGAAGGTGTTTTTGTCCTCGGGTGGTAACAGCATCCGGAAAATATCCTTGCCCTTCCTTTCCTTGTTCCAGCAGGGTGACACTTTTCACCTCGATGTAACAATCTGGTTTTTCTCCGTCTTGTAATAAAACATCTATCCTGCTGTTTTCACAACCATACTTAACTTCGGTGCGGAGTGATGCATAGCCTTCTAATTCTGTGATGGCATTCTTGTTAATCGCCTCTACTACTAACCGGTTGGCCTGTGCGGTGTTGACGCAAATACTGTGTCCTTCCGGAGTTTGCGATAATTCCCAACTATGCGGATATTTTCGCTTTGGGTTATCGGACGTCGAATACCACACGGTGTTGCCTGGTTCGGCACACCCGGTCATGGCCCCGGTATTGGCACAATGGATGGTCTTCATAGAGCCGTCAGGCAGGGTAATATCGGCGAGAAACCGTTTATAGCGTTTTATAAGGGTAGCTGATTGCAATGGCGGGGTGAACTTCATGCCTTGTCCTTTGGTTGTTATTGATAACGGCTGGCGAGGGACCATTGTCCAAGGCGCAGGTATTGGACGCTCTGGCGGCCGTCATGGCTGACTGGTTTGGAAATATACAGGCCAAAGTGATTGAAGTGAAAATCTATTTTGTCGAATGCCGGTAGTGACTCTGGACGCCGGGCGACGGATTTAGCAAGGGTGATATGGGGCTTGTAGGCGCGGGACTCTTGTTCGAGGCCACAATCTAGGGCTAAGCCCTTCAGTTGCTGTGTCAATCTCATCAGAGCCTCTGGAGGCCGTTCTGGGGCCAACCAGATGACCTTGCTGCGTTTCCAGTACCCTAGTGTGTTCAATTGCAGGAAAAAGGGTGATGGTGGCGCAAGTTGCTCAGTGGCGGCTACAACGGCATCAGCCTGCTCGGTGGTGACCATGCCGAGAAAGGCCAGGGTGATATGGAGGTTATCTTCACTGACCGGACGGCCGAACTGGCCACAATCGCTCGACAGGTGGGCAAGGCGGCGAAAAGCCTTGCCGTTGCGATCGGGGGTTAATGCAAAAAAAAGGCGCTGTTTTTTCTCTTTCATAGGGTAATACCAAAATGAGTATTATTCTGGCCTATCAGCGAGAATGAAAAGGGGCGGGGCAAGGCGCTTGATTGCCGATGTATTCAGAACCATCAAAATCAAGTGGTATAAGGTACAATGGCCAAGCCTAAATTGAATATGACACAAGGTGTTCCCATTGTCACAACTGCCTATTGATGACGTGCTTCCTGCACTGCTGACTCAACTCGATGCCTGCGCGCAACTGATCCTCAAAGCCCCACCTGGTGCAGGTAAGTCTACTCGCTTGCCTCTGGTACTGCTGCAGCAGGAGGCTGTTGCAGGCAAGATAGTGATGTTGGAGCCGCGTCGGTTGGCTGCGAGGAACATTGCCCGTTATCTCGCTTCCCAGCTCGGTGAGCAGGTCGGAGAAACTGTTGGTCTGCGGATCAGGGGCGAAACCCGGATCAGCCGCCATACTCGGTTGGAGATTGTGACCGAAGGGGTGATGACTCGGATGCTTCAGCAAGATCCCGAGCTGACGGGGATAGACCTGCTAATTTTTGATGAGTTCCATGAGCGCAGTATCCATGCCGATACGTCTCTGGCCTTGGCGCTGGAGGTGCAAGAAGCGCTGCGCGATGATCTCAAGCTGTTGGTGATGTCAGCGACGCTGGATGCCGATGCTTTGACCGAACTATTACCGCAGGCAGGCTATATCGAATCCGAGGGACGCAGTTACCCAGTCGAACTGCGCTACAAGAAACTTGCCGAGCAGACTCGACTCATAGAGGCTACAGCCCGTGAAATTTCCGCTCTGCTGTCTGCCGAGTCAGGCTCGATGCTGGTTTTTTTACCGGGGGCAGGGGAGATCCGCCGTCTGGCGGAGCAGCTAGATGGCCATCTCGGTGAAGATGTGCTGATGTGCCCGCTCTATGGCCAGCTTACTGGCAGCCAGCAGCAGCAAGCTATTACCCCTGCCCCTAAAGGTCAGCGTAAGGTGGTGCTGGCAACCAATATTGCCGAAACCAGTTTGACCATCGAAGGGATCAGAATGGTCGTGGACTGCGGGCTGGAACGTATCGCCCTGTGGGATCCGAAAACCGGGATCAGCCGGCTTGAGTCGGTGCGTATAGCCCGATCTTCTGCCGAGCAACGTGCCGGTCGTGCCGGTCGTTTGGAGCCGGGGATTTGTTTACGGCTTTACAGTGAGGAGATGCTGGCACGTCAGCCCGCGACCCCGCAACCGGAGATCTTACGGGCTGATCTCACTTCGTTGGCGATGGAACTGGCACAATGGGGCTGCCAATCTGCTGCAGATCTGCATTGGTTGGATTTACCGCCAGCACCGGCTCTGAAACAGGCCCATGCGTTATTGGTTAGTTTGGGAGCCATGGATGAAGCAGGCCGCATGACCGAGATGGGTACGGCGATACAAGCGCTGGGTGTTGACCCCCGCCATGCCGCTATGTTGTTGATGGCGAAGAATAATGGGGTGCAGGCTATGGCAACTGCCGCTCTGATGGTCGCTTTGCTTGAAGAGCCGCCAAGGGGCAGCAATAACCCGGACTTGCATTTTCAGCTCAATCTCATTGAGAGCGGCAAGCAATCGCGCAGCAAAGCCTATCAGCAACGGGCTTCCCAGCATTTAGCAAAGTTGGGAGCCAAGCAAACAAGGCTAAAGGTTGCAAGCGAGTGGTTCGCCCCTTTGTTGGCTGCCGGCTTCCCGGACAGGATCGCCTTGTCCCGTGGTAAAAATAGCCGCTATCAGCTGGCCAACGGGCAAGGGGCAATGATGATGCCGGATGAGCCGCTGGCTGACGAAGAGCTGCTGGTGGTTGCCGACATCGTCAAAACCCGGCAGGGTGATAGCCGGATTTTCTCTGCGGTACCGGCCCATTTGGCCGATCTGCAGCAACGGTTACCGCATTTGTTTACGTGGCGAGAGTGGCTAGATTGGGATGACAAAAAAGGGCGGCTGACCGCCGAGAAACATCTGTGCTGTGGCAAACTGGTACTTGAGCGCCAACCGATGGGGGAGCCGGATCCAGCTAAGGCGAGCGAAGCGCTGCTCAATGCTGTGCTTCGCAAGGGGCTAGGGAGCTTACCTTGGAACAAAGCATCGGAAGCGTTGCTGACCCGTGCCCGTTGCGCCGCTGAGTGGTTACCTGAACTGGGTTTGCCTGCGCTGGACGATGATACCCTGTTGGCAGAGGCCTCAGAATGGTTATTGCCGTATATGAATGGGATGAAAACCCTCAAGTCCCTTGAGCGACTTGATGTGATGGCTGCATTGGAAGCACGTCTAGGCTGGGACAAGAAACAAAAGCTTGATGCTGCATTGCCTACCCACTATACAGTACCGACCGGATCTCGCTATGCAATCCGCTATCAGCAGGGGCAGTATCCGGTACTGGCGGTCAAGTTGCAGGAAATGTTTGGCGAAAAAAACTCGCCGCTGATAGCCAATGGTAAAGTTGCCGTGGTGTTGGAGCTGCTATCACCAGCCCAAAGACCATTGCAGATCACCCGTGACTTGGCTGCATTTTGGCAGGGGGCATATCGCGAGGTGCAAAAAGAGATGAAAGGGCGTTACCCTAAACACCCTTGGCCGGATGATCCAGCAAGCCATGAACCGACCAAAAAAACAAAAAAATACATCTAGAAAAAGAAGATCATGATGACAGATCAAGCAAGGCGTTCTGTGGCACCGGCTCCTAAAAAGCCGGCCGTGGGAAAGGACGGTACCAAGAAGCCGGTGCGTAAGCGCAAACCGGCGGCTACGAGCCAAAACAAGACAACGGCAAAGAAGCGTCCGGCCAAGACGACTCGCAGTCGCAAGAAGAGACCGAAAGGGAAACGTCAGGGTATACCGGGATGGTTAAAATGGCTGGTTGGCTTTGGCCTGAAGGTCTCCATTGCCGTACTTGCAGTGCTGCTGGTGGTAGGGATCTACCTCGACAACATTGTCCGTGATCGTTTTGATGGCCAGCTGTGGAATCTGCCTGCGGTTGTCTACGGCCGAGTGCTGGATTTACAGCCGGGACAGGCGATTACGCTCAATGAAGTCCGACGCGAGCTGGATATACTGCAATATCACAAGGTGCGTACCCCGCAGCGTAATGGTGAGTATTCATCTTCATCGACCCGCATTGAGGTGATACGTCGTCCCTTTGATTTTGCCGACGGCCCTGAGGGTGCTCGGCATATTATGCTGACCTTTGATGGCAGCGAGCTGAAGAGTATCCAGGAAGCGGGATCTAAACGCCAGCTAGGTTACGTACGGATCGAACCTAAGATGTTGGGGATGTTGGAAACCGGAGAAAGTGAACAACGGTTATTCTTGCCGCGTGAGCAGTTCCCCGAAGTGCTGGTTGATGCCTTGTTGGTGACCGAAGACCGTGACTTCTACCATCATGATGGCGTATCGCCTCTGGCCATTGCCAGGGCCATGGTCGTTAACCTTAAGGCAGGTAGAACCGTGCAGGGAGGAAGTACCCTGACCCAACAGCTTGCCAAGAACATGTTCCTGTCTCGTGAGCGTTCGTTATGGCGGAAAGTCCGGGAGGCCTATATCGCCATTATTCTTGATTATCGTTACAGCAAAGATCAGATCCTCGAAGCTTACCTCAATGAAATTTACTTGGGACAAAATGGCGGTAAGGAGGTTCATGGCTTTGGTTTAGGGGCTAGGTTGTATTTCGGACGTCCGTTGCAGGAGCTCAGAATCGATCAGCAGGCCTTGTTGGTCGCAATGGCAAAAGGGCCGTCTTATTACAACCCATGGCGAAACCCAGAGCGTGCCAAACAACGCCGAGACTTGGTGTTGAGGTTGATGATGGATAGCGGGACCTTATCCGGCGCGGACTATGAACTGGCGGCATCAAGGCCGCTGGATGTTCAATCCCGACCGATGATCGCTCGTCGTCAGCCAGCTTATTTTCAGCAGCTGCGGCGTGAGCTTCAGTTGCGGGTTGGCAATAACTACACCCCGGGCGTTGGCCTGCGGATTTTCAGTACCCTGGATCCTTTGTCACAGAAGGAGGCTGAGGATGCGGTGGTCAGTATGGTACCCAAGCTTAAGCAGAAAGCGGGTGTTGGGCTTGAAACGGCACTGGTGGCTGCAGACCGTCGCACAGGTGAGATCCGGGCAATGATCGGCGGCAGTAATCCGGGCTATGCCGGTTTCAACCGGGCCCTGGATGCCAGCCGTCAAATCGGCTCGCTGGTTAAACCGGCGGTCTACCTTGCCGCTTTGCGTCACCCCGAGAAGTTTTCCCTCGCTACAACGGTTGAAGACAAGCCGATTATGCTTAGTGGTAGCAAAGGGAAAAATTGGCAGCCGCGTAACTATGACCGCAAGTTTCGCGGTGAAGTGCCGCTCTACTACGCGCTGGCAAAATCGCTCAACGTCCCGACGGTCAACCTTGGTATGCAGGTTGGGCTGAATGAAGTGATTGATACCATGGTGGATTTGGGCGTAGATCGTGGTGAAGTACCGAAGCTACCATCTATCCTGCTGGGGGCTTTCACCCTGACTCCGTTCGAGGTGACCCAGATGTACCAGTCAGTTGCCAGTGGTGGGCTAAAATCCGATCTCACGGCTCTTCGGGCAGTCGTTGACCAGCAGGGTAACCAGCTTTACCAGTGGATGCCGAAGGCAAGCCAGACAGTACCTGAACAGGCGGCTTGGTTGACCACCTACGGGATGAAAAACGTGGTCTCGCAAGGTACGGCACGTTTTCTTCAGCCTCAGTTTGGTTGGGCGGCTCTGGCCGGAAAAACGGGTACAACGGATAAAAATCGCGATAGCTGGTATGTCGGCGCCGATGGGCGAGAAGTGGTTACAGTGTGGGTTGGTCGCGATGATAACAAACCTGTTAACTTGACCGGATCTGCTGGTGCACTGCGATTGTATGGTGATTACCTTAAGCGTCGCCAGCCCGAGCACTTGGCATTGCCTTGGCCGCAGAAACTGACCACGGCAAAGTTCAGCCAGATGCCTAACGGCACCTTGGTTAGGGACTGTGCCGGACAGCATTCATTGCCGATGTGGGATCAGGACGGTGCGGTCAAAGGCTATTGCGAAGGTAATAAGCCCGCAGGCTGGATCAAAGAAATGTTCAGCTGGTGATACCTATCGATATGACTCTCTGAGCTGTCTTGTTAGTAACAAAAACGCCCTTTTTGGGGCGTTTTTTATTTATGACTTATTGCCTCAGGAGGGGGCTAGTCATCTGGGTCGAAGTAGAAAGAGATCCGGCTCCGAGGGTTTAGGTAACTATGGACCTTGTCCGGCAGTTTGCTTGGGTGGATAACTTGATCAATGCTCAGGTGGCTCTCTTCTAAATCAATGATCGGTGCCTCGTTGGAGGGAACTGTTGGATCATAGAGCAAGATATTAGGTGTCAATAGACTCTCTGAGTTGACCGAGATAACCAACCCCAACTGCTGGTTTGACAGCTGGACCACGCTGCCTGGTGGATAAACCCCGAGCAAGCGGATCAGTAAAGCCAGGTAGTCATTGTTGTACTGCTCTTTTTTATGCTTGAACAAGTAGGAGAGGGCGCTGTAGGGGATCTTTGCCTTGGCTGGATCCTGCGGGTGGCACAGGTTGTCATAGGCATTGACCACAGCAACCAGCTGGGCCTTGGTATCGATTTGCTCTGCTGTAAGCTGTTTGGGATAGCCACTGCCATCGAGCAATTCGTGGTGCTGGGTAAGGATGGGCTTGGCCTGCAGTGGAAAGCTATCAGACAAGTTGGCCAAGTCGACACTGTATTTGGGGTGGAGCTTTAGGTAGTTCTCCTCCGGCTCGGTTAATGGTGTCGTCTTGCGAGTAATGGCCGTTGGTACCTTCATTTTACCCATATCATGGAACAATGCACCGATGGCTATCGTCTTGATATCTTGTCCTTCCATACCGCTGGAGCGAGCCAGCATCATCGACATGATAGCGACGTTCAGCGAGTGGCTGTAGATATCTTCATTGTCGCTACCCTCATTCATGAGATGAAGGGCAACATTGTCGGCTTCAAGCAGGGCATCAACCATCTCCTCGACCAGCAGCTCCGCTTCTTTGACGGCGGTCATTGGGCGGTTCTTAATTTTACCGACAATTGATCGCAGCTGTGCCATCGAACGGGAAAAGTTCTTTTCACAGCGCTGTAACTTTCGCTTGTAGCTCTTCAGCTGCTCTATGCGGCCTTGTTTTTCTTGCCATAGCTTTTCAGCTTGTTGGTCGAGAAAGTGGCTCTCGTGCTCGCTGATGGCCTCTAGGGTATTGTCCGGATCAAGAGGTTGGCTATCACTTTTCTCCGGGATCAGCAGGACGTGCTTTATACCCAGATTCTTGATCAGCCGGATTTGCTGGTTGTCTTTGATTTTGAAATGGTTCAGTAGAAACGGATGATCGGTCCATTGCAAAGGCAGCTTGATATACAGCCCCTCGGTTAAGCGCTCTACTGATAGTTTGATACTGGCCATGATGTTCGGCGCAACCTGTTGATACTAAGCTTTTATTCTACATAACCGTGTTAATTTCCCCAATATGCTCAATAGTGCTTATTGGTATAAGAGAAAAGAGGAATTTTAAGCAAAAAAAAACCTCATCAAAGATGAGGTTTCAAAAATGGTGCCGACTACCGGAGTCGAACTGGTGACCTACTGATTACAAGTCAGTTGCTCTACCTACTGAGCTAAGTCGGC